>QCEW01000006.1 GCA_003280445.1 Prochlorococcus sp. AG-363-A03 | reverse complement strand
ATCTTAAATCCATGGAGATATCTCTTGTCGACTAGAGGCATCATTTCCATCTGGCTTTAGCTTAGAAAAAATTTCAGGAATTATTTCAGCAGATATACCACCAGCTAAGATCCAAGGAGATTTAAAAGTTTTATTAATTAGTAATTCTATCGGGACTCTATTTCCTCTGCCTCAAGTGGATTAGCTAGTCCCATTCCACAAACGACAAGATCTGGTGAACTATCTCTTACTCTGTCTAACTGTTTCTCTACGTGTTGACCTTCGACGATACGACAATCAGGAGGTAGCAAGTCTATTTCTGCTTTCATTAAATCTCTATTTAAATAAGGTGTTCCTATTTCAACAATCTCCATTCCACACTCATTACTTAGAAATCTAGCGAGAGGAATTTCTAATTGAGATTCGGGTAAAAGAAAGAGTTTCTTGCCAGAAAGTTTCTCAACATGAGGAGCCAAAGCTTGCTTTGCTCTTGATATCAATGGATTTAATATTGAATCAACAATTGATTTATCGATGCCAAATGAATTTGCAGCTGCCTGAATCCACAATGTGCTTCCAGTAACACCTAGAGGAAAGGGAGCTTCAATTATTTCAGCACCTTTATTTTTTAGCTCTCTAGCGGTATCAGTTAAATAGGGCTGAGTAAGAAGGACTTTGGTTTCAGGACCAATAGATGGTAATTCTGTTGACTGCCTAGGTGGAAAACTTTCTACGCTATCTATTCCAAGCCGATTAAAGATACTTATTAACCGCTCCTCCACGGCATTAGCAAGAGTTCCAACTAAAAGTAATTTTTTTTGATCGCTCTTAGGCATCAATGGAATCAAAGCCTTTAATGCTCCGTCTTCTCCTTGCGTGAAAGTTGTCTCTATTCCACTTCCCGAATAATTCAAAACGGTTACTTGACCTTTAAGTTCAATATTCAGATTTTCGGCAACCCTTGAAAGATCTATTTTTATTACTTCGCTTGGGCAAGAGCCAACAAGAAAAAGAGTTTTTATTTCAGGACGTCTGGCTAAAAGATTTTTAACTACTCGATTTAACTCGTCATGAGCATCAGCTAATCCAGCCAAATCTCTTTCTTCTAAAATAGCTGTGCCAAAGCGCGGTTCAGCAAAGATCATTACTCCTGCTGCACTTTGAATTAAATGAGCACAGGTTCTAGAACCCACAACAAGGAAGAAAGCATCAGGCATTCTTCTATGTAGCCAAACTATAGAAGTTAGCCCGCAAAAGACTTCTTTGGGACCAGATTCTTTAAGGAGCGTTGCACCGCTCATAGAAATTTAATACATGTATATATTCAAACTGCATCTAAAAAGGGTAAACCGTCAACAAACACTTAATCTCTTTCGCATTTAGTTACTTTTTAGTTACCAAATGTCTTACTACGGTAACTTTTCCATTTTCAGCAGCTAGTGACTCTCAGCTAGCACAATACATTCAAGGGCTATTTGCTTACCTACTAAATAAGCTAGAAGCATGAGTAGAAGTACGCATCTACGCAGCGTAATGTACATATGTTTTCATTTGAAGATATATATTTAATGCCAAATGTATCGAATTCTCTAAACATTTCCTAAAGAGATATTTCCCTGCAAGAATATAAATTAATGACTTTCGAAAGAAAAAGATTAATGACTTCGACAATAACTCGTAAGGAGGACGGTGAAGGTAGCGTTCAGGTCAAACAAGATCCAAAAGCACAAATCGAAGAAGGAGCGCTGGTTATTGCTGTTTATGGCAAAGGCGGTATTGGTAAATCAACTACTTCTTCTAATTTATCAGCAGCATTTTCAAAGCTTGGGAAGAAAGTACTTCAAATTGGTTGTGATCCAAAGCATGACAGCACTTTCACACTTACGCACAAAATGGTGCCTACTGTCATAGATATCCTTGAAGAAGTAGATTTTCATAGTGAGGAACTTAGACCTGAAGATTTTATGTTCAAAGGTTTTAACGGGGTTATGTGCGTTGAGAGTGGTGGGCCACCAGCAGGGACAGGCTGTGGTGGTTATGTCACAGGTCAAACGGTCAAACTCTTAAAAGAGCATCATCTTTTAGAAGATACTGATGTAGTTATATTTGATGTTCTTGGTGACGTTGTATGCGGAGGCTTCGCAGCCCCATTGCAACACGCAAATTATTGTCTAATTGTTACCGCAAATGATTTTGATTCTATTTTCGCAATGAATCGCATCGTCGCAGCAATAAACGCTAAAGCAAAAAATTACAAAGTTCGTCTAGGAGGTGTAATAGCAAACCGCTCCGCTGAATTAGACCAGATAGAGAAATTCAATGAAAGAACAGGTCTTAAGACCATGGCTCATTTCCGTAATGTAGACGCAATACGAAGATCAAGACTTAAAAAGTGCACAATTTTTGAGATGGATGCAGAAGAAGAAGGCGTAGTGGAAGTACAAAATGAATATCTTTCTTTGGCCCAGAAAATGATAGATAATGTTGAGCCATTAGAGGCGGAACCCTTGAAAGACCGTGAAATATTTGATCTACTGGGCTTTGATTAAAGAACTAATTCAAGAATTATTTCAGCCCAACTAATCTCATAGACAATTCCCAAACTTTTCTAGAGGTCACTGGATCAGTCACTCGATCGGACAATTCTTGTGAAAATTGTTGTCTGTCTTTGCGTTGTCTATTTCCCCAGCTCCAATGAACACCAGAAATAGCAAATTGAGGATCTGAAACAACTTGGGCTACCCTGTCGCCAGCAAGTGCTTCACTTACAAAACCTCCTGTTATTAATTTCTGAAACCATGGAAACAGCCACTGAAACAGTTTAGGAGTGTTTCTAAATAATCTGGTATTAGCTACACATCCTGGATATAGAGAACTAAAAAGAATTGGAGAAGAGTTAAATCGCCTATGTAGTTCTTGAGTCGTAATCATATTGCATAGCTTACTGTCTTTATAAGCTTTGCCTGGCTTAAAACGTTTACCACTAGCCATTGAGATGGGGTCGCAGAAACCTTCTTCAAAACCAGATAGATTTCCTAAATCAGCAGGAGCTGGTATTGGTATTTTCCCTCCAAGTTCTTTATTGTTTGCAGTTACAGTCCCTAAGATTACTACTCTAGATGATTCCACCCCCCAAGATCTTCCCTTCCAGACTGGTCTTGAAGACTTACTAAGATTTTCAAGCAGCAACTGAATTAATAAAAAATGTCCAAAATGATTTGTTGCCATTGATATTTCATATCCCTGTGGAGATCTCAAAGGTTTTTTTAACCGAGGCAGATATACTGCAGCATTGCAAACCAAGGCATCCAATGGCTTTTCCAAATCCTCTAGAAGACTTTTAGCCCCATTGCGAACACTATCCAAGTCGCCAAGATCAATTTGTATATGTTTAAGTTGTCTTGGACTATTAGTAGGTAATCCAACTGCTGATGCAGAAGCTTCAGCTCTCACAGAACATCTATTTGCGGTAATAACTCTCCAACCCCTCTCGACCAAAGACTTTGTTGCATATAACCCAACTCCTGATGTCGTTCCAGTAATTAAGACAGTTCCTGGTGCAGCTTGTACTAGAGCCATATTCTTTAATAAAAACTATTTTAATCAATTTTCAAATACAAATCTAAACCTATGAGAAGCAAAGTAAATCACTGCCAGATAACTCTGACACTATTTGGAGTAATCCACTGATCTTGCTCCTTAAAAAAACTTTGTTCTCCACCATTAGTAAACATTTCATCAAAACGTAGTCTTAACCTGTGAAGTTTTTTTGATTCTTTTTCTAATAGATATGACAACTCTATATTTCTATTCACACGTTGATGAGAAGCAAGTCCTAAGTTCACAAGACTGGTTGAAAATACAATAAATAATCCAAACTTCAAAATTAATCCCACATGGCTATATAAAAGTTCCCGTCTAACTTCTTCTTTCTGAAATTCAGAAACTTGACTAAAGGCATCGATTTTTTTATTTACAGCAGGAATGCTCTTGCTAATTCTTTTTGAACGCTTCCTTCGGAATGGCTCTTCAATTCGTTGAGGTTGTCCCAAATTCAATGAAAGTGTCTTGATTTTTTTATGCTAACTTAATTAATAATGGAATCAATTCTTTGATTTATCCCAATGCATTTATAAATTCAAAAAGAAACTAAATAAAGGGGAATTTCAATAAAATAACGTTTTGATGACGAATAACTAAAAATTAAAAATGAACAATCTAGAAGAAGTTCTTTATTTAAATCCTCTTGAATTAAGTGGACCAGAGCAAATGGCAATTGATCTCTTCCTATTAGAAAAGTCATTCTCTGAGCACAATTTCAATATGGCAATACGTTTTTATACATGGGATGGAGACTGGTTGTCGATTGGGAGGAATCAAACAGGACTGCCAAAAAAATGGATTGAACTTTTAAAAAAAGAACAATTAAGAATCGTAAGAAGACCTAGTGGAGGGAAAGCTGTTCTTCATAGCAGAGGACTCACATACGCTCTTGTATGGAAATATCCGCCAAGGAGCAAAAAAGAATCATATTTAAAGACGACTCAATGGCTAAAAGACGGTTTTAAAAAAGCTGGAGTGGATCTATTTTTTGGGAATGAATCTGTGAATATGTCCAATAGTAATTGTTTTTCAACTTCAACATTGGCTGACTTAGTTGATAAAGATAAAAACAAGCATATTGGAAGTGCTCAGTACTGGAAAAAGGGACACTTGCTTCAGCATGGAGAGATATTAATGGAACCATCAAGAAAATTATGGGAAAAAGTTTTTAATGCAGCTCCACCAAAGATAAAAATTGAAATTAAAGATAAAGATAGAGTTATAGGCTTTTTAATAGAATCATTAGGTAAAACATGGCCGAATCTAAAGTTGTCTAATTATGCATTAGATAAAAAAGATAAAGAGATAATAAGACATTTAGCTGTAAATAAATTTAAAAAAATAAATCATTATTGATCCTCTTCTAAATCACTCGAAACCATGGATTGTGCAATATTAAATAGATTTAATCCTAGTGGATAAATATTCTCTTTTCTTGAAATTTTAATTAATTGATCAGGAAGATTTAATCCGATTTTTTTAAGTACTGCTTTCCCTATATCTACTCTGTCTAAAGTTCCAAGAGGAAGACCAGAAACAGATAAGACAAGTAGCCTCCCATCATTTGTTTTTTCTATTCTTATAATTGCTTTCCATAATGGTTGTTTTTCACTAATCGATGGTAATTCATTTATTGGGAATGAAAACTCATAAAGAAACTTTTTATCCCAGTTATGTACAGCAATATTCTTCAATATTTTTTCATTAACATAACCGACACATCTCCCTTCTCTATACAAGAGTATCCATTCCTCATTAAAGACATTATCTTTATTCAAATATTGATATTTAGATAAAACTTTTACAGGCAAATCATCCTCCAAAACTCTGTATGAACGACTATAAACCTGATTTACAAATGATTCAGACAATATCTTTTGTATTTGAATAATTTGGCTCTGAGATTTAGATGAAGAAAAAATAAATAAACCAATAATAAAAAAGCAAATTGCGATATATAAGTTACCCCTAAGTAAACTTAGAAAGCCAATAAAAACAGCAAGCAAAGAAATTAATCTTGCAGAGACAATCGCCACTTTGATACCTGCTGTTTTACTCCCTGTAAAGTACCAAATTAAAGATTTTAATATTACACCCCCATCAAGAGGAATTATTGGAAGCAAATTAAATACCCCTATCAAAAGATTAAGGCTACCAACCTGCTTAAACAAATTAGAGAGAATAAAATTTGATACTGATAAATTATTACTTAATAAAATCATTAAAAAAGCTAATAAAAGACTAACAATTGGACCTGAAATTGCAATTTTTAAACTTCCTTTTGAAGTCGGACATTCTTTTTCAAGATTAGCCATGCCTCCAAGAAAAAAAAGTGTTATGTCTCTAACTTTTAGACCTTCTCCAATTGCTACAAAAGAATGAGCCAATTCATGCAACAACACTGATATAAACAAAAGTAAAGAGGTAAAAGCACCAATTAGCCATCCACTCCAAAAAGATGCTTGACCATCCATAAGCGTCTCGAACTGATCTCTGGCTGACAAAGTAAAATATATTAAAACCAAAAACCAACTTGGATGGATCCTCAAAGGGATTCCTTTGATTTTCATAACTTCCCAACTACCCAAACTTAAATTCCTCCAAGCTCTCAATAAAATCTATTTCAATCAATCCTAATAAAAGTTTTGTTAATGATCAGAAAATCTACTTCTAAAAAATCAACAGCAATAAAAATTTGTGGGCTAACAAAGACTTCGCAAGCAAGATCCATAGCCGAATTCGAAATAAATGCTATCGGAGTTATTGGTGTTAAAAATTCACCTCGTTATGTACCAGAAGAAGAATGTATAAAAATTTTTAATGAAATAGAAAAAGTGTCTTCAAGTGTTGAAAAAGTATTAGTAATCGCAAATGAACAATTAGAAGAAGTCAAATCTATAAGTAACAGATCAACTCCACCAAATGTTATCCAATTACATGGGAATGAATCCGTTGATTATTGTCGTAAAATAAAGAATGAGTTGCCAACAATTAAATTGTGGAAAGCCTTCAGATTAAAATCTGTTAATGATTTAGAAAATATCAGTCAATATGAAAAGGATATTGATGCTATTCTATTGGATGCTTGGGATGATAACTCACTTGGAGGCACTGGAAATAGAGTCCCGATAGAATTACTAATTAATAAAACTTTTAAAACTCCTTGGATCTTAGCTGGTGGTATATCTGCTGAAATAATTCCTGAAATTTTTTCTAAGCTTAAGCCAGATGGAATTGATGCCTCTAGTCGACTAGAGATATCTCCAGGGATTAAAGATATTAAGAAAGTTGAATCTCTTGTTAGCAAAATTAGAGACCAAAATGAATCCTGAGAATTTATTTTGTTCTCTAATTTCAAAATATTCCTGCAGAAGGCATCAGTGTTACATCCTCAATAATTTGATTAATTGGTTGATTAGCAAGATGTAAAAGCTCACATGCAACTTGATCAACTGAAAGCATCGAATCTCTATCAAATTGCATCCCAACGGTATCAGAATCCCAAAGAGACGAATTTACTGATCCAAGAGTAAGTGTGCATGCTCGTATAGAATTCTTCCGTTCTTCTTCTGCCAAACATTTGGTAAAACTTGCTAAAGCTGCTTTAGAAACACAATAAGCTCCCCATTGTGGAAAAACATTTCGAGAAGCATGACTACTAACGTTGATAACTAATCCTCCTTTTTTTCTCATTAAAGGAACCACTTCAGAGCAAACCTGAAAGATACTGGTGAGATTCATTTGCATGATCCATTCCCATTTTTCAAGCGGCATAGATAAAAGGTCTCCAGTCCATGCGACTCCAGCATTATTTATTAGAACCGAGGGAATTAAACCATTATTCATTAATTCAACTATTCCCTTAGATATATTTTGGGGATCACTAAGATCAATAGATTCGTAGAAGACCTTAACTTTTTTGTTATCAAACTCTTCAACAAGTTTTTCTAAATCATTTTCAGACCTAGCTAAAAGCAGTAAATCCCACCCTGAATTAGCAAAAGCTCTAGCAGTTGCTCTCCCAATTCCTCTAGAAGCACCTGTTATTAATACTGTTGACAAGAAAGTTAAAAGCAAACATTAAAACTTTAAACTGAAATTTCACTTTCGTTAGAATAAGATTCCAAAAATTTTCCCATTTTTCTAAATTTGGTATATCTATTCTCTCTCAATTCATCAGGGGATAAAGCCAATAACTCAGATAAGTGCTTCTCAAGGGCATTTTTCAAAGTATCTCCAGCCTGAAGCGGGGCCCAATTATTCCCCCCAGAAGGTTCTTTTAGTACCTCATCAACAATTCCTAACTTCATAAGGTCAGGACCAGTAATTTTTAATGATGATGCTGCTTCTGGAGCCTTAGCAGCATCCCTCCATAAAATCGAAGCACATGCCTCGGGGCTTGCGACTGTATAAACACTATGTTCAAACATGAGCAACCTGTCTGCGACTCCTATCCCCAACGCGCCCCCAGAGCCACCTTCTCCAATTACAGTCGCAATTATGGGCACTTTGAGCCTAAACATTTCACGTAAATTTACTGCAATAGCTTCTCCCTGACCTTGCTCTTCTGCTATGAGCCCTGCATAAGCTCCAGGCGTATCTATAAAAGAGATTATTGGCAGGCGAAAGCGATCAGCATGATCCATCAACCTCAAAGCCTTTCTATATCCTCCTGGCTTTGCCATACCAAAGTTTCTTGCAACATTCTCTTTTGTATCTCGACCTTTTTGTTGTCCAATTATAAGGACAGATTTTTCACCTATTCGAGCTAACCCTCCTATGAGGGCTTGATCATCAGTTCCGTTTCTGTCTCCGTGTAATTCTACCCAATCATCACAAAACATCTGAATGTAATCAAGCGTACTAGGTCTTTGAGGGTGTCTAGCTACTTGAATCTTTTGAGCAGGTGTTAGTGCATTAAATATTTCTTCTCGCCTTCTTGCCGCAAGTGTTTCTAATTGCAGAAGTTGCTGACTTACATCAACCTCTGAATCTCTTGCTAATTCTCTGATTTGATCAATCTGATTCTCTAATTCAACAAGAGGTTTTTCAAATTCGAGGAGGAAACGTCTAGCCATAAAAAAAAGTTTTCAAATGTTCAGACGGTTAATGTCTGAATATTTGATTTCAAACCAAGAGCTGAAAACCCGTGCCTCTCAGAAGCATTGCCAATAAAATCCATCTTTTCCAAAGTAATATTATTCCTTCCCCAACTGAAATTGGTGTGACAATTCTCGAATTCAAGAAGCATTGCCTCAGCAAAACATGCAAACATTTCTCTTTTAGGATTTTCCATCTCAGCCAATTCCATCATGCTCCAACCAATATCTTTGAAAAATTGAACTATTCCTCCTTTTAAAACATGTATACCAGTTCCTGAAAACTTCTCGCCTAAATTCTTAGGGTATCCACCATCAATCATTAAGCAGGGCCTTTTGATTTGAGAAGGGTCAATTTCTAAGGTTTTGGGCATGCTTGCAACCCAAATCACAATATCCGCTTCAGGTAAAGCCTCATCAAGACTCAGAATTCTTCCTCCTCCAAGCTGAGATTGAAGTTCAATTAAAGGCTTTGGCTGCCTAGCTACCAACAGAAGCTCAGAAACACCAGTTCGATTGCTTAGCCACCTACAAACAGCGCTGCCAATGTCACCAGTAGCTCCCACAACAGCTACTTTTGACTTACTCAAATCAATCCCTATTCGAGGTGCATTTTGCTCTAGCTGTCTACAAATCACCCAAGCTGTATGAGTATTACCTGTGGTAAATCTTTGCCAATCTAGAGTGGTATTTCTAACTTGTTGATTTTGAAGCAAATTAAAATTTTCGAAAATTATTGACGTAAATCCACCTAAAGCGGTGATATTGATCCCTTTCTTTTGGGCTAACTCCATTGCATTCAAAACTTTTCTTCTTGCAGTTTTGAAGCGACTTAACATCTCAGGAACAAAGCATGAGTCTATATATGCTCCCTCAATAGTCTTTCCAATCGCACTTACGACCTTTACATGCTCAACTAACTGAGGCGGTGCAGTACACCATACGTCTAAATCCCCTTCAGCAATATGGTCATACCCTAAGCCCAATGCCTTTCGCTTGGCATCTTCAAAGCTTGTTGAATGTCCAATTAGCCCAAACATTTTGCACCAAGAAAGATCAAAATTGAAACTAAAGATTTATCCAAGTTTGAAGGTTAGACCACCAAGGCCACAAAAAAAAGAATTCCTCAATAACTTTAAGTTCTTGAGGAATTGATGAAGGCAAAAAATTGTAAATTTAAAATCTTTAAATCACAGCAGCAAGAGCCATTCTGGCTATTTCTCTATTATCAAGACCTATCTCTAAAAGGGAATCTTGATAAGCAATCATAAATTCTTCCATTAACTCTTCCTTATCCATATGGAGAACTTCAGCGTCATTAGAAACTTCATCAAGCATTGATTTTATTAAAGGCAGATTTTCTTTATTAGCCTTCATAAGATCTTTCTTGACTGTCTCAAGATTGGCTTTAAGCCACTCTTGACCATAATTCAAGTGCAAATATTCATCTTGAACAACACCTTCTGTAATTCTCTTAGCAAAAGGATCAGCCACACGAATGTAAACGTGGTAAGCAGATATTGCGAAAGATTCAATCAAAATGCATTGAATTAGAAGACAAGTAGTGGTATTACCAGCATTAAAAGCCTCTATGAAATTATTGTGGAGCTTTGAGAAAAAGGTTTTTGCGAAAGGCATATCAGGCTTTACTGCAAGATTTCTTCCGCAAGCGCAAAAACCATTCATATGCTTCTTCTCCATCTTTCCAAGCCTTACAAGCTCATCAGCATGCTCAGGAATCAACTTGGCGAGATCAAGAAAATTTGAATAAGCTTCTTGCTCACCTTCAATTACAACTGCATTAATTCTGCTATAGGCATCTTTGTAAGATTCAGATGTGAAATCCGGAAGAGAGTCAGAAACCAACTCTTCTTTTTCTACGGTTAAATTGTTGGATGCAAAAGCTTGCATAGATCTATTAGAAAATTTGTCAATCTGAGTGATCTTACAGAATTAAACGCAAAATGGTAGTTCAGTTACCACAACTTAACTGCAAGAAACAGGTATTTAAGACATGATTGGAGGCCAATCACTGTTCAAAAGGCTTGCGAATAGGGACTTCCAATGATCTATTAGTGCATTTTTCAAAGCGGCACCCAATACAGGATTTGAAGAACTTGCATCGCCAATAATTCCAGAAGAGCTCAAATCTTCTGTAAGCCAAGCACATGGTGAGGCACCTTCTAGGCTCCAACCTTTAGGAATAGTAACTATTTCTTGATCTACATCCTTTTGATCCAAGTAAGAATCATTTCGAACCAAATCTCCAGCCATGTGCAACATAAGACTTGTTTCCGCTAGTGCAGCATGAAGCCCTTCCTCAACCTCTTTTTCGGGTAAAAGCTGATCCAATCCTGGGACACCACTCCACAGGAAGCAAGGCAATACAGCTAGCGAAGGGCATTGAATTCTCAGTTGCCTTGAAACCGCTTGGAGCAGGCCAATTTGCCCACCATGCGCGTTAAAAAAAACTAATCTATTAAATCCCATAGACGCTATTTGCTGGCCAACATCAGTAATAATTGCAAGCAAAACATCAGCTGATAAGGACAAAGTCCCTGGAAAAGCTTGATGCTCGGGAGAGAACCCAATTGATTGAGATGGCATCATCCATATCGGCATATTTTCTGGCAACCTTTCAAGAGTTTTGATTAGAATATTTTCCGCAAAAAAAGTATCAGTAATTAAAGGTAAATGAGGCCCATGTTGTTCACATGCGCCAAAGGGCCAAACCAATGTAGATCCTTTCTCTGAAGCGGCTTTAGAGGCCTCAGGCCAGGTCAAATGCTCAAATCGACGAGTTTGAAAAATGATAGAAATCTCCTAATAATTAAAAAACAACTTACCCTTGACTGTAAGAATGTTTCACTTATTACCAAGGGTATTATGGCCGGGTCAGATCCTCAGCCTAAAAAAGCTACTCCCCCAAGGCAGGCAATAAATGCACCGCGCAAGCCATTGCAGGTTATGCATATCAGTCGAAAGACTGAGTTAGAAATAAACAATGAAGAATCATCTGAGAAAGATTTCTCTGAACAGACTAAAGATAAAAGATTTGATGAAAAAGTTCTAGCCAAAAAAGAAATTTCTAAATTAAATAAAGCACCTGAACAGCAAAAATTAATCCAGGAAGATTCAGCCGATAGTTTTCAAGCAACTACCATGGAGGATCTTCTGAGATCAGAAAATAATTCTGAACCTAAAAAAAATATTGAATCTTTTGATAATCAAAATCTATTTGAACCAAAAAGCAGAACTGTTGATGAATTTGATTTTGATGAAGACGAATTTCTAGCGGCCCTAGAGGAGAATCAACCAATCGGTACAACAGGAGAAATTGCAAAAGGTTCAGTTATTGCGGTTGAAAGTGATGGTATTTACGTAGATATAGGTGGAAAAGCTCCTGGATTCATGCCTAAGAATGAATGTGGTCTAGGTGTGATTACAAATTTAAAAGAACGTTTCCCAAAAGGATTACAAGTAGAAGTTCTCGTTACTAGAGAACAAAATGCAGATGGGATGGTAACAATCAGTTGTAGGGCTTTAGAGCTAAGAAAAAGCTGGGACAAAGTGCAAGGTCTTGCAAAAGAAGGAAAAGTTATTCAAGTAAAAATAAATGGTTTTAACCGAGGCGGTGTTACTTGCGACTTCGAAGGTTTAAGAGGTTTTATTCCTAGATCTCAACTTGAAGATGGAGAGAATCATCAATCTCTTGTTTCAAAGACAATTAATACAGCTTTTTTAGAGGTAAATCCAGATAGACGAAAACTTGTTCTCTCCGAAAAGAAAGCTGCAATTGCCTCAAGATTTTCTGAATTAGAAATCGGACAATTAATCGAGGGTGAAGTCTTAGCAATAAAGCCTTATGGTTTTTTTGTAGATTTGAAGGGCATCAGTGGATTGTTGCATCATTCAGTGGTAACCAATGGAAGTATGAGAAGCCTTAGAGAAGTCTTTCAAACGGGCGAGTCCATCAAAGCTTTGATAACTGATTTAGATCCTTCCAGGGGACGAATTGGATTAAATACAGCTCTTTTAGAGGGCCCTCCAGGAGAAATTATTACTGATAAAGCAAAAGTTATGGGAGAGGCGGATGAGCGAGCAATAAAAGCTCGAAATAGTTTGAATAAAGAAAAAGTTGATCCTCAAAAGGAAAAGGAAGAAATCAACTTATCCTCATAACTTTAATATTGAAGAAAGAAAAATTGTGATTACTTCAAAAAAATCTGATTTAAAAAAAACAGACTGGGAAATAGACTTTTATTCCCGGCCAATAATTGATGAAAATGGAAAAAAAAGATGGGAATTGTTAATCACATCTACAAATAATTTCAAAGATACAAAAACATTTAAATGGGAAAAGATATGTCCAGCATCAAGTGTTAATTCTATTTGGTTAAAAAATGCACTAGACGAAGCTATTAATGAAGCTTATTCACAAGGTTGGGATAAGCCTTCGGTTATTCGTTGTTGGCGTTCTTCTATGAAAACAATGATAAAACGTGCAGCAGATCAAATAGGAATTGAACTTATTTCAAGCAGAAGAACATATTCATTATTGGAGTGGCTTATTGATAGAGAAAGGAGTTTTTATCCTCATCAAAAAGGATATACAGGAGTCAACCTTGCTCCTCCCTCAAACCCAATTACAAATCAAGCTATCCCCTTACCTGAGGAAGTAAGAGGTGATTCCTGGAGTTTTGCTTCCTTATCCCTAAATACACTTAGAGAGGCTGACGAATGGGAAATAGAGTTTTCCAATTTAATTCCTATAAAAGATTCAATTGATCAAAATATTTCCATTCCAGGTATTAGGCTGTTTAGTCCAAATAGATCCTTAGCACTTGCAGCGTGGCTCGGGGGACTTGAACCGGCCAAGCTTTCAATAGAAGGTACACAGATAATCTTAGAAGCAGGCCAAGCTGATAGATGGTTAGTAACTGATGTCGAAGAAGAAGCAAAAAAAGCTATTGAAAATAATTTTTTAAATACAAAACTATATGCAGATGGACTTCAATTTATTTCAGTTCAAAAAAGTCCTGAAGAAAATTCTCTAGATGGATTTTGGATGCTAAAGGATATTGGAGAAAGTTAAAATTTTCACTGACAACTCAGTTCAAATAGATTTAACGTCTCAAAAAGAGAATTATAAAAGGATGAGGTTATTAACTCATAATGAAATTAATTTTTTTGAATGTGATCTATTTCGAGAAAATAATTTTATACATGCCTTTTTTACGAAAAGATCTAATAAAAATAAGCCTGTAGATCTACAAAACCAACTAAATGTATCATCTAATATTAATTATGCTAAGCAAATACATAGCGACAAGGTAATTCAAGTAAATAATATATTAAATTTAAAGCCTAAAATTGCGGATGCATTAATAACGAAAGAGAAATATCAAAGTTTGTGGATATACACAGCAGATTGCATTCCTATACTTATTGCTGATATAAAGACAAGAAATATCGCAGCTTGTCATTCTGGATTAAAAGGTATTAAGAAGGAAATTATATCAAAGACATTAAAAAGATTAGAAGACATTGGTTCTAAGAAAAATGATTTAATTATTGCCATAGGTCCCTCTATTAAAGGAGATAAATATCAAGTTGAGAAAAAAGATGTTGAAGATTTAATCATTCAACTTACAGGGAAAAGCTTTATGGAAAAAAGTTTATGTATAAATGAATTTAAAGAAGAAGAAATTATTCCTCTATTCAAAAAAGATTCTAATCCTAATAAAATACTAATTGATATACAAGCTGCTGCCATCTTACAGTTATTTAAAGAAGGCATAAAAAAACATCAAATCAATTTAAATAGAATTTGCACATATTCAAATCCAGATCTATTTAATTCTTATAGAAGAGATAAAACTAATTTAAGACAATGGAGCTGTATATATTCATAGCCATAGAAGAATAGAATTTCACATTTAAATTAGCATTTATTTGTTGCTAAACCTTCCTTTATATATTTCTCATTTATATCAATATTACTATCAAAAGGAATAACTTTTGCAACCAGGACACCATCGACTGATCCTTTAGGTTTTAAATTTACTCTTGTATGTCTTGGTAGTTGTTTTTTAAGCCAATTAAGAGATTTTTCTTCTAAATCAGGCCTGATTTCAGTACATGCTAATTTCACAGTATAGGTACGATTATGATCTCCGATCAGCAAAACAGACGAGCTAGTAACTTGCAAAATTTCAGCTGCTTCAACTTCCGAATAGAAACAAAAAAAAGAAATTAATAATATTAAAATGTTTGTAAAAAATTTTTTCATAACAAAGTTTAAATTATCTCTTATTCTCAGGTATACCAACCATTTGAGCATTACTTTTTCCAGGTGGCACCATAGGGTAACAATTTTCACCTTTCCTTACATTGACGTTAACAAGAACTGGTCCTTCATTCGCCAATGCTCTCTGAAGCCCAGGGATTAGGTTTTCTCTTTCTGAAATCACAATGCCCTCAATCCCAAAAGCCTTAGATAGAGAAATAAAGTCCGGTTCCCCAACAGACATATTAGAGGCCGAATATCGTTCATCATAAAAACTCTCTTGCCATTGCCTAACCATCCCTTGCCAATGGTTATTGATAATAATTACTTTTAAATTCAAATTGTATTGAGCAATAGTTCCGAGCTCCTGAATATTCATGAGAATACTTGCATCACCGGCGATACAAATTACTTGCTCCTTAGGTAAAGCAACTTTGACTCCCATTGCAGCAGGCATTCCAAAACCCATTGTTCCAAGTCCAGCACTACTAATCCATTGTCTTGGACCATTCAACAAATATTGAGCTGCCCACATCTGATGTTGTCCAACATCAGTTGTAATATACGCATCATGAGCTAAATCTCTCAACGCAATTAATACTTCCTGTGGATAAATTTCTCCTTCCTTAGGGGGAGTCACTAAAGGAAAATTATTTTTCCAGTTTTTAATTTTGTCAAGCCAATTAGAAGTTTTTGGATTTATTTTCCTTTGGTTACTGAGATCTAATAATTTAACAAGGCTAATTCCAACATCACCTAATACTGAAACTTCAACTACTCTATTTTTATTGATTTCAGCCGGATCAATCTCAAAATGAATAACTTTTGCTTTAGATGCAAAAGTATCTAATTTACCTGTAACTCTGTCATCAAATCTTGCTCCAATGGCAATCAACAAATCACATTCAGTTACAGCAAAATTGGCATAAGCTGTTCCATGCATACCAAGCATACCAACTGATAAAGGCTCACGTTCGTCAAAGGCGCCTTTTCCCATCAAAGTTGTTGTTACGGGTATTTGATATTTATTGGCAATCGCGGCCAGAGTTTCATGTGCCCCCGAAGAAATAACACCCCCGCCAACGTAAAGGAGTGGTTGCTCAGCATTTTCAATTAAATCTAAGGCTGCACTTATAGCTTTATGTTCTGGCGCGAATGGAAGTTCAAAACCTTGTGGCTTTATTGAACCTGGCTCTACAGGAAGATATTTAAACATCTCTTGTCCAACATCTTTTGGTATGTCAATCAAAACAGGCCCTGGTCTACCCGATGAGGCAATAAGAAAAGCTTGAGCTACAACTTTTGCAATTTCAGAGGGATCTCTTACGACCCATGAATGTTTAACAATTGGAAGTGTTATCCCAAAAATATCTGTTTCTTGAAAAGCATCAGTACCAATAGCAGGTCTAGGTACTTGTCCTGTTATGACGACAAGAGGAACAGAATCCATCTGAGCGGTGGCTATTCCTGTAACTAGATTCGTAGCTCCAGGACCTGATGTACCAAAACAAACACCTACTTTCCCAGTCGCTCTAGCAAAACCATCTGCTGCATGAGTTCCACCTTGTTCATGTCGAACAAGAATATGTTTTAACCACCCCTCTTGCTCTGCTTTAAAAACCGCATCATATATTGGGAGTATTGCTCCGCCAGGATAACCAAAAATAGTATCTACCCCATGCCTACGAAGAGAATCCATCAAGGCATCAGCTCCTGACATCTCATATTGAGTTTGTGTTCCTGAATCTCCTATTTGATTAGGCTTAGAAGTCAGGGTCACGGCAGAAGAAAATCTAAACTAACAATAAATCTTAGTATGCATAATTTCAATTAAACCAAATTAAGCAAAGATTTAATTAAGTTCTCGAAGTTTTAATATTCAGTTGATTATCAAATTAATTAATTACAAATAGTTATTTTAATTCTTTACAGCAAACCTATTTGATGTAAAGGTCCGCCCCCAATTATTAATTCCATCAAAAAATAAAGAAAAACAATCATCGCAACTCTTCCATTCCAAACTTCAGAGCTGTTATTCCAACCCCACTGCCATTTCTCTTGGGGATAAAGTTTTACTCTTTCTGGCAATTTTGATGCCTCCTCTAAACTAATCCCCTTGCCGTTTAAGCAAGAAGAAACTAGATCTGCCAATCCTTCAATAAACAACGGATAGGTATCAAGAGCTGGAACTCTTTTAAAATTAACAATTCCTTTTTTCTGAGCAATTTCTTTGTACTCAATATCAATCTCTTGAAGAGTTTCAATATGCTCACTCACAAAACTTATTGGTACCACGACAAGTTCCTTAATGCCGGATTTTCCTAATTTTTCTAATACTTCTTCGGTGTATGGTTTTAGCCACTCTTCTGGCCCCACTCTGCTTTGATAAGCAAGTGAAAATGAATTACTGAATCCAAGTGAAGTTTCAAGCTGGTCAATAATCAAAAGGGAACAGTTCTGTATTTGATCTTGATAAGGATCACCAGCTTCTTCTACATAGCTTTTAGGAACACCATGTGCAGTAAAAAAAACGTGGGCCTCTTCTGGTAAATCACAATCTAAGATTTGTCTCTGTATTAATTCAGCCATTGAAGAAACATATGCTGGATGATCAAACCAACTACGAATACAACGAATTGACAATTCTGCAAACTCAGAGTCAGCATCTTTTAATCTTTTCAATTCTCTAAAACTAGATCCACTGGTACTTATAGAAAAATGGGGATAAAGAGGTAAAACAACAACTTCGCTAACACCGTCAGCCTTCATATCCGCTACGGCTGACTCAGTAAATGGATGCCAATACCTCATCGCAACATATGTCGTAGCGTCTATTCCTATATTTCTAAGATAACTTTGGAGCTCTCTTGCCTGCTGCTCGGTAATACGACGTAGAGGTGATCCTCCTCCGATCGATCTATAGGCCTCCTGTGATTTACTACTTCTTAATAAGCTTATAAGCCAAGCCAAAGGTTTTTGAAAAGCACGAACTGGTAAACGAATTATCTCTGGATCAGAAAATAAATTATACAAAAATGGTCCAACGTCCTTAATCCTCTCAGGACCTCCGAGATTTAATAAGAGGACACCAACCCGAGCCATTTTAGAAAAAACTCCTTATAAAAGGTTATACAAACCCTTATCAAAGTAAAGCTAGCTAAATTTACAGGATCATGGACGAGAATCAAAAGTTACTAGATATCAACCAAGACCTTGAATCAAAGGGAATTAATCTAAGAATTGAGAAAAGGGGAAAAGTTTTAAACATTCGCGGTTCTTTGCCAGATAAGAAATCTCATAATATTTCTAAGGTTCAAAGAATAAGTCTTAAACTTGCATACAACATAAACGGTCTAGAAGAAGCTAGAAAAGCTATAGAGTTAATTGATTATCAACTTAAAAAGAATCAATTTTGCTGGTCTAATTGGATTAAAGAAAAAACCGTCTCGTCAACAAAAGCTAATAAAAAAGTAATAATTCAAGAAATAGAAAGCTTCAAAAGGCAATTTTTTTCTGATACATCTAGGAGCAAATCACCAGGAGGAATGATCAGTACTTGGCAGTCTGCTTACAAGCCATATTTAAACAGATTAATTGGAGTTAGTCATAAATCTACTCTTAAATTAAACGAGGAGCTTCTTGTGAAAATCCTTTTAAGTTACAAAGAAAATTCAAGGAGCAGACAACAATGTGGAATTGCTTTAAGTGCTTTAGCTAGACACCTTAAATTAAAGCTACCTGAAAACTGGAAACAACTTCAAAGTGGTTATGGAATTCACGAATCTAATTTCAGAGAATTACCTAGTGATGAAGAAATTATTAATAGCTTTCAATTAATACCAAATCCAAAATGGAGATTTGTGTTCGGGTTAATGGCAACCTATGGACTTAGAAACCATGAAGTTTTTTTTAGTGACTTGTCTTGTTTAAAAAAAAGTGGAGATAAAATACTTCGGGTTTTCCCAAATACAAAAACAGGAGAGCATCAAGTTTGGCCATTTCATCCTGAATGGGTTGATTTATTTGAGCTAGACAAAATAACTGATACTTCAAATTTACTCCCAGATATAAAAACAGATTTAAAAGAGACAACTCTTCAACATATTGGAAGAAGAGTATCTGAACAATTTAGAAGATACAAAATATCTTTTACCCCATATGATTTAAGACATGCATGGGCAGTTAGAACAATCTTAATAGGATTACCAAATACTGTAGCTGCAAAAATGATGGGACACTCAGTTTCAATACACACAAAAACTTATCATCACTGGATAACAAGAAGAGATCAGCAAATTGCTGTTGATAGTGCTTTATCTAGATTAAAATGTTAACAAGAAGAATAATTAATATTTGTGTCCATATCATTTCTATAAATTATTCTTTTATTAACTCATAAAATTTAAGCTAAGGAAATGAAAAATAATATTCCCAATGAAGACTCAAGACTAAATAAACTAGATAAGCGTGCCGAAAAAATAGGAATGGGTGGTAATTTAATACCAAATATTAGCGAAGAAAGATATCGAGAAAGGATGAAAAGAAGGAAAGAAGTTCAAACACAAAGATTAAAAGAAAGAAATAAAGAAAAAGGTCTAATAATAATCAATACCGGCCAAGGTAAAGGGAAAACCACAGCAGCTATTGGGATGGGATTAAGAACAATTGGTCATAACCACAAAGTTGCAATAATTCAATTTATCAAAGGGGGATGGGAACCAGGAGAGTCGTTAGCGTTGAGAGTATTTGATGAAAAATTAAAGTTTCATGCATTTGGAGAAGGTTTCACATGGGAAACACAAGATAGAAATAAAGATATAAATTTAGTTAATTCAAGTTGGAGAAAAGCGGTTTCTTATATTAAAGACCCAAATTATAAACTTATAATATTAGACGAGATCATTGTTGCAATAAAACTTGGATATATAGATGAAGATGAAATTATAAATGGCATAAACTTGCGCCCCGAACTTACACATGTAGTCTTAACTGGAAGAGGGGCTTCAGAAAAATTAATCGATTCAGCTGATCTTGTTACAGAAATGAAATTAATCCACCATCCCTTTAGAGAGCAGGGAGTAAAAGCACAAGAAGGAATTGAATATTAATCTATAGTCTTGAAAATATTTCCATCGCGAGGGATCCAATACAGATATAAAGACGTTCTCCCAGGACTTGCTACTGTCAATTTGTTATGAATTTTTAATGACATACTCTAGAGCACTTATAAAACTCAGTGGTGAAGCTCTTATGGGAGAGAAGCCTTATGGGATTGATCCTGAAATTGTTCAATCAATTGCTAAGGATGTTTCAAAAGTGGTTGAAAATGGTACGCAAATAGCAATTGTTGTTGGCGGTGGAAATATCTTTAGAGGTCTGAAAGGATCTGCTGCAGGAATGGATAGGGCCACTGCTGATTATGTAGGAATGCTTGCTACCGTAATGAATGCAATTACACTTCAAGATGGATTAGAAAGAGCTGGAGTACCTACAAGAGTTCAATCTGCTATTGACATGCAACAGATTGCAGAACCATACATAAGAAGAAGAGCAATAAGACATCTTGAGAAAGGAAGGGTAGTAGTTTTTGGAGGTGGGTGCGGCAATCCATTTTTTACAACTGATACAACGGCTGCTCTTAGGGCCGCTGAAATTAACGCAGAAGTTGTTTTCAAAGCTACGAAAGTTGATGGGGTTTACGATCGAGATCCAAAAAAATTCACTAATGCTGTCAAATATGACAATCTCACCTTTCAAGATGTATTGGCTAACGAAATAGGAGTAATGGATAGCACTGCTATTGCTCTTTGCAAAGATAATAAAATCCCAATAGTTGTTTTTAATATTTTCCAACCAGGTAATATTGCTAAGGCTATTTCTGGCGAACCAATTGGCTCAAGAATATCTAATTCAAGTTAAAACTAAGCTTTTTGAACCTTTTTAAAAATCAATTCGCAAGAAATTTATCTAAATGTCAAACCAAGAGCTAAAAACCACAATGAGCAAATCTGTAGAAGCAGTACAGAGGAATTTCAATACCATAAGGACGGGAAGGGCAAATACATCTTTATTAGACAGAATATCAGTTGAGTACTACGGAATTGATACTCCTCTAAAGTCACTTGCAACTATCTCTACCCCTGACTCTCAAACAATAGCAATTCAACCCTTCGACTTAGGCTCATTAGCAACAATCGAAAAAGCGATTGCGACAAGTGACCTAGGTTTTACTCCAAACAATGACGGAAAAATAATACGTATCAATGTTCCACCATTGACTGAGGAGCGTAGAAAAGAATTTTGCAAACTCGCATCCAAATATGCAGAGGAAGGAAAAGTTGCCCTAAGAAATATACGCCGTGATGCAATAGATAGAGTCAAAAAATCTGAAAAGGATAGTGATCTTTCTGAAGATCAAAGCAGAGATGAACAAGAAACAATTCAGAAAGAGACGGATAATTTTATTAAAGATATTGAAAAAAAACTTTTAGAAAAAGAAGCTGAGATTTTAAAAGTTTGACTCTCATAGATGTTGCTATTATTGGAGGAGGAGCATCAGGTACTACTACAGCATTTCATCTGGCTAGTAAAAGTAAAAATGTCTGTATTCTTGAAAAAAATGTTTCCTTTCTAGAGAGAACCTGCGGTGGTGGGATGTCTGCTGCAGTGCAAAATTGGTTTCCTTTTAAACTTTTACCAATAGTTGATGAAGTAATAAAAAATGTAGAATTTAGTTGGTGCAATACCGACAAAGTGGTTGCAGAGCTCTCTGGATCTTCTCCTTTTTGGATAGTCAAGCGTGAAAAGCTCGATTTATTTCTATTAGATCAAGCACTAAATGCTGGTTGTAATTTATTGACTACCTTTGACGTAGTCGATATAAAAAAAAAATCTAATATTTGGCAAATTACCGCTCTAGATGGTAGACAAATACAGGCAAAAGCAGTTGTTATTGCTGATGGATCTCAATCACCATGGGCTAAAACTTTTAATTTAGGCCCAAATCAACAAAAATTTGCATCTACTTTTTCAGGAAGAATAAAAAGGAAGGGAAAATTAAGGAGTAGAACAGCTAGATTCGAATTTGGCTTAGTAAAGAATGGTTTTGCATGGGCATTCCCATTAAACGATGAAGTTAATATTGGAATAGGAAGTTTTTTAGATAATAAAAATTCAATTCCAGTTAATGAAATACTTAAATCCTTTCTTCCTGATTTAGGTTTTGACCCTTCCGAAGTAATTGGTCATAAAAAAAAATTAAGAGTTTGGAATGGCAACTGTAAATTAAACGGAGAAGGAATTCTTCTTGTTGGAGATGCTGCCTCATTATGTGATCCCTTTTTAGCAGAGGGATTAAGGCCAGCATTGATGAGTGGATTTGAAGCTGCAAAAAGCCTTATTTATTGGCTGAATGGAGAAGTCAATTGTTTAGATGCATATACAAAAACTATGCAAGACAATTGGGGAAATTCAATGGCTTGGGGTAAAAGAATTTCTCAAGTTTTTTATCGTTTTCCAAAAGTTGGATACCAATTGGGTATAAAAAGACCTACTGCTCCAAAAAGAATTGCACAAATTCTTGCAGGTGAGATGAGTTATGAAGACATTGCAAAAAGAGTAATCAAGAGATTACTCTTTCAAAATCCAAGATCAACGAGTTAGGGCAATTCCTTCTTCAATTAACTCAAGTCTTTCGTTCAATTGATTTTCTAATTTATCAATTGCTTTACTAAAACCGCTAATTCCTTCAGCAAGTTTTTCCTTAGCCATTTTGTCTCCAGCCATCATTAGTTCAAAAGATGTCTGGTCTAAATGAATTGTTTCTTCAACGATCAAAGGTTTCTGTGCATTTAACTTAATTGGTAACTCTGAATATGTTTCTTTAAGTTGCTGAAGGAATTTAGGGGAAATCGTCAACAAATCACATCCTGCAAGCTCGGTAATTTCCTCTAAATTTCTAAAACTTGCTCCCATGACCTCTGTCTTAAAACCATTTGACTTGAAGTAATTAAATATTTTAGTAACAGAAACGACCCCTGGATCTTCAGTAGCTGGATAAGAATCTCTTCCTGTAGCAGATTTATACCAATCTAATATCCTTCCAACAAAGGGGGAAATAAGCGTTACACCTGCCTCAGCACAAGCAACGGCTTGATAAAAATTAAACAACAAAGTTAGGTTGCAATGAATATTCTCTTTTTCTAAAACCTCGGCAGCTTTTATCCCCTCCCAAGTAGAAGCAATTTTGATTAAAACCCGATCGTTAGGAATACCATCTTGATTATATCTAGCAATTATTTTTCTTGCTTTTGCAATAGTGGCATCAGTATCAAAGCTTAGTCTTGCATCAACCTCTGTTGAAACACGGCCAGGAATTATTTTTAAAATCTCTTTACCAAAGACAACACAAAGTTCATCCAAAGCTTCCTTCACCACATTACTATTGGACGCACTAGCCCCTAACATTTTCCTTGAAGTAGTAAGTGCTTGATCAATCAAACTTTGATAAGCAGGTATTTGAGCGGCCGCCAGAATTAAAGAAGGGTTTGTGGTAGCGTCTCTGGGATGAAATTTTTTGATCGCTTCAAGATCGCCAGTATCAGCCACCACAACAGTCATAGAAGATAACTGATTAAGAAGAGATTCCATAATAAAAAACGTCTTTCATAGATATTAGACTAGCTATATTTTTTATAGATTTCACCCTTTAACTGGTACTTTTGGGAAAATTTAGCCATCTCTTAGCTTTTGATAGCTAAATTTTGTTTTTTAGAAATACTTGGAGGGATCTTTTCAATCACAAGCAAAGTCTCAATAATTTTTTTTGCTACAGGGAGAGCCACAGTTGATCCATAAGCATTTGGCTTTTGAGGTTCATCAATCACTGCTAAAACGACATAGCGTGGATCATTAATGGGAAGACTTGCAACAAAACTGCAAATTTTAGAATTGTAATTAAAGCCATCCTGGGATTTTTGTGCCGTTCCTGTTTTTCCTCCTATTCGATAGCCTGGAACATTTACCTCAATACCACTTTCATCGTAAAATGAAACAACTGTTTCCATCCATCCAAGAACAGTATTTGCAACCTCAGGAGATAAAACCTGTTTAGATTCTGCAGGAGTATTGAAATACGACTCATAATCACCTCTAAGCCCTTTAGTAATATGAGGGGTTACAAGTTTTCCGCCATTTGCAATCATGGCATGCAATTGAGCAAGTTTAAGCGGCGTAATAGAAAAACCTTGACCAAAGGAAGTTACCGCAGGTTCTATCGGTTGATTTATAAAAATCTGCTTTGATTTTATTTGACCAGAAACTGCACCTGGAAGATCAGTTTCTGGAATTTCATCTATACCTAACCGTCTTAACCATTGCCAGTAATTACTAGCATTCAATTTATTCATGATTTTCACCATACCTACATTGCTTGAGACTTGTAATACCTCAGGGTAAGTCAATATCCCATTAGGCTTTCGATCCCAATTAGAGAGAGGCCATCCTCCTACTGTAACGAGACCATCATCATTCACTTCTCCATTGGGGCTTATCACTCCCTCCTCCAATGCCAATGCCAAATTAATTGGTTTAAAGGTAGAACCAGGTTCAAATAATTCTTGCACTGACCACTCTTTAAAACGAGATGGAGGATAATCCCAATATTTATTGGGATTATAAGTTGGTGTAGAAGCCAGTGCCAGAAGTTCTCCTGTATCTATATCCATTACGATTACTACTCCTTTTTTTGCATTCCACTTCTTGACTTGCTTGCTTATTTCTTTAACGGCTACTTCTTGAAGTCTTACATCTAAGGTTAGTTGGAGACTTAGTTGATCCTCATCAAAAACACCACGTTGAACACCTATAGGTAAAGGTGTTCCATCAGCTCCTCTTCGGATTACACTTGTTTTCTCTGGACGCTTTAGATCTCCATCTAAACTTAATTCTAATCCAGCCTGAGGTCTTCTATCTAAATCCAAAAAACCAACTACATTTGCAAAAAGTGATCCATGAGGATAAAGCCTTTGAGGATACACCTCCAAATCAATACCACTTATTCCAAGTTTTTTAATTGTATTAGCCTTCTCGGGTGTTAACCCCTCTGCAAGTTTTACCCCTGAAGAATAATTTCCTAATTTGTTTAGAATCTCATCAATATTTTTGGATAATGGTGTTGAAAGACGTTTTGCTACTTCGACTGGTGTACGCACTGTCCTAGATGAGTCGCCAGGAAACCTGAAATACCTGGGATGAGCCCAAATCTTAAAACGTCTCTCATCTATTGCGATAAGCTTTCCATTTCTATCTAAAATAGATCGACGTGTTCCCAAAGGTTTCTTTTGTTCCGTTTGAACTTCACGTGCAAGAGCTCTTAATTGATCTGACTGAAATAGCTGAAGCCAACCTACTCTTAAAAGAAGGCCCCCAAGACCAAGACATAATAAAACAAAGACAATTCTAAATCTAAATTGAGATAGAGGCGAAAGAGCTTTTAATTTAAAAGTCTTTTTTTTCTTTCTAGAATTTACACTTCTCATGAAAATTATTAATAGCCTGACTTAATGGGAAAAGAAGATATTCTCTCAAGCAATCTAGTTTTAAATGTCACATTAAATAATTTATTAGTTTCTTCTGGTTCTGGTCTATCCACATATATAAGATCTTCCGCTTTAGTCGGGACTAAATACCTAGATAACTTTTGATTTTTCAATAGATAACTTTCAAGAATTGAAGTTGATTCCAATATCCTTCGATTCAAGTCTCTAGTTGTCTCGAGTTTAGTAAAAGACTTAGTCCACAAATATTGAGAGTGGAGAGCAACGGATGACATTATCGCCACTGTTGTAAGTACGCCAATCAATGCACCATCTAAAACGATATGTAGAGCAGCTTGAATTGGAAATTTTCGCCGAACCTGTTTTGAGGAGAAAACACTGTTTAAAAATCTCATGGGCAACTTCTTTTTTTGAAATTGTCCTATTTTTTGTTTATATAGAGTGCGACTAAGCAAATCAAAATTCGAAAGTAATTCAAGTCAAACACCTTGATCAAGCAACTGCAAGAGCTGGAATACTGATGTTTTTTTTATTTAATCTTAAGTAACTAATATTAAGCTAATAAAAGTTACTCCATTCCAAAGTGAATGCATGAGAGCACAAGGAAATAACCTTCCTGAACTCAATCTCATCAAACCAAGGCCAATGCCTAAAACGAATAGAGGAGGTAATTCCCCTACGCTTAAATGAGCCAAAGCAAAGATCAAGGCACTCAATAAAACTCCGCTGATTTTGCCAACCTTGGATACCAATACAGGCAAAAGAATACCTCTAAAAACTAACTCCTCAAAAACTGGAGCAAGAACAACCGTTGTAATCAAAAGGAAAAACAATGGTATAAATTCATCACTACCTAAAACAAGTTCTAATAAAGGATTACTTCCACCCTGGTCACCAAAAATCTCATTCATTAGCCACCCAATAAGCAGCACTAAAGGCATAACCATTAACCACCCACTTATTGCTTTCAAAAGGCCTTGTTTGACTGGTTTGATTTTCCATTGCAACCATCCTCCATCAATTCCAGAAGGAACTAAACCCATTAATTGATATCTAATTATAAATAAAGGCGCTATGGTCATTGAAGAGTAACCTATAAATACTCTTAGAGACTCTTTTAATGGAGAGGCTAAGTTATTAAACAATAAATCAGTTATTGGTATTATTAGAGCAGGAAATAGAACTTCACCGATAACAACGAAACCGCCAGAAATAAGTAAAACCATATCTATTAATGATAGGGGAGGAGCTATCATCTCTGGCCATGGAATATTCTTCTTTCTTAAGAAAATAAAAGAATATCTAATCAACAATATACTCCCTATAAAAGAAGCAAAAAATGGTAATAATTGAGAGGCTAAAAGTTTAATAGCAATATTATAATTATATTTTTTATTAATACACTGTTCATCAGTAAAACCAAGTTTAGAGCATGAAATTTGATAAAGGAAAGGGTCTAATTTAATCTTATTAAAATCAGTAAATTCATCTACTTCTTTACCTTTTTGTCTGGCTAATAGATAGCTTCCAACCTCTTCAAAGTTTTTATCTTTAAAGTCGTTCTTCAAGATTAATTTTTGATCATCCTCAGACTCTTCCAGAACTGCTAACAATAGTCGCTGCCTATCCTCAAGTTGTTCCAAAGGAATCTTTTTAAGCGCTTGATAAAGTTTTTCTTGAGGTTTTGAACCTAAAAATACATCTTGTATTGTCTCAGGTATAGATGAAGACGCTGAAACTGCCATTTCAGTTTGCATCAATGAAATCTTTGGAGCCACTGAGGGGCGTTCAAAGCTTTCTTGCAAACCTTGTCGCCATATTAGGACAGTTAAAAGCAATGAAAATAGAGCAATAGCCCATTTCCATCCAGTTTTTGCTTGTCTCATAAAATCAACTTGTGAAGACTGACATGGAGAAAGACTTCTATCTTTACCAAAAGAACATTAGATTGCCCTCATGTCTAATACCATAATTATCTAGAAGACACTTTATTTAATGACATTGCGTCTAATTTTTGTCCGTCATGGATTGAGTAGTTTCAATAAGGAAGGTCGTATTCAAGGAAGAAACGACCTTTCAACATTAACTAAAGAAGGACAATTACAAGCTGAGGCGGCTGGAAAAACAATTTCAGCTATTCCAATAGACGCAATCTATAGCTCCCCTTTGCAAAGAGCCTCAGAAACCACGAAAATCATTATTAAACAACATAAGGACGACCTTCAAGCAACTTATACAGATGAGCTCCTTGAAGTCGACCTTGGGCCTTGGAGTGGTTTAACAAAAAATGAAATAAAAAATCACTTTCCAGAAGAGCTTTCTATTTGGCAAAAAGAGCCGCGCGAGCTCACCATTATTAGAGAAAATGGTACAAAATTTCAACCAATTAAAGAGCTCTTAAATCAAGCTGAAAATTTTTTAAAATATTTATTTATCACTTATTCAAACTCCAATAAAACTATTTTGATAGTTGCCCATAATGCAATTCTTAGATGCTTAATACTGAAATTAATTAATGAGCCGTCAAAAGGATTTAGAAGATTGAAGTTAGACAATACCTCAATCTCAATTTGTAATATTACATTTAATAATTTGAAAGATAGACAAGTTCAAATTCAATGTCTAAATAATATCGCTCATTTATACCCTACTATTCCCACAAAGAGTAGTCACAAAAGAGTTATTTTAGTCAGGCACGGAGAAACAGACTGGAATAAACAGGGAAGGTTCCAAGGACAAATTGATATTCCCTTAAATAAAAACGGAAAATCACAAGCAAAGGCCGCAAGTGAATTTTTAAAAGATACTCTTATACAAAAAGCTTTTAGTAGTTCTCTATCGAGACCAAAAGAAACAGCTCAGATAATTCTAAACGAACACCCGGGGATCGAAATTTCTCTCAAAGATAACCTCCAAGAGATCGGTCACGGGGAATGGGAAGGCAAGTTGGAGTCTGAGATCAAATCCGACTGGCCAGATCTTCTTAAAGCATGGAAAATCTCTCCTGAAAAAGTTCAAATGCCAGAAGGAGAAAATATAAAAGAAGTCTCTACAAGATCCATTGCCGGTTGGAATGAGATTTGCAAAGATCTAAAAAATGGTGAAACTGCATTGGTTGTCGCTCATGATGCAGTTAACAAAACTATTCTTTGCCATCTTTTAGGATTAATGCCATCAGAAATTTGGATGATAAAACAAGGTAATGGAGGCATTACAGTTATTGACCTCTCAGAAAAAGAAGGTCAACCAGATCAAATCACCTGTCTGAATCTCACTTCACATTTAGGAGGAATTATCGACTCAACAGCGGCAGGAGCACTTTAAATAAATGACTAGTAGTTATTTATTTAAAGATATTCAAATCCTTAAAAAGGCTGGATCATCCATAAAGAGAGAAGCTGTTTTAATCAAAGATGGTGTAATCAAAGCTTTTGGCAGCAAGGCTTTGAATAATGCAAAAAATTTAGGAATTAAGCCTCAAAAAGCTAAGAACATGCTTTTAGCACCTTGTCTTGTTGATCCTCATTCTTTTTTGGAATCTCCATTCAATGGTAAAGAAGAGAATATCTATTCACTTATAGAAAAAGCAAAATTTTCGGGATATGGTCAAGTAGGTATTCTTCCTAGAGCTGATTTATGGAGAGATCAAATAGAGTCGATTATTGCTTTAAAGACTATAAAAAGTGAGGTTTTAATACACTTATGGGGAGGTTTTAGTCTGAACGGGGAGGGGACTACTCTTTCAAAGCATTCTGAACTACTAAAAAATGGAGCCATTGGCTTAAGTGATGACGATTTCATACCTCCATTAGAGCTTCTTAAGAAAGGTTTTTCACTTGGAGAAATGAAAAATTCCCCTGTATTATTTGCACCAAGAGATAAATCACTACAAGCAGGGGGAGTGTCTAGACAATGTGTAGATACTCTTAGAGCAGGCTGGCCTCCTGATCCTGTTGAAAGCGAAATTATTCCTCTGGTCCAATTACTTGAGCTTCATAAGCAATACCCTGAAATTGCATTAAGATTAATGAATATATCTACAGCCGAGGGGGTTTCAATACTTAAAGATAAACCCTCTAAGCCAATGACAACTATTTTTTGGTGGCACTTAGTAAATGACAATTCACTTCTATCTCCTTTTGATATTGGATGGAGCGTAACACCTTCATTAGGTTCCCCCAGAGATAGAGCTTCACTCATAGAAGGTTTAGAGAATAATATTTTAACAGCAATATCTGTTCACTCCACTCCCACAGATGACTCCGAGACCCAGCTACCTGCAAACAAAAGAAAAAAAGGTATCAGTTGTTATAACCTTGTTCTACCTTTGCTCTGGGATCAATTAGTGAAAAAGTCAGGATGGGAAGTAGAGAAATTATGGGAGAAAATTAGTTTTGGGCCATCTAAATTTTTGAACCAAGCTGAGGAAAAATTAAGTTTAAATAGTAACCGTTGGCTATTATTTGATCCCGAAAAAGAATGGTATCAATCTAATGAACAAAAACATATAACCACAGCGACTAATCAACCGGTCAAAGACAAAAAAATAATTGGTAAAGTTGTAGATTGTGGGCTCATTAATCAGGCTGACCGAAACGACTAATAGGCCAAAAACGCCAGGTTGCTTTGCCAATTATTTCTTTCTGGGGTAAGAACCCTCCTGAAGGCCAAAAACGACTATCCCAACTATTAGCACGGTTATCGCCCAAAACAAATACATGCCCTTTGGGAACAGTTTTACTCATCGGACGACATAAATTAAATTTAGATTTACTTGGGCAAAAGTATTCAACATATGGTTCGTTGGCTAATCTACCGTTCAAAACAATTTCTCCCTTCTCTGTAATCAAAAGACGATCTCCTCCTACTGCTACTACCCTTTTGATATAAGCATCACAAGCACGATCTGATAAAGAAGGGATCCAAGAAATTAATGGGAAAGTTATTAATGAGCATTTGAAGTTAGAAGGAAGTTGTTTTCTCCTTTCAGCTATCAATTTCTTATCAAAGGAATATGGTGAGTTGAAAACGACAATTTCACCACGAAAAGGAGACCTTTTTCGCAGAGAGAGTTTTTCTATAATTAATCGATCATTTACTTTCAATCCAGGCAGCATCGAACCCGAGGGGATATATCTAGCTTCTGCTATAAAATGACGAATTCCTACATATAAAAAAATAGTTAGACTAATAGGCCCCCACGTATCAAAGAAAGAGTGCCACCAACAATTTTTAGTTTTTTTTATCGATTCTGAATGATTTTTATCCACTTGTTTATCATTAATAAATATATAGTTTACTTTATTTATAAAGGCTACCTGTTTTAAGTCAATGGTAGATCTGATCTGAATTTCAAAGTAATTTTTCAGCCCACTTTTCTTCTTTAAATCCAACCAAAAAGCAATTAATAGATTTATATAAGAAAGGTCTCTTTATCAATCTTGGTTCCTTAACAAGTTGCTCAAACAATTCAAAATCAGTCATTTTTTTGACAACATCCGAACCAATGGAACGATATATAGCCCCACTAGTATTTAGAAGATATTTTCTATCCCCATATAGCTCACTAGCTGAGATAAGCATTTCCTTGGACGGAGGAGATTTTAAAAGATCAATTAATTCAAAGGTAATGTCGTTACTTTTGAGCCACTTAATCGCTCTACGACAAGTTGAGCATGCAGAATAACTAAATAATTTCAAGTTTTTAAAGCATTTAAATAATTAGTTTATCCAAGAAAGTAAGATTAAAATATTTATTTTCTTTTCACCTCAGAATGATGTGCCTCTATGCAGCTTTTTAATAATTCATCGACAGCATCATAGTCTCTCCATCCGTCTATTACGATCACCCTACCTTCCAAGCTTTTGTAGGTTCTAAAAAACTCAGCAACATCCTCCAATTGGTTCTGAGCTATTTGTTTAATAGTAGTAATCTCTCTTTGTCTTGGATCTGCAGTAGGTATGCATAAAAGTTTGCCATCGTAGGCCCCTGAATCATGCATATCAAGAACGCCTATAGGTCTGGCCTGAATCAAGCAACCTGCAAAAGTAGGTTCCTCCATAACAACCATTGCATCAAGCGGGGCTCCATCCTCAGCGAGAGTATTTGGAATAAATCCATAATCAAATGGATATCTCACTGAAGAATGCAAAACTCTATCTAGAGCCATAATTCCTGCAGAACTAAAATATTCATATTTATTTCTGCTCCCAGCAGGAATCTCTACAACTAGATTTACTAATCCAGGAGATGGTGAAGGAGGAAGATCACTCAGGTCCATTTTGCTTTATTGAAGTAGGTATGATTTTTGTTGTTTCTGGCCTTTCACTAATTACAGCAAATAATGGTATTCCAAGCATTACGAATACTATTACCAGACCAATTAGAGAAGTAGAAGTACTATTAAAACTGTAAGGATCTTCATCATCAGACGATAATTGATCTTGTTCTTTACTAAGCCAAGGAGGATCAAGCTCAGAAGATTGCTTCTTAATTAAATGTGGTTCTAAATCCATATAGTGTCTGGAATAGATAAACCGTTAGTCAAATGTGAGAAAATCAATTAAAAGACTTAATTCAAATAAAATTATATAGATATTATCTCACATTTAAGAAAAACTAAGCAGCCTTTCTATCAGTATCTTGTAAATGATTAGAAATAGACTGATTACTATCAGATTGTCCATCAAGTTTATTTCTTATTGTTTTCAACTCATCAAGTATTGCATTTAGAATATTTTGAGTTTCAGATGATGGAGAACTAAATATTTCTACGGTTACTTCTTTAATCCTTAGTATTTCTTTTGCAAACCTTGCAACTTCATTGGGATGAAAGAGTAATTGATCTTTTTGATCACTTCTAAATTCAGTGTTTAGTTTTCTGGGATTGAAAGGAGGATTTAAATTTCTAGTGTCAGTATTTGTGTATCTGTATACTGAAGCTCTAGATCTGTTCAATGTTTTCTGAACTTCGTCAATGGTCAATAATGATTCACTTGGATTAGAAGCCGTATTAAATCCTTTATCTAAAGACTCCTCTGATCTTCCATTTGTTCCTGAATTAACTGACCCTTTAAACATTGCTAAAGAAAGCTTCTAGAAAAACATGGGAAGAAGTTAGCAGAATAATCAAATTAACACCATGTACATTTGGACACTTTAAAAAAACAACATGATTCCCGCACAATCTATATAGATATTCTTATGGCCAACACACAAAGTACTAATCTCATAAAGATTTAAATTTTAGGCTCATGCGCGTCTCCCGCCTAATGCTGATCACTCTTAGAGACGTACCCGCGGAAGCAGATATAATTTCTCATCAGTTACTTGTAAGAGGAGGTTTCATTAAACGTCTTACAGGAGGTATTTATGCATATATGCCATTGCTTTGGAAGGTTCTAAAAAAAATAACCCTAATAGTTGAAGAAGAGTTATCAACGAAAGGTTGCCTTCAAACGCTTCTCCCTCAACTTCAACCTTCAGAGATATGGGAAAAAAGTGGGAGATGGAAGTCTTACACAGAAGGCGAAGGAATTATGTTTAGCCTTAAAGATAGACAAGGTAAAGAATTAGGCCTGGGGCCAACTCATGAAGAAGTAATTACTCAAATAATTTCTCAAACTATTCACTCCTACAAACAATTACCAATAAATATATTCCAAATTCAAACAAAATTCAGAGATGAAATAAGGCCAAGATTTGGATTAATGAGAAGTAGAGAATTCATTATGAAGGATGCTTATTCCTTTCATGCAAATGAGATTGATCTTCAATCAACTTATTCAGAAATGAGAAGTGCCTATCAAAATATATTCACAAGATGTGGTCTAGATTTTGTTTGTGTCGAAGCAGACAGTGGAGCTATTGGAGGTGCAGCATCTCAAGAATTTATGGTAACTGCTGAATCTGGGGAAGACTTAATTTTAATAAGTTCTGATGGTAAATATGGGGCTAATCAAGAGAAAGCTATCTCCGTTATCGAAGAGGGAGAATTATTAGAGGTTAATAAACCTTCGATAATTCAAACCCCTAATCAAAAAACTATAGAGGAATTATGTCAATACAACAACTTCCACTCAAGTCAAATTGTAAAAGTATTAGCCTATATAGCGACGTGTGATGATAATAAAAAATATCCAGTCCTAGTAAGTATTAGGGGAGACCAAGAAATAAATGATATTAAACTTTCAAATGAAATATCTCATAAATTAAAACAAACTGTACTGGATATAAGAATAATTTCTAGTGAAGATATAAAAAAGGAAGGTATTACTGATCTTCCATTTGGCTTTATAGGTCCTGATCTTAAAGATAATTTACTATCAAAAGCAAAAGTATGGGAAAAAAAATTCATAAGAATTGCCGACAATTCTGTAAAAGATCTTAAAAGTTTTATATGTGGAAACAATATCAAAGACGAACATAAAATATTTTATAACTGGGGTTTAATTGATACTCAGCAGTTGATATGTGATATTAGAAAAGCCAAGCCTGGAGATAGATGCGTCCATGATAAAACACAAAAGCTTCAAGAGTGCAGAGGTATAGAAATAGGGCACATATTTCAATTAGGAACTAAGTATTCAAAATCACTAAATGCTACTTTTACTAATGATAAAGGTATTGAAGACCACTTTTGGATGGGGTGCTATGGGATTGGTATTTCCAGATTAGCTCAAGCAGCCGTAGAACAAAATCACGATGATTTAGGTATTATTTGGCCAGAATCCATTGCTCCTTTTGAAGTTATAATTATTATTGCCAACATAAAAAATACTGAACAAAAAAGTTTAGCTGAAGATATCTATTTAAAATTAATAGAAAATCGATTCGATGCTCTACTTGACGATAGGGATGAGAGAGCCGGAATAAAGTTTAAAGACGCAGATCTTATTGGCATCCCATGGAGAATTGTTGCTGGCAGAGAAGCTAGCTCTGGATTGGTTGAATTACATTCTAGAAAAACAAAAACTACAGAGTTATTAGATCTAAACTCGGTTTTTAAAAAACTTTCTGAAGAATTTAATACTGAAAAACTATAAATTGAGCCCAATGGACTCTAAAGTCTTATGTAACTGCAAAAAAAACATGATTTCTGCCTTTCATCACCTCTCCATAAGGTTGGTGAGGGCAGCTTTGGCTATTTGCCTTGGCTTCTGCCTCATATTCTTCCAATTCGCTTCAGAAGTGAATGCAGCTAAAACACTAATGACTGGAGATTTTGCAAAAGACACGATTGCAGTCTCTTCAGCCCTAAAAGAAACCATAACTTTACCCAAAGAAGATAAAGGGCTCTCAGACGCAGAAAAAGATGCTGTTTTTCTAATAAGTGATTACATTTCAAGATATAGAAATCGATCCCAAGTAAATACTTCCACGACCTTTACAACAATGCAGACAGCCTTAAATGCTTTATCAGGACATTACAAAACTTTTGCAAACAGACCAGTTCCTGAAAATCTCAAAGAGAGGTTAAACAAAGAACTATCTAAGGCAGAAAAATTGGCGGTTAGAGATAATTAAAGATAATCTTTAATTCATTTCTTTGACTCAGGGTAGGGCTATCTGCAAATCTTGTTTCTTCTAAAGTAAATCGGTTTCGAGCCGAGTTTTCTTCCTTGGCAAATGTTGTAGTCATAGGCGCTCAGTGGGGTGATGAAGGTAAAGGCAAAATCACCGATTTGCTCAGTCGCTCCGCAGATGTAGTTGTTCGCTATCAGGGTGGTGTTAATGCCGGTCATACAATTGTTGTAGAAGACAAAGTTCTTAAATTACATTTAATACCTTCTGGGATCTTGTATCCAGACACGATTTGTCTTATTGGTTCAGGAACAGTTGTTGATCCGAAAGTGATGATTAAAGAAATAAAAATGCTTGAAGATAACGATATTGACATTTCAGGTCTAAAACTTGCTTCAACTGCTCATGTAACGATGCCTTATCACCGGCTTCTAGATTTAGCCATGGAGCAAAAGCGAGGTAACCAAAAAATCGGTACTACTGGTAGAGGAATTGGTCCAACTTATGCTGATAAATCTCAAAGAAATGGGATTCGAATAATTGATCTGCTGAGCAGGGAAAAGCTTCAAGAAAGATTAAAGGTACCTTTAGCAGAGAAAAACGGACTCCTCCAAAAAATTTATGGAATTGAGCCATTAATCATTGATGAAATAATAGAAGAATATCTTGATTACGGAAAACAGTTAAAAAAACATATTGTTGACTGCAATAGAACGATTCATCAAGCAGCTCGAAAAAAGAAGAATATCTTATTTGAGGGTGCTCAAGGGACCCTTTTAGATCTCGATCACGGAACCTACCCATATGTAACCTCTTCTAATCCAGTATCAGGTGGGGCCTGTATTGGCGCAGGAGTAGGGCCCACCCTAATAGACAGAGTTATTGGAGTTGCTAAAGCATATACGACCAGGGTTGGAGAGGGCCCCTTTCCTACTGAATTAAAAGGAAGCATTAATGATCAACTTTGTGATAGAGGCGGTGAATTTGGAACAACTACTGGACGCAGAAGGAGATGTGGCTGGTTTGATGGCGTAATTGGAAAATACGCAGTTGAGGTAAATGGATTAGATTGTCTTGCTATTACTAAATTAGACGTTTTAGATGAACTTGAAGAAATTGAAATATGTGTCGCTTATGAATTAAATGGCAAAAGAATTGATTATTTCCCAAGTAGCGTTGAAGATTTTGAAAAATGTACTCCAATTTTCAAAAAACTACCAGGCTGGAAATGCTCTACAGAAAATTGTCGTAGACTAGAAGACCTTCCGCCTGCAGCAATGAGTTACTTAAGATTCCTAGCAGAGCTTATGGAAGTCCCCATCGCAATAGTTTCCTTAGGAGCTAATAGAGATCAAACAATTGTTATTGAGGATCCTATTCATGGACCAAAAAGAGCACTTTTGAATTCTTAAAGGGAAAAACATATACTTTCATGCTTTTCAAATCAACTAAATGACTAATAAGAAAAACGACTCTTCACTTGACATAGTAGGCGTTGGCAATGCAATCGTAGACGTATTAACGACAACAGATGATTCTCTCCTAGAAAGACTCTCTTTCAACAAAGGTTCAATGACATTGATTGATGAAAACAAAGCCAGAGAACTTTATGAAATGACTACGAAGAAAATTCAAAGGTCAGGAGGTTCTGTTGCTAATTCATTAGCATGTGTAGCCCAGTTAGGAGGAAAAGCAGCCTTTATTGGAAGGGTAAAAGATGACAAGTTAGGGAAAATCTTTACAGAGGAGATATCAACAACTGGGACTATTTTCAAGACTCCACCAATATCCGTTGGCCCCTCGACTGCAAGATGCCTAATTTTTGTTACTCCTGATGCTCAGAGAACTATGTGCACTTATCTCGGCGCTTCTGTTCTCTTAGAACCTAAAGATATTGACCTCTCAACAGTCAAAGAAGCAAAAATTCTATATTTAGAGGGATACCTATGGGATAATCCAGCCGCTAAAAATGCATTTATTAAAGCTGCAGAAATAGCTAAAAATGCTGGTCGAAAAGTTGCTCTATCCCTTTCTGATTCATTTTGTGTAAGTAGACACCGCGAAAGTTTTATAAAACTAGTTGAAGATCATGTAGATATATTATTTGCTAATAAAGATGAAATAACAACTTTGTATAAAACTTCTTCTCTAAATACAGCACTTGAAGAATTGAAAAAAAAATGTGATCTTGCTGCAGTCACAATTGGTGAGCAAGGCTCAATTCTAATTTCAAATGGTAAAGAAATAAAAATAGATCCCTTCTTTCTTGGAAAGGCTATTGATACCACAGGTGCAGGAGATCTTTATGCTGGAGGTTTTTTAAAAGGGCTTGCAGATGGCCTAAAGCCAGAATTATCTGCAAAAATTGGATCTATTTGTGCAGGACAGATAGTTACTCAATTAGGTTCCCGTTCCAATACTAACCTTTTAAATTTGATCAATTCACATTTATAGGAATCACATCCTAAGCGCAAATAGAATTCACCCAGTTATGATAAATTTTATTACTTGAAACACAAAAATATAATATTTCAGGAACTTCATAGCTGTGCCACTCTGCAATCTTATTACAAACATTATTTATATTTTCCTTCTTACATTTAATCATTAATTGTACTTCCTTTGATTGATTTATATTTCCTTTCCACCAAAAACTCGATTCAATTTCTTTAAAAGTTACACAAGGTATTAATTTCTCTCTTAAGAGTAAATCAGCTAATTTTGATGCATGTTTTTTGTCAACTTCTGTAGTTATAATCAAATACATTTCTTTATTAAAATCAGACAAAGCCACAATCTTTAAATACTTTTAATTACATGCTAATAGATTTCAATCTTTTAACTAATTTTTCATAGCTATCTACTGAATTTATATGTTTAAATTCAGCAGGTCTTTCCAACAAGAAGAGGCTAATTCCCATACTTAAACAAATTTGGTGCCATAAGGTTTCATTTCTTCCCCCTGATTGTCTACAAATGATGCAATCAATATTCCATTGCCTAACAAGTGCTTTTTCTATTTTTCCATTCCTAGATGCTGAGGGGTTTAATACCGCATAATTTGTTTTTTGAATTGATGAAGACAAAGTTTTTCTAATACTTTCCGGATTAGCTAAAACTCTTGCATAAACATTTGCTCCTGAATTTCTTGCAAAAGTCAATGCTTCTTGAAGATGTCTGACTCCTAAAGCAAGCAAAATAGATTTTTTGTTTAGATCAAAATTTTCTAAATCACTAAATTTTTGTATTAAAAATGCATTTGAAATATTTTCGATAGATCTTTGATATCTAATAAATGGTTGGCCTAGTTCATTACAAATTACTGAAATTGATCGTGTAATTTTTGTCGCAAATGGGTGAGTCAGGTCTATAACACAATGGAATCCATTTCGATGAATTCTTTCATTTAGAATAACGCCTCTAATCTCTTCCTCCGTATTCAAGGCACCAATTAATATTTTCTCTAAATTTAATTTTTCATATGGAATTGAGGCTCTATCCGAAACAACACTAACAGTAATTTTCCAGCCTTCTTTCAATAGAGACTGAGCGAAGACAGGACCTTCGCCAGTTCCTGTTAACAACCAAAGACGTGGCTGGCATTTTTCCCTTATATCAATCAAGATAAAACACAATAACTAAAAAAAAATGAACCATTGCATGCTTGAGGTTTTGGTAAAGAAGGCCCCAACAGTTCGTTTTACACAAGACAACAAAACTCCACTAGCTGAAATAGAAGTTGAATTTGATAGCCTCCGTACTGATGACCCTCCCTGCTCAATCAAGGTAGTTGGTTGGGGAAAGTTAGCAGAAGAACTTCAAAACACTGTTCAAGTCAATACTAAATTAGTAATAGAAGGTCGTTTAAGAATGAATACTGTGCCTCGACAAGATGGGACCAAAGAAAAGCAAGCTGAATTTACTCTTTCAAGAATTCACCCCTTTTCTTCTAATACAGCAATTGCATCAGCACCTTATAAAACTGAGTCAAATTTAAAAAGCGATTCAACAAATTCTCTTAATAATGAGGGTGTCAGATGGGACAGTTCACCATTAGTACCAGATACAGATGACATTCCATTTTAAAAAATCAACAATTTTCTTCAATGTATTCTGTAGCCCTAGTTAGGAGTTGACCTAATTCTCTCTCCAAAGCAGCTAAGTCTGGTCTAAATTCAGGCCAGTTACCTCGATCTAATTGTTCAAGAATCCAAGCTCTATCCTTGTTTAGTTTGTCAACAAGTTCAGTTAACTCAGAAAATTGTTTTTGGTGTGAGGCCATGAGACTGTCTCCTGAAAACCCATCTTCGCCAGATTTTAGCCAAAATTACAATCATGAATAAACTTTTTTCACCGGCAAGCCTAATCACTATCGGAGGAGCTTCCCTTTCTCTAATAGGCCTAACAGCCTATTTTTCTGATGCAACAAATCTCAGTGTTCCAACTTTCTTTTATGGTGTACCTATTTTCCTGATAGGTATATCACTGAAAACAACTGAAGTCCCTCCGGCCCAAAGAATAGTTCCAGCAACTAAGTTTACCTCAGAGCGGGATAAAGCTCCTGAAGAGCTAGGAAAACTAGTTAAAGATGTGACCAGATGGCGCTATGGGCAATCTTGCCAGCTTGAAGCGTCTCTGAGAGTATTAAAACTTTGGGACATAGACAGTCCTCCCCAACTTATAGAAGTAGAAGAGTTAGTTAAAGATGGTAATTATGGATTACGAATGAGATTTGAAATGGCTGCTGTATCCTTAGAAAGATGGAATGCTCAAAAAGAACGTTTAGGAAGATTCTTTGCTAAAGGTTTATGTGCTGAATTATTTTGTCCAACACCCGGTGAAATAGATTTAACCCTACTTACGCAAAAACAAGAAGAAAATTCATAAGAAAATGAATAAAGAAGACCAACAAGCTAACTCCGATAAGAATTTTTATAAACCCTTTACGGACAAAGATTCAATAAGAGTTTCTGTCTTAAGTGAAGCGCTGCCTTATATTCAGCGTTTTGCAAATAAAAGGATCGTAATCAAATATGGTGGCTCAGCGATGACTGACAAAACGCTTCAGAATGCAGTATTTAGGGATCTAGCTCTTCTTTCATCTGTTGGCGTACAAATAGTAGTCGTTCATGGTGGTGGGCCAGAAATAAACCAGTGGTTGAAAAAATTAGGCATAAAACCAGTTTTCCTAGATGGTTTGCGTATTACCGATACAGAGACAATGGATGTCGTAGAAATGGTTCTTGCTGGAAGAGTAAATAAACAGATAGTAAGTGGAATCAACAATCATGGAAGTTTGGCTATTGGACTATGCGGAATAGATGGGGGACTTATTGAGGCAAGAACGCTTGGAGGTGGAAGTCATGGTCTCGTTGGAGAAGTTGCTAAAGTAAATACAAAGATATTAAGCCCTCTTCTTGAGGAAGGTTACGTCCCAGTCATTTCAAGTATAGCTAATTCACCTGATAGCAGATCACACAATATAAATGCTGATACTGTTGCTGGGGAACTCGCGGCGGCATTAGGTGCCGAAAAATTAATCCTTTTGACAGACACTCCTGGTATCTTAAGGCATGAAAATGACCCATCTACTTTAATAGAAAAGATACGTCTATCGGAAGCTAGAGAATTAATTGACAAAGGGATAGTCAAAGGAGGTATGAGACCAAAAGTTGAATGTTGTATTCGTTCTCTTGCCCAGGGTGTGAATGCTGCCCATATCATTGATGGAAGAACTCCTCATGCACTTTTATTAGAAGTTTTTACTGATGCAGGTATTGGGACGATGGTTATGGGCAGAGGCTGAATGTCAAATATAGCTTCAGCTATAAAAGCTGCTGAAGCAGCTCTTGATAAAGGTGATTATAATTCTTGCATAAAAATAGTTAACCCTTTACTTATAACTTTCAAAGAAGAGACCGCGATAGGAGGACAGCTTAAACTACTTTTGGTTACTGCCTACATGGGGAAAGGTGATGAACAAAAAGCGATCAATATTTGTCAATCATTAATTCGTAATAAAGAAGAATGCATACGTCAACAAGCGAAACAGCTATTATCAATACTTGATGCTCCACATTTACCAAGACCGTCAAACTGGTCTGTAGAAATCCCAAAGATAGAGATGGAGCCATCTATAAAGTCATCATTTAGTAAGCCAAAGAAGAAAAAGGAGAGAATTAATCATCCTCCAACCGGTCCAACAAAAAATTTAGACTTTGGATTTTCAATAATAACTTTATTAATTATTTTATTGTTAAGCTTCCTTTTGAGTGGCTGCGTTGATATATCAACAAACCTGAGTGTTACAGGTCCAGATCGACTAATCATTTCACTTGATATCGATAGCAATTCCGGTAAATTACTTCCATGGCAAATGGAATTTAAAGATAATCTTGCTAAAGATCACAGTATTTTAAAAATCGAAGATTATGAGGGTAAGCAGCATTTTCAATCACCAACAATTCGTTTTAAAGAGGCAAATGAATTACTTGAGCAAATAGCTTCAGCAACTTCAAGGACTAGTGGTTTCAATATAAATAAACCTGAAATAATTACAAACAACAAAAACTGGATAATTGGTACAAGCCAAAATTTCAAAATTTATTTTGACTTGAGGGAACTTCCAAAAATTCCTGGGTTAAAAATAAACATCATCGTTCATGACATTGGCAATAAAAATAATTACAAAACAAAACCTCTTGAACCGACTTTTAAAAAAGGTTTAACAATCTTTCCTCTTGAAATTGGTAAGTTAAACCAACTGGAGATTTCAAATTGGCAATGGAACCATATTTCATTTGGGATACTCTTAATAATTGCTTTAATCTTACTGAGCTTGTCCCTACAAAGATTTCGCCTCCAAATGGGATTCGGTTTCCCTGAGTTACCACCCTAATTAGAACAAAGGTACTTATAGTTGTAGTGGATCAGGGTCAATGGAAAGACTTACTCCTTTAGGTAAGTCTTTCCATAATTCAGGTCCATATTGAATGGGAATTTGGCTTGATTCTGGTCCATACACAAGAAGTTGCCAACGGCTTTTACCTGCAACCCTTTCAACCAATGAAGGTGCTGGGCCGACCAATTTCCAACCTTTTGCACTACAAGCATTTCTGATCTGCGATGAGACATTAAATGCTCCTTTTGATGTCAACTTTGAAGATTCTCCTGAGAATCTCAATAAGCAAGCTCGACTATACGGAACCATCCCAGCTTCTTTTCTAGTCTTTTCCTCTTTTTTCAAAAACTCTTCATACCTCCCGTCAACTAGATGAAGAATAACCGGATGATCAGGGCAATAAGTTTGCACTACAACCTTCCCGGGTTGCTCACCACGTCCAGCACGACCAGCCAATTGCATAAAAAGTTGAAGAGTTTCTTCAGTCGCCATCAAATCAGGTCGATGCAATAAACCATCAGCGGCAAGGACCACGGCAAGAGTTACTTTTGGCAAATCCATACCCTTTGAGAGCATCTGAGTGCCAACTAAAATATCTGCGTCACCATTAGCGAATCTTTCTAGTAACAATCGATGTCCATCACGACCTCTAGTTGTATCCCTATCAAACCTTAATAAACTTATCCCCTCTAGCTCCCTCTCTAAATGATCCATTACTCTTTGTGTTCCTGTCCCAAACGGTTTAAAAGCATTTGAACCACATTCTCCACATCTATCAGCAATTCTCGAACGAAAGTCACACCAATGACAACGTAGCCATTGATTTCCCTCTTTGGAACGATGGACCGTTAGTGCAACATCACAATGTGGGCATTGAACGACCTCTCCACAGCTACGACAACTTAGAAAACTACTATATCCACGTCTAGGGACTAAAATAATCGCTTGATTTCCAGTCTCTTTTATATTCAAAAGTTGGTTTCTTAGATATCTACTAATCAAGCTTCGATTCCCAATAGCTAATTCTGCACGCATGTCTACGATACTAACTGTTGGTAATTCACGGTTCAGAATCCGTTGGTTTAATTTCGCAACGACTATATTACCATTGGGCTTTATATTTTTCCAAGCATTTAAAGACGGAGTTGCTGTTCCAAGTATTACTTTAGCTCCAATTTTTTTTGCTCTATGAATTGCTAAATCTCTTGCATGATAACAAGGCATAGGAGATTCTTGCTTATAAGAGCTATCATGTTCTTCATCAAGGACTATCAATCCTAAATTGGATAATGGTAGAAAGATAGCTGAGCGAGTACCAATAAAAACGCTAGGTATCGCTGTATCTAAAGATCTCTTCCATGTCTCAATTTTCTCTTTATTAGAACAATTACTATGGTATTCAAAAATATTTAATCCAAATCTCTTTCGAAAACGATCAACTAATTGTGGCACCAATCCAATTTCAGGGGTAAGTATAAGACAATGTCTACCTAAAGATAATTCAAGTGCTACAGTTTGTAGATATACTTCAGTCTTTCCTGATCCAGTAACACCCCAAAGTAAAAGAGCTGACCCATTCGAGAGTGACTCATATTTTTCCTTTGCTAAGCTTTGCTCTAACGTCAAAGGTTGGGGATCCTCAATCTTTAAACATTTTTTATTTTTATTTTCTTCGTCACCAAGAGATTCACAAGGAGAGAAACGTTTTTCTCGTTCTCCAAAACCAGATGCGACAAAGTTTCTAATCAATACAGAAGAAAATCCTTCTCCCTCCAAATCTTTTTGCCATTTTCCTCCTCCATTCAAGAGAAGATTTCTCTTTAACTCAATCTGACGATTAGATATCTTTCTCTCATGATTATTACTAGATAATTTTACCCACCACAGTTTTTTGGGTCTATTCGATAACTTCGACCTACCTAACCAGCCTGGCGGCAACGCGGTCTTAAGCATCTGAAAATCACTTACATATAATTCATGGGAAATTTCTTCTAGCCACTCTCTCCATTCTTTTTTGATAGCTGCTTTTTGAACCAATGTTTCCACATTATTCAATGAAATATTATTTAAATTTTCCTTTGAAGAAACTATGTTTTTTATCTTTTTAACTACCAAGCCCTGCATCAGTTGACCTTTCAGTCGCACGGTCACAACATCACCTAAGTCAATATCTAACTTATTTCCATCTTGATAGGAAAAACATCGTCCTTCACGACCTACATGTAACCAAATATCAAATATAAAAGAATTCATATCATTTTTAGTACTTGCCGACTTAAGAAATTTTTTCTACCATTGGATTGTGAACAGCTTTACAACTGTTGTGGAAATTGCAAAATTCCACCCAGTGGGAAGACTAGAAGCTTTTTCAAGAGCAGGAACATTCCTATTCTGAAATAAGCCGGTCTGAGAAATCCCCTGACATCCTTGCTTACACATTTCCATTCCTCAACAAAACATCCTCCATAATTTCAAGTCCATGTTGATGTCATGTGATTTTTCGCAAGATTTGTCACGATTAAGGACAATCTCAAATTAGAGTGTTTTTGTTGAACTTTTACAAATTAAATAGTTTTTCCTGAAATATTATCTCTAGGAGATTCCAACCATTTTTTCGGGTAATAACCTGATCTCTGCTCCAGACCACAAAACCATCAGGAAAATCATGTTAAAGGAAAAAAAGACAGCTGAAAATATTTCTCTTAATCAGGAAACTAAAAACAATTCCAAAAAAATTAAAAAAACAGCCGCCAAAGTAAACGTGACTAAAGAAACCCAAACTCTTCCTCAAGAATCTTCAAGTGATCTGAAAATTGATTTAGATCTGGAGGCGGATAAATTAATTGCTGAGGCAAATAAAGTAACTGAAGCAGCAGATATCGACCTAGATGATGATGACGATAACGCTTCTGTCCTATCGAGTGCCCAGGAAGCAGCAGCTAAAGCTTTAGCAAGTATAAAAATAGGGCCAAAGGGTGTTTACACTGAAGACTCAATTAGGGTTTATCTACAAGAAATTGGCCGTATAAGACTTCTTAGGCCAGACGAAGAAATTGAATTAGCCAGAAAGATAGCAGATCTTCTTCAATTAGAGGAAGAAGCTGCTCAATTTGAAAGTGAGAATGGCCATTTCCCATCAGTTAAAGAATGGGCCGTTCTTGCTGAAATGCCATTGACTCGCTTCCGCCGGCGATTGATGCTTGGTAGACGAGCAAAAGAAAAAATGGTGCAATCAAATCTAAGATTAGTAGTTTCAATTGCCAAGAAATATATGAATAGAGGCTTGTCTTTTCAAGATCTTATACAAGAAGGAAGTCTTGGTCTCATTCGTGCCGCTGAAAAATTTGATCATGAGAAAGGATATAAATTCTCAACTTACGCTACTTGGTGGATCAGACAGGCTATTACTAGAGCAATTGCAGATCAAAGCAGAACAATTCGTTTGCCTGTGCATCTGTACGAAACAATTTCACGGATAAAGAAAACTACTAAAGTTTTAAGTCAAGAGTTTGGAAGGAAACCATCCGAGGAAGAAATCGCCGAAAGCATGGAAATGACGATTGAGAAACTGAGATTTATTGCTAAAAGTGCTCAGCTCCCTATTTCTCTAGAGACTCCTATTGGGAAAGAGGAAGATTCTAGGCTTGGTGACTTTATTGAAGCAGATATTGAAAATCCTGAACAAGATGTAGCAAAAACCTTATTAAGAGAGGATTTGGAGGGTGTTCTCGCTACATTAAGTCCCAGAGAGAGGGATGTTCTAAGACTTCGTTATGGATTAGATGATGGGAGGATGAAAACCCTTGAAGAAATCGGACAGATTTTTGATGTAACAAGAGAGAGAATTAGACAAATTGAGGCTAAGGCTCTCAGAAAACTCCGTCATCCAAATCGAAATGGAGTGCTTAAAGAATACATCAAGCTAAATTAAAAATGAAAGTAAAACCTTTACTTTTCCTTGTGAAAATACAAAGATTGGTTTAACCCTAGATTTCATTTCACATCAACCTTATTAAATTATTTTCCAAGATTTTTAATTTGGTAAGGTTGACTGCTTAAGGTAAAGAAATAGAAAATATTTGCTAATGACACTAGACCAACTGCGCATCGCCTCTCGCCGAAGCCAGCTGGCCATGGTTCAGACGAACTGGGTGCGAGATGAACTACAAAAAGCCCATCCTGATCTTGCTATCACTATCGAAGCAATGGCTACACAGGGCGACAAAATACTAGATGTAGCATTAGCAAAAATAGGAGATAAAGGCCTTTTTACTAAAGAACTTGAAGCTCAAATGCTTATTGGTCATGCTGAAATTGCCGTCCACTCACTTAAAGATTTACCTACCAATCTTCCTGAGGGATTAATTCTTGGCTGCATTACAGAAAGGGAGGATCCTTCTGACGCGCTAGTCGTCAATAAGAAAAATCAAATTTACAACCTTGAGACTCTGCCAGAAGGATCTGTAGTGGGGACTAGCTCCTTAAGAAGGCTTGCTCAATTGCGATATCATTATCCACATCTTGTTTTCAAAGATGTACGAGGGAACGTTATTACACGATTAGAAAAGCTTGACTCAGGAGAATATGACTGTCTTATCTTGGCTGCTGCTGGATTAAAAAGGCTTGGTTTTGCTAATCGAATACATCAGTTAATTCCAACAGATATTTCACTCCATGCAGTGGGACAGGGAGCTCTAGGTATTGAGTGTGTAAGTGGTCAACAAGATGTCCTGGATATTTTAAAAACACTTGAACACGATTCAACATCTAAAAGATGTTTAGCAGAAAGGTCTTTCCTTAGAGAGCTTGAAGGAGGATGCCAAGTTCCAATAGGCGTTAGAACTGAAATTAACAATGACGAATTAATTCTTGAGGGAATGGTCGCAAGTTTAGATGGTAAAAGATTAATTAGAGATATAAAAAAAGGCTCAATAAGATCTGCTGAGGGGATCGGAATAGACTTAGCAAATGAATTAAAAGGCCGTGGTGCAGGAGAAATACTAGAAGAGATATTCAAGTCTGCAAGGCCCTAATTCATTCAAAAGATTTAATTAATTAAACTAGGATCTATTTCAGATAAGTAACGCTCCTCGCAGGATTTAATAATCTGAACTGCTTTTTCAACACCAAAGAATCCATTTACATTACAAGTCCCAGGTTTTTTAAGGTCCTTATAATGCTCCCAGTAATAGGTTGTTTCCTTAATCCAATGTTTGCCTAATTGTTCAAAGCTTTTTATGTGATCCATCCTCTTGTCATCGGCTATTACGCCAATAACTTTGTCGTCTACTTCACCTCCATCATCAAAGGTCATTATTCCAATAATCCTTGCTTCAACGATTGAACCTGGGACTAACGGCTCCGTAACACTTACGATTTCGATATCTAATGGATCGCCGTCTTCATCCCATGTACGTGGAAGACATCCATACGCAAAGGGGTAGGAAAGAGACGAATATCCAACTCGATCAAGCTTTAGATGCCCAGTTTCAGTAATAAGCTCATATTTATTTATCGTATTTGAATTTAACTCGACAATTGTATTAACTCTCAGTTCAGATTCATTGGCAAACGCAGGTAATACATGAAGCAGATTAGGCATTATTCTGCTAGGCGATTGGTCAAGGTTAGCCATAGTATTTTTTTATGTTCTTATATGGTAAATCAACGTAGTAATTGCTAATAAAGTTGTGGCGGATAATTTATAAAAGTTTCAAAAAAAATTACCATACCTAGTTTTTATGCTAGTAAATATATTTTAATCAGATATTTTAGAAAGCTTCTCAAGTTTATTGTCTAAGTATTCAAGAAAATAGTTTGGTGATAATGAAGCTCCAGAGACCTTACTTACAAGTTCTTCGGAATCCAAACTTCTCCCATAATGATGAACATTTTTACGAAGCCAACCCAATATCTTACTGATTTCCTTAGATTCAATAAGATTATCAATTTTTCCTAAATCGTTTTCAAGAGTTTTTGTTAACTGTGCGCTAATGAGATGACCAAGTAAATAAGAAGGGAAATAACCAAACATTCCCTCACTCCAGTGCACATCTTGCAAGCATCCTTCAGTATCATTTTTTGGAGAAACTCCTAGCAGGTTCAAATACCTTTTATTCCATTCAGTAGGAAGATCCTCTACAGGAAGTCCTTTCTCAATAAGATCAATTTCCAAGTCAGTCCTAATCATTATGTGCAAGCCATAACTAAGTTCATCTGCTTCTACTCGATTCAATCCTGGAGTAAAAGGATTTAGATTGATCCATAAATCATTACCAGAATGAATTGGAGCACCTGCATTCTCAAAATGATGCCAAAAAGACTGTGCGAATGAAAAACTCCTAGCAATTCTGTTTTCCCAAAATAGAGATTGGCTCTCATGAACAGCCATAGAGGTTGCTTGACCTAAAGGCCATGCAAACCATTGGTGACTTTCAGAAGGCAATCCTTGCTCATATAGAGAATGCCCCCACTCATGGGCAGTAGCCAATAAGCAAGAAAGTGGCTGACCTTTAACTATTCGAGTCGTAATTCGATAATCATCCGGCCCCAAAGTTATAGAGAATGGATGAGGGGACTTAGCTATAGCTGTATTAGAGGGATCCCTGGACCAATCATTTAAAAGTATTTGACAAAGCTTTTCTTGGTGGCTAATTGCTAAATCCCATTTTTCACTCTTTTTGTTAATTATGTTCTCAGCCTTATGAATTAATTCTGGCAATCTTTTTTTTAAAGGTTTAAATAATTCCTCTACACGATTAATCGTTAAGTTCGGTTCAAACGGTTGTGCAAGTGTCTCCCAGCAAGTTCTTTCTTCACAGAGCTGATTGGATTGCTCTTTTCTTAACTCAATAAGCTTCTTGAGAGATGGAGAAAAGCTTTTGAAATCATTATTTTTCCTAGCTTCCTGCCAACACATATACCCTTCAGACTTTGCGGTTGCAAGCGCAACAATCAATTTAGGATCTATCCTTTTTTGCCTATTGAAATCTTGCTCTAGCAACTTTAGGTTTTTAAACCTATCTGTTACGAGTTGAAATTCCAAATCATTTTTATCTTTTAAAATTTGAAGTTCAAGTTTTGCTTTTTTTATTAAAATTTCGAACTCTTCACAACTTTGTCTTTCATGAAGTTGTTTGGCCAAAAGACTTAATTGTTCTCCTCTCCAAGCGGACCCAGAGATAGGCATAGATGTATTTTGATCCCAGTAGAGAGTGTTTTGTATAGATCCCAGTAACTGCGTATCTTTTAGGTAATCACCTAAAAGCTGCCAAGCAGACTTTGACAAAGTATTCAATTAGATATTTATTTAATCCTAATATCAAATTGATGAAAAGAGATCCGTATTTCATCAATTTAAAATAATTTAAATCATAAGTACTAAATTAAATATTTCATGATTTAAAAAACAAAAAAATATTATATCTTTTAATAAAATCTGATTCTAAATACTTCAACTTTATAGAAAAAGAAAAACCTGTTAGTATTAAAGAAACTCAGGCAGTATGGTTTATTACTAATGGAACAGATTTTATCAACTTTAAATTTTGAAACAAAGGGACAAGGTTTTACTGATATAACAAAAGATATCAATCATTGGATCCAAGTTAAAAAGCTTTATAAAGGGATACTTCTTATTTTCCTAAAACATACAAGCTGTAGTTTAATTATAAATGAAAATGCAGATATTAATGTTCTTAATGATTTGTCAAATTACATGAAAGCTATTGTCCCAGAGAAGAGTTTTTATTCAATTAACAGAAGTAGTAAAAGAATAGATTATCTTCATTCAGAAGAAGGAGTGGACGATATGCCTGCTCATATAAGAACAATGCTTACTTCAAATAATTTAAGTTTCAGTGTTGTTAATGGCAAATTAGATATGGGATTATGGCAAGCCATCTATATTTGGGAGCATAGGACATCAAATAAATCAAGGTCCTTACAATTGCATGCAATTGGTGATTTTGATTTAAATTAAGATTACGTATAAAAAAACTCATGGCTTCTTTAATAGAGCAAAATCAGCTAGATTATTTTTCAGAAAAGAATCCTTCTTGGATCATAGAAAATAAAACAATAAAAAAGGAATTTAAATTTGATAATTTCATTGATGCTTTTAGCTTTATGACAAAGGTAGCTATTTTAGCTGAAAAAATAGATCATCATCCAAGCTGGCAAAATACATACAATAGAGTTAAAATAGAATTAACTACTCATGACAAAGATGGTATTACTATTAATGACATAAAGCTTGCTGAATCTATTGATAAATTAATCAAAAACTAATTATTCTTATTTGTTTCCGTTAAATGAACACAATTGAATCAAAGACTAAAGAAAGTATAGTTTCCAAAGCTAATATTCCTATTACAATTATATCAGGATTTCTAGGATCAGGTAAAACCACTTTATTAAATCATATTCTTACCAATCAGAAAGGTATAAAAACAGCTGTATTAGTGAATGAATTTGGTGAAATAGGAATTGACAATGAATTAATAGTTAAAACTGAAGAAGAAATGATAGAACTTACTAATGGATGCATTTGCTGTTCTATTAATGGTGAGTTAGTAGACGCAATAAAAAGGTTAATCAATGTCAACAATCAAATCGATTATATTATTATTGAGACTACAGGATTAGCCGATCCACTTCCAGTTGCGATGACATTACTTGGAAGTGATTTAAGAGATACCACAAGATTAGACTCTATTATAACTTTAATAGATGCTGAGAACTTTAATGATGTTGCTTTAGAAAGCTCAATAGGAAGATCACAAATAATATATGGTGATATTTTACTTTTAAATAAATGTGATTTAGTAACTAATAAAAGTATAGAAGAAACCATAACTAAGTTAAATGGAATAAAAAATGATGCGAGAATCTTAAAAAGTATTAAAGGTAATATTCCACTAAACCTATTATTAAGTGTGGGTATTTTTGAAACCGATCTCCTTAATCAAAAGGAATCAGATCATTATGACTCTCATAAGCATGATCACTCTCATAAGCATGATCACTCTCATAAGCATGATCACTCGAAAGAAAAAGATAATTCAATTGAAGATTTTATTTCTGTTTCTTTTCAAACAAAGAAACCTTTTTCTCTTAGGAAATTCCAATATTTTCTTGATAATCAATTAACAAGCAATGTATTCAGAGCAAAGGGTATTTTATGGTTTAGTGAAAGCGAAAGAAGACATTTATTTCACCTTGCAGGCAAAAGAATTTCTATCGAAGATAGTGAATGGAAAGAAAAAAGAAATAATCAACTTGTCTTTATTGGAAAAGGATTAGACAAAGTGAAAATAATATCTCAATTAAATGCATGTATTGAAATATAATCACAAAATAGAAACTTTTAAGAGTAAATTGAACAATCTAAACCCCACTTCAAAAGTTCCAAAAAAAGAAAAAGATATTAGTTTTATTTTTAATTTAATAGCATTAATTAATAGTCGAAACGTATTGAAGTTTCTAGTAATACTATTAACATTTTTTATTTTATGGCCATTATTTAGTCTCGTGAGTGAGGGGTTATACGGTATTCAAAAGGGTTCTATTTATTTAACGATAGAAAATCTTCATGAAATCAAAGGAACTCTATTATTACTAATTTTTTCTCTAACCCTAGGTGGATTTTTAGGCATAGCGAATGGTTGGATTTTAGCTAATTGCCATTTAAAAGGCAGAAAAATACTTAAATCTTGCCAACTAATTCCTTTCGCAACTCCAGCTTACCTTTTAACAGCTACATTCATTGATCTTGGCAGCATAAATTCCATCGGGATTTCCGGTATGTTTTGGGGGGTAGTAATAATGGCATTTACAACATATCCATATGTATTTCTACTAAGTTCAGAAAGCTTTGAGAAAGGTGGTAGAAAACAAATTGAGGCATGCAGAACTCTTAGTATAGGTCCCTGGAAAAGTTTTTTCAGAATATCTCTACCCATAGCAATCCCTTCAATTACTGCTGGGTTAGCTTTAATGGCGATGGAAATCATAAATGAGTTAGGGGCCGTTCAACTTTTAAATATTCCAAGTATTTCAGCTGGAATACTTGAAAGCTGGGTAGAGGAAGGTGAGCCTTCAGGTGCCATTTCTCTTGCTTTATTTGCATTGATTTTAGTCTTTCTCTTAGTTGCAATTGAACGTAAATCAAGGGAAAGAAGTAAGAGATGGATAGATGGAATAAGTAGTGGAGACTCACCAAAATGGGAATTAAAAGGTATAAATCTATTCCTTGCTCAAGTTATAACAATTACTCCTCCGATTATTACATTGGGAATTCCAATCACATGGGCAATAATAAATATTGATCAAATGAATAAAGGATTCAATACTGATTTAATTGGCCTAACTTTTAGAAGCTTTGGTTTAGCCTTTATTGTTTCATTATTAACGATAGTTATATCATTGATTTTATCAATTTCTAAGAGATGGCAAAATCATCAATGGCTGAACATATTAACCTTTTTATCCAGTATTGGGTATGCAATACCTGGATCAGTTTTAGCCCTTGCGCTTCTTTCATTTAAAGGAAGTTTCTGGCAAATAAACATATTAAGCTTACTAATATGGGGATATAGCATTCGATTCCTAGCTGTTTCAAAAGGTGGACTTGATGCTGCCTTTGAGAGACTACCGCCAAATATAGATAACGCAGCTATAAATCTTGGGAAGAGATGGCCAGAAGTCCTTTTCAAAATACATTTACCACTTCTCAAAGGGCCTATATTAGTTGGTGCACTACTTGTTTTTGTTGACACGATAAAAGAATTACCACTGACGTTTATATTAAGACCATTTGATTTTGATACGCTTTCAGTAAGAATATTCCAATACGCTGGAGATGAAAGAGTAGCAGAATCTATTTTACCTTCATTGATCATCATTTGTCTCGGGTTAATAGCCTCTTTAGCTTTAATACCAAGCTTAAACAACAAAAATAACTAGCATAGATCTTTAAACTTTAAAAAATTTTTTAACTGGATAAATTAAAGCTGCGCTTATATCAGAGATTGTTGAAACGAGTCGATAGCAAAGCAATGAAGCCAAAAGAGGTGCCTCTGGTAAATTTGAACCAAGACTGAATAGAATCATAGATTCAAATACGCCTAAACCTCCTGGTGCTGCTGGCACTATAAGGCCAATTATCCATGCTAAGGAAAAGGAAGATATTAATTCAATTTTCGGAATTAATGACCCAATAGAAAATGCGTTAAGACAACATAAAAAGCCAAAGAAGCGAATCAGAATAAATATAATCTCCACAAATAGTGGCCTGTAGGGATAAAACATTTTTATTGGAGTCTTGTTAATTTTTAACAGTAAATTTCCATCGCTTTGATGGCCCTTATTAGAAAAAATATCTGCCTTGCTAGCTTTTAATCTTTTTATTAAGAATTTCCTAAATAGTGGTAAAAAAACCAAAGTAGATGACCAGCAAAGTAAATAAGTAGATATGTTAGAACTTCCAAAAGGTATAAAAATAAAGCCTGCAACTAGCATTAATAATGGTTCTAATAAAATAGATTCAATTGATTTTTCAGTCGAAAATTCCAAGCGCAAAGTATTATATCTATAAACAAAATGCCATATTCCTCCTGGCAAATATTTAAATATATTTGTAGATAAGAATAGTTTTAATATATTCAGCTTATTACTATTATAAGCAAGGTTATTGATTAAAAGCTTCCATGCATAGGCATTAATAATTATACTTAAGAAACTAAATAAAAGTCCTCCTATTAACCATAATATCTCTTCAATAGAAATTTTCTGATTAGATAAAGACTCAAAGTTTCCATATATAGAATTCCCAATAAATGCAAAACAAATTAATGTTATCAAAAGTTTAATGTTGATTTTAGATAACATCCTAAAAACAAACATATTTCTTTTATTATGAAACTTTTTTATATTGATCATTAATAAGACCAATCATCTATTTCATAAAATTCTGACAATTCTATGAATAATTTCTGACGAATCTCTTCTATAGGAATTCCGGTATCTAAAGTTAGCTTAGTCAAGTCTTTATGTTCAATTTTTATTGAAATTTTTCCATTTGGTCTCATTGTTTGTTTAACATTAACTTCCCCAAAACTTGTTTCATGGCTAATTATTCTTCTTGGCAGCACCCAACGACTAATCTTATTCTCTCTTATTCCAATTGTTGTACTATAATTAAACCAAACTTCCTTAAGTAAGTTTTGATTTTGCAGGGATACAATAGCTTTTATACATATACCTTTTCTATTTTTTTTCATATCAACGGAATAACAAACGACATCAATAGCACCTGACGCTCTTAATCTTTCTATTAAAATCGCAATATCTTCAGGCGTAGAATCATCGATCCAAGCCTCCTGAGAAATTATAGTTTCAAAGACAGGATTATTATTATCTTTGTACTCGTCATTAGTCTCTATTAGTAAAACTCGTAAAAAATTAGGTCTAGAAATATTTTTACTTCCTAAGCCTATACCAATTTTTTTAATATTTATATTATCTGGATGACCAAATTCATCTATAAAAGTTGCTATCAATGCTGCACCAGTGGGTGTTGTTATTTCTCCAAAATAATTATCATCAATCGACATTAATGGAATTTTATTTTGCTTCGCTATCTCTAAAACTGTAGGTACTGGAACAGGAAGAAGCCCATGCAAAGTAGATACAACTCCCTTGCCTGCAGGAGGGTTTGAAAAATAAATCTTATCTGGCTTTAAAAAATCTATAGCTGAGCATACATTGACAATATCAAGTATGGAATCAATTGAGCCTAGTTCATGAAAATGAACGTCTGAGATATCTTTACCATGAACAATTGCTTCTGCATCGGCAAGAATTTCAAAAACTTTAATAGATGTTTTTTTCACATAATCATTCAATTTTGAATCCAGAATTAACTTTTTTACATCATTCAGACTTTTAGATAATTCCTTTAATTGAATTTTATTTTTTGTACAAATAATTCCTTTTATCCCCTCACTATATCCCTCACTAAATTGTAGGTTATAATTTCTATCTATATTTAAGCTTACTAAATTATCCAATAAAATAGATTGAGGAACACCTAAGTCTAATAATGCTGATGCCAGCATATCTCCTGATATCCCAAGAGCACAATCAATAAAAATAGATTTCATTTAAGATTAAACTTATAATTAGTTTTATAATTAGAAAACATTTTGATTAATTATAATAAGAATGGTTTTTATTGTTTACGATTCTTTCTACTTTTATTAGTTATTTTTTGTTGAGAGATAGGAGCTATTATTTTAAAATCTTCAACCAAAAGTTGATAGTCAACACGACGAACATCAAGGCTAACGAAATGTTTTAAGTAATTAATAGGAACTTTACCTTTAAGATTAACTTTAAAAGGCAACGCGTTTTTGTTCTGATTTCTTGGCTTTTGACGGATTTTTACAACCACCTCCTTCTCTTCAGGCTTAGTAAAAATCAATTCTCCCCTTATTGAGAAATAATCATCACCTTCTAATAAATCATCAGAATCAACTTTTAAAATTGAAGATTCATTCAACTCCTCTTTTTCCACAATATCTTTTTTTAAAGTACTCGGCTCCCAAATCCCTGTAATTTGTAAATGAAGATTTTGATTATTTCTACACCTTGGATATACAACCCAAAGGTGAGGCTTTTCTAGAGATACATGGTTACGGATCAAAGTTATAACTCTTCCAAGCAGAACTGAATCTATTTCATTACCTTTGGAATCAATCAGAGCTCCGCGAGTAAAGTTGTCATCATCTTGAGGCTTATAGATACCTCTAACTATTCCAATTGCTCTGTATTGCAATGGATCAGTGACCGAGGGGATCGGATGATTCTGCATCTATTTTGTATGGGTTCCTTTAGTGAGCAACCTTAAATTTACCAAAATCCTACAAATATTATTATGTTTTTATTCATTTTGGATGTTTTCATAACCTGAATGATCAAATGCATTGAGTGCTTCATCCAGCGCATCTGATGGAGTTGTAGCATTATTCATCGCTCCTGCTTGTTTAAGACGATTCATCAAATCAAATGGATCTATTGGTAAGCCCTGATCAATTTGATCTTCTGTATCAAAAGTACTGTAGATATCTCTTTTCTCATCAGGTGAATAACTTTTTACTTCCGAAATTTTTGTTCTTCTTGAAGAAGAAATTTCTTGTCCTGCCGCAATTAAAATTGGTGTAAAGCAGACGAGAGCAAACAAAAATTGACCATGAATAAAACCTTTAGTTTGGTTCAAAACTAAACTTTCGTCTCAATTTACATGATAATAACTTAACCAATAAAAGTTAAGGTCTTGCTTGTTGCAACATGGAATGTCAATTCTATTCGTTCAAGAATAGATCTTGTAAAAGAATGGCTTGTCAATAACAAGGTTGACATTCTTTGCTTACAAGAGACAAAGACAGAGGATAAATTTTTTCCAGTTGAAGTTTTTTCAAAACTTGGATATGAGGTTTCAATATCTGGGCAAAAGTCCTACAATGGAGTAGCAATAATAAGTAAATTCCCAATCAATGATATAAAGATTGGCTTTGATCAAGTTATAAACGACTTCAAATATTTATCTTTATTAGATGAGCAAAAAAGAATAATAAGTGCTGAAATCAATGATATTAGAATTATAAATGTTTATGTTCCAAATGGATCATCAATAAATTCAGATAAATTTATCTATAAAGAACAATGGCTTGAATACCTACAGTTTTATCTAAGAAAAATAAATTCAAGTCATACACCTATATGTTTATTAGGAGACTTTAATATTGCCCCTGAAGATAGAGATATACATACACCCAGCAATTATAAAGAATCAATTATGGCTTCTTCCAAGGAAAGAAAATTACTTAAAAATGCTTTAGGAGGCGAATTCGAAGATGTTTTTAGAATTTTTGAGCCTGGTCAGAGAAATTGGTCTTGGTGGGATTATCGCCATTCAGCATGGGAAAGAGACAATGGTTGGCGAATCGATCATATTTACTTAACAGAAGATTTATTGAATTGTGCAAATAGTTGTTGGATCGACAAAGAACCAAGATCTAAAGAAAAACCAAGTGATCACGCACCTGTGGTTGTCGACATTAGCTGGCCTCCATCAGATGATGAAAATGAATTTTTCTTTTAAAAAAATTAGGTTCTTTTCTATTTTCAAATCATCACAGAATTAACAAACCAAATTTTCACAATTAGCCTAATCACATTGATTTAAAGGGGCATAATCTGCAAGGAAGTCTCTCTACTACAGGCTTTTAAGATTAAACTCAAATATGAAGATAAACCTTATAAAGATTAAAAAAAAATAACCAGATGCTGAACAGATTCAAAAATTTAGACGAATCAGACACTTTTAGGCCATTATGGCTGACTGTGTTTATGAGCTCATTCGCTGAGGTGCTGTGACAGACGCGTTGAACACAAAAAGATCTGAAGAAATTTTTGGCTCTGCCAAAAATTTAATGCCTGGTGGAGTCAGTTCACCTGTAAGAGCATTCAAATCTGTTGAAGGGGATCCAATCGTTTTTGATCGAGTAAAGGGTCCTTATGCTTGGGATGTTGATGGAAACAGATACATCGACTATGTAGGCAGCTGGGGGCCTGCGATTTGTGGTCATGCACATCCAGAGGTAATTGCCGCTCTACAAGAAACACTTGAAAAAGGCACAAGCTTCGGAGCACCTTGTGCGCTCGAGAACAAGCTTGCCGAAATGGTCATAGATGCCGTCCCAAGCGTTGAAATGGTCCGCTTTGTAAATAGCGGCACAGAAGCTTGTATGGCTGTTCTTCGTTTAATGAGAGCCTTTACTGGCAGGGATAAAGTTATTAAGTTCGAGGGTTGCTATCACGGGCATGCAGATATGTTTTTAGTGAAAGCAGGCTCAGGAGTAGCGACACTTGGTCTACCTGACTCACCAGGTGTTCCAAGAAGCACAACCGCCAATACTCTTACTGCTCCTTATAACGATCTCGAAGCTGTAAAAAAACTTTTTGCTGAAAACCCAGATGCTATCTCTGGAGTCATCCTTGAGCCTGTTGTTGGAAATGCTGGCTTCATAACACCTGAACCAGGATTTTTAGAGGGGTTAAGAGAGGTAACGCAGGAAAATGGTGCCCTTTTGGTTTTCGATGAAGTTATGACTGGTTTTCGAATCAGCTATGGAGGAGCCCAAGAGCGTTTTGGCGTAACTCCTGATTTAACAACCATGGGTAAAGTTATTGGTGGAGGGCTTCCAGTTGGTGCCTATGGAGGTCGCAAAGAAATCATGTCAATGGTTTCGCCTTCTGGGCCTATGTATCAAGCAGGTACATTGAGCGGAAATCCTTTAGCTATGACAGCCGGCATAAAAACACTTGAGCTACTTAAGCAAAAAGGTACCTATGAAAAATTAGAAGCTCTTACAAAAAAGCTTGTCGATGGAGTAATCACAGCTGCTAAAGAATCAAATATTGCCATTTATGGTCAGAGCATTAGCGCAATGTTCGGTTTCTACCTATGTGAAGGACCAGTTAGAAATTTTGAAGAAGCTAAATCTGCTGATACAAATCGCTTTAGCAAATTGCATAGACTAATGCTTCAAAAAGGGGTTTATTTAGCTCCAAGTGCATTTGAAGCAGGTTTTACATCACTTGCTCATTCTGAAGATGATATAAGTTCAACGATAGAAGCTTTTCAACAAAGCTTCACAGAGATCTAAAAACAACCCAATTTGATCAATCAAATTGGGTTGTTTTTTTCTTTAAATTTTCAAAAACTTATCAATTTCTTCCTCCTACAATTACTGGAACATTTCCAGATTTAGATCCTGGTAAAGCAGGAACAACTTGAGTCTTTCCGTTCCATTTATCTAAAAATAATTTGAAAAGGACTTGGTCATCAAGACTTTTATTTAGAGTGTCATATCTCAAGGCTTCTTGTTCTGCAATTTTAACCTCAGTTTGAGCTCTTAATAATTGCTGCTCTGCAATCTGTTTTTGTTCAATTGCAGCTCGATATTCATCTGCAATTGTCAATCCTGTCAAATCAAGAGCTTGAACATCAACATAATCAAATTTGTTAAGTTCATCAGCTACTGTTTGCTCAACCAACTCAGAGATATCACTCCAAGAGCTAGCTATAGTTACCAACTCATATTTTGAGAAGACTGATTTAAGAGCCTTAAGAAGTGATGGTTGAATAATCCTGTTATATATCTCTCTGTCATTGTAAGAGATAGTTTTAAAGACTCTTCCAGCCTCATTGGGCTTCAAAGCATATTTAACAGTTGCAGTTGCTGAAATAACTTGCAAATCTTTAGTCAATGAATCAAACTTCTCTGGCCTAACTTGAGTCTGAACATTGAAAGGATAAGTATTTTGGACGAAAGGAACTTTAAAGTTCAAACCAGGACTGCGAGGCTTACCACTTACTTTCCCTAATGTTGTTACAACTGAAACTTGACCAGCAGGAACAACAAAAAATGATTGAGTAAGGAGCAAAAAGCCAGTAAAGGAGAGAACAAGTAGAAGCGTTGTTGTGCCACCTGGTCCATTCGGAGTCACATTACGAAATGGAGTTGTCATAAAAAATGTTATCTAAAAAGATTTTATGTTGATTTAGAGAATATTGCGAAAATTGTTAGATAGAAAAAATAATTACCTTATATTTTAAATTGGT
>QCEW01000005.1 GCA_003280445.1 Prochlorococcus sp. AG-363-A03 | reverse complement strand
CATTTAGCATGGCATGAAAAAGAATTATCATCAGCATTCAAAGATTGGCTTCCAAAATTAAGAGAACTCAAAGCCCTTCATGATCCAAGTAATGTAATGCCACCTTTAAAATAATTGAATTTTTTTTATGCATAAAACCTAAGTAATTATAAATCTAATAAAGTCAAGTACTTAGGCTTACTCGTTGATAACAGAACCACAACCATTGTTGAAATAATAAGTTTCGATGAGATCGCCATGAGGTATTTGATTTAATCAAATCAAAATTTTCTGGAGGAGGTACGTCCCCTCTTTTCTTATCCCTTTCCATCTCAGATTTCAATCGATCAACATTATATTCGGGATGTCCTAAATGCATCAATTGCCTTTGGTCAGGAGTCTCAAAAATTGTATAACCTACTTTTTCCCCGTGAGCTAATAATCTTAGCTTGCCTTTCTTTTCAGCATTTTCCATTGCAATATCAGATAATCCAGCATACCTACTTTGGGGGCAAAGAAACTCATCATCTTGTGTTCCCATTAGAGAATGGCCAGGAACAAGGCTTCTCATTGGGTATACGCCAAAAAGCTTTTTATTGAAATTATATTTGTCAACCCCAGCGAGGTATGCCATTGCAAAACCAGCCCAACATAATCCGAGGGTACTTGCGCATTTGGATTTTGCCTCCTCAATTAAATTTACTAATTCATTCCAATAATTAACTTCTTCAAATGGGAGATGCTCCACAGGCGCTCCAGTAATAATCAACCCGTCCAGCGGAGTTGGAGACATTGCCTCCTCCCAATGAACATATAAGTTTTTCAAATGTCCCAAATCCCAAGTTCTATATGAATGAGATTTTAATCTTATCCATATTGGTTCTATCTGTAGAGGAGAAAGACCTAAAGGGTGCAATAAATTAAATTCATATTGTTTTCCTAAAGGCATAATATTTAATATCCCAATCCTAAGAGGTCTAATATCCTGTCTTTCTGCTAATTCAGGCTCAATCCATGAAATATGATTTTTTTCAATTGATGAAATTTTATGATAACTACGCGGAAGTATTAAAGCCATATCTATATACCTGCTTGGTAAATTAAATTAAGTTTAAGGCCTGCTCAAAATCCTCTAAAATATCATCAATATGTTCTATACCAACAGAAACCCTTACCATAGTCGGAGTAACACCTGCCGACAACTGTTCTTCGGGAGATAATTGTTGATGAGTCGTTGAGGCAGGGTGAATTACCAATGTTTTAGCATCGCCTACATTAGCTAGATGACTAGATAGTTTCAAGGAGTTTATAAAAGATACAGCATCATCAAAGCCACCTTTTAGAGAGAAAATCAACATGGAACCTTTTCCTCTATTTGTCATATAAGAAGTTGCTCTTGAATGGTATTTATCAGTTGGTAATCCTGGATAACTAACATTATCAACTTTTGAATGATCCTCCAACCACTTAGCCAATAAAAGAGCATTGGAGCAATGTCTTTCAATTCTTAAACTTAAAGTTTCTAATCCTTGAAGTAATAAGAATGAATTAAATGGGCTAATTGCAGGTCCCCAATCTCGTAAACCTTCTAACCTAGCTCTTAAAGCAAAAGCAATATTTCGATCTGCAGGGACTCCAAGCATTCCACAAATATCACTACCAAATCCAAAAGCATCCCAATGAACTAAACCATGATAAGCCGCGCTGGGTTGACTCATTAAAGGATATTTTCCATTTCCCCAATCAAAAGTTCCTGCATCAACAATTACCCCTCCAAGGCTTGTGCCGTGACCTCCTATCCATTTCGTAGCACTTTGAACAACCACATCTGCACCATGTTCAATAGGACGAATTAAAGCTCCAGCAGCGCCAAGAGTATTATCAACAATTAATGGAATATTTTTAGATTTAGCTAATTTCGAAAGCCCCTCAAAATCAGGTATATTAAACCTGGGATTACCCATGGATTCTACATAAATTGCTTTTGTAGATGAATCAATTTGTGCTTCAAAGCTCTCTGCATCATCACCATCAGCAAACTTGACATTGATTCCTAAACGAGGAAATTGAACTTTAAATTGGTTATAACTGCCTCCATACAAAAACGATGTTGAGACAAAGCTATCTCCTGCAGTAAGGAAATTTGTAATCGCAATAAATTGCGCAGACTGTCCTGAGGCTGTAGCTAAAGCAGCTACTCCTCCTTCAAGCGCAGCTATTCTTTTTTCAAAAACATCCGTTGTAGGATTCATCAAACGCGTATAGATATTTCCAAATTCCTTCAAACCAAATAAGTTCGCCCCGTGATCTACATCGTTAAAAACATATGAACTTGTCTGATAAATAGGAACTGCCCTAGAATTTGTTGCAGGGTCTGGTACTTGACCTGCATGCAATTGAAGAGTTTCAAAACGTTGGGAAGTCAAAGAATTAATTATCTCTATTTTCTTTTTAGCCACATAAGTTGAGAATTGGCTACTTAATTTATCCAATCATTAGGAGGTAAAGATTTATCTGACTCAGCTAAAGATGGCAAATTTTCTTTTATAAATGATAAAAGCTTTTCATTGACTATTTTACGGAATTCCAGAACGTTTCCCTTCTCAATAAGTAGATAGTCTTGATTGGCTTCATAATCACTATCTCTTAGAGGACGCCAACTTGAGTTTTCGCCACTTGATTTGGCATTAGCCAAAGATCCTTGAAAATCAAATTGCTTTGTAATTACTGCTTCTTTATAGATTTCCAAGGCTGTTTTAACTAAATCTTCTCTAATAGGACCAATTAATTTAGCTTTAATCGTGTCAGGCAAGCCCAAAACTGGTTCAAAATAATCAATTACTCTAAGTTCTTCCTCCAAGAAAATAGGCCAAACCCCTCTCATACCATTTTCTAAATTTTCATTGGACTCAAAATTATTCATTTCATTCAGGAAAAACTGAATCCAGCAGTAATATGATTTTTCCTTGAGAGGTTTCTTTACTGAAGCTTTGTTTTTAGAAATTTCAGGCAATAAAGATTCTGCTTTTTTAAGAAACAACCTATCTTCTCTTTCTAAATTTATAGAGCCCCACCTCTGCCTGTAATCCCATAATTCAATATATTTGTACAAATCTTCCTGATTCCAACCTAATTGTTTAAGCTCATCAGCCCTATGGGTTAATTCCTTTGCCACAAGAAAAAATAAATATCACATATCACTCTCACTTTAGTGAAAAGTAGGGATTTATGAAAACCCTAAACAATTTTTTGTACATCCGAGATAAAAGTTGGGTTCGAGGAAATCCCGATTTCATGTAATGAAGTTGACAAAGAAGAAGTTTGAGTAACAAAACTAGAAAGTAATCGATATTGAACCTCAGCTCTATACAAATTATGAGTATGATATTTTATTTTGAAGTATATATTTGATTGCAAAAAGTCATTCAGAAATCTAATGGTTAATTCAACTATTATCAAATAAATAAATTCGGGTAGAAGTCCAAAGCAGTAATCACCCTTGGTTTTTTGTATTGAGAAATAGCCGTTTAGAAAATATTTACAAGAATTAATATCAAAGTAGACATTATCTATATTACTAGGATTCTCACCAGCGATATTACAAATCGAACGAATACAGTCGGCCAAATCAGTAAGTAAATAACCAGAAGAAACAGTATCTAGATCAATCAAAGAAACAACTGATTTATCATTTTTATCAAAAAGAAAATTACTTAACTTAGGATCACCATGTATTAAACTAGTTTGTATTGATTTTGTCTTTAAATATCCTAGTAAAGTTTCAACATATACAATATGATTAGATAAGCTAAAAATTAATTTCTTAACTCTTTTATTTACGCTAGCTTCTAATTCGATAAAGTTATAATTTTTTATAATCATATTGAATTTTTCTATGTATTGCCTTGTGTTATGAAAATCTTTAATAGTATTTTCTATTTTTGTAAGGTCAACATCACTACATATTCCATGAAAAGTAGCAAGACCAAGACCTGCTTGATAAGCCATTTTTTTATCTTCTAAAATTTCAAAGCTGAGAGTATCATCTATATATTTCATTGCTCGCCAAAAATCTGAGCAAAAAGGTAGTACAAAAAGGTCATTAGAATTACACTTAATTAAATATGGAACCTCCCATCTTTGACTATAAGATTTAAGATAACTTTTTTTTATTTTTTTTTTAATATGATCAGTTATAAATTTATGATTCATATTAACTCGCTCATAGGATTCAAAGATATTACTGAGACACTGCAAAACAAATTTAGACTTTACCCCATTTATTAAATGTTCAATAATATACGTTTTATTTACAAGACCAGATTCTATAATATATATGTTTAAAAGTTTACTATTATTAAAAAAATTTCTAGTAATTGAACTGATTTTATCAAAATCCATAGCTTTTATTTTATAGATTGGATTCTATTAAGTAAGTTTCTATATAATCTATAACTTTATTATAAATCGGCTTATCTTCTGCTCCTACTGGATTATCAAAGTTTATCTTATTTAATTCGAAAAATAATTGATCTTGATAAGTTATTGACTTAGTCACAAAATCTATAGAAGTTTGCAAATGGAAATTATTTAGTGCATCAGATATTTTCCTGCTTTGGAATGACTTAACAGATTCTTGACAATAATTAGCTAATTCACGGCTACTTGACATAACATTATAAATATATTTCTTAATCTCATCAGGTCCCATTATACACATATATAAAAGATTAATCATTGAAGAGTTATTCAAAGGTATTGAATATTTTCGTAAGATATCTGGCCAATAATTTAAAGAATTTATTCCTTCTAAAGCTCCGCGTTTAAGACCGGATAGTTCGCACCATTCTATAAGCTCATCTACACCTTTTGGGCATCTTTTATACTCAATCATCTTCTCAGCGAGGACTTCACCAGCTTGAAAATTCCTAGTTGGTTTTCCACTTACAGGCAACATCATGCTACCTCTCACGTCGGCAACCATAGCTGTCAATTGAGTAAAAGTATGATCTCTGACATGAACAAGATCACCATCCTTAAGGTAGGAGGCCTCTATGCGTTGGACGCTATATCCAAGTTCAGTAATAGGAAAAGGTTGTTTTATATATAAATTCTCCCTATCTGCACGACTCATTGAAACATAGGCAGCCTGATCTAGGCATTGATCTAATAATAGAGTTAATAAAGTTGGTAGTAAACCAGGATTATTCTTATGAAAAGTATGACCAAAACCCGCTAAAATCGAAGATATATTTTTAGCAGCTTTTATATATTGACCTTCAACATTATGTATACCTGCAGAAACTTGAATATTTGGTGAAATTTTATTTAATAATTTTGAACCCAATATTGCATTCATAGCATCTGGGTGACAAAAATTAGCTGTAAAACTATCTAATGGATTTCTAAGAGCTCCGTGTCGATGAAACCCTGAAAAGAAGGCTAATTTATTTAATTTTTCGCATAACACAAAAGATTCATTCAAATGATGATCATGACAAAAGGAACCAACCAAGCATGCAATTAAAACATTATCACGATTAAGTTCTTTTTTGAGTTTAAATGCTAAATTAACGTCGTTTATTATATGATTGCTATTTGAACTCAAAACAACTAATTCACACTTAATTATTAAATCCTTAAGAGTATTATATCTTCCTGATTTATCATCATTTGAAATTGCCATTGATTCAATTTTATTTTTTATCCCGTCATCCATCTCAGATAGATCAATATCAGAAAAAGCTCCTAAAAGTTCTCTACCATCTCTAGGTGCCAGAAGAATATTGAAGCCTTCATTTTGCAAGGCACAATTATAGGCAAGGGAGGCAGGATACAAGCCGACACTGTAAAATCCTACTTTTCCATCCAAAACCTCTCTAATTCTTAAGGCTATAGGCTCGCTTGAATATGGTTCAGCAAAGAAGCTATTACTTAAATTCTTCTCAAACACAGTTTATTTTCATTCAATCACATTATATACAATAATAAGAAACTTTTAAAAATAGTTTTTATTATACTGAATATATGTCTATACACTTATTTAAGAATAAGAACTATCAAGAAAGTGTATCTTGATTCGAACTAGAGTAAACTAATATTTAAAGGCTTCTTTTATGAAAATGTTTAAGACGAAAGAAGAAGTAATTGACACTATAATAAATGTAAAAAATATCCTAATAGTTCAGGATCTTGACGGCGTTTGTATTCCACTAGTTCAAGACCCACTAAAAAGAAAAATCAATAAAGAATATGTGAAGGACGTTTCAAGATTAAGAGAGAAGTTTGCAGTCCTAACCTGCGGGGAACATGAAGGCAGAAGAGGTGTTAATCGTTTAGTAGAAAAGGCCCTTAATTCAAAAACTACAGCAAAAGAAAATGGATTTTACTTACCTGGCCTAGCGGCTTGTGGAGTTGAACTTCAAGATAAATTTAGTAATTTATCTCATCCAGGTCTCAAAGCTAATGAGATTAAATTTTTAGCAGGGGTTCCAAAGAAGATGCGATCAATGCTAACTATTGAATTAAAAAAATATTTACCAAATCTTTCAGATGAATTAAGAAATAAATTAATCGATGTCGCTGTGTGTGATACACGCTTTACTCCCACTTTAAACTTTAATGAAATTTTTAGCTCCGTTAAAAATGATTTTCAAAAAGTAAAAGATTTGCAAATGATTATGGAAAAAATAATGAATAACTTACTAGAAGATTCTAAAAATTGTGGCTTAGATAATTCTTTTTATCTTCACTTGATGCCAAATCTAGGAATAAGAGATGGAAGAGAAATAATGAAATATTCAACTCTCAATGAATTCGGGACAACAGATATTCAGTTTATTATCAAGGGTGCAATAAAAGAAGCAGGTCTTTTATTGCTATTAAATAAATACATAGCAAACAAAACTGGTATTTTCCCTTTCGGTGAAAAATTCAACGTCAGGAATGCTCCAAAGACTCAGAATAAATTAATAGAACTATGCAGAGATAAAATTCCTAGTGATCAAATGCCTCTTTTAATAGGTGTTGGCGATACCGTAACCTCGGTTAAAGATAATAAAGATAATTCTTGGCTAAGAGGTGGAAGTGATAGAGGTTTCTTAACATTGATCCAAAGGTTGGGAGAATCATACAAGAAAGAGAATCAAGTTATATTTGTTAACAGCTGTAACGATCAAGTATTAAGACCAAAAATCAATGGAACTGATATGACAGGCATTAGTGATCCTAAAGATGATTTAAAATTCAACATGATTATTAATGATGGTCCCAAAGAATATATAGAGTGGTTTAAACAATTAGCCAGTAACTATTAGATCATTAGTAGAAAAAATCATAAAATATCCGCATTAGATAAATATTTAAACTATAATGACTTATCAGGTTAATTATATATAGATCTCTATGGAGATAACTAAAACAAAATTCCCAAAAATCAAGAGAGACTATCTTGATACTTTACAAATAAATATAGGATATAAATGTAATCAAGCCTGCAGTCACTGCCACGTTGACTCTAGCCCAAGCAGAACAGAAATGATGAGCGATGATATTATAAAACTTATACCTAAAGTTATAAAAGCTAACAATATTAAGCTACTGGATATAACCGGAGGAGCCCCCGAGCTTCATCCTAAATTTAAATACTTAGTAAAAGAAGTACGTAATCTTAATGTTGAAGTAATGGACAGATGTAATTTAACAATACTTACAGAGCCAGGTCATGAACATTTAGCAAGTTTTTTAGCATCAAATAAAGTACAAATAACTGCATCACTTCCCTGTTATCTCGAGGAAAATGTCGACAAACAACGAGGTAAAGGTGTTTTTGAAAAAAGCATATTAGCGCTCAAACAGCTTAACAATTTTGGTTACGGATTAAAAGATAAAAATCTACTTTTGAATCTAGTCTATAATCCAAGCGGCCCACAACTTCCACCATCCCAAAAAGAATTAGAAGATAAATATAGACTAGAACTAAAAGAACGGTATGGTATTTCTTTCTCAAATTTATTTGTTTTAGCTAATATGCCAATTAATAGATATGAAAACTATTTAAAGATAATTGGGAAACTAGAAGAGTATAATAAATTACTTAAAGACAATCATAATCCAGGAAATATTAACTCAGTAATGTGTAGAAAAACTCTAAGTGTTGATTGGAAAGGTTATCTATATGACTGTGATTTTAACCAGCAACTCGGAATGAAGAGAAATGGTAACGTTAAGCATTTGGATGATCTTTTGGTTCCACTTGTCTCTTTAAAAAACAATTCTATTTCAACAGGGAATCATTGTTTTGGATGTACTGCTGGAGCTGGTTCAAGTTGTGGTGGAGAATTAACTTAAAAAAACATGGTTTATTTGTTAAAACACTCTGGACACAATGCTCTTACGTTTAACGATGACTCCAATAATTTAAATCCAAAGTTTTTAGCTGCTGCTTTACCAGCATTAATAACATCATTATTTTCAAACTCTTCTGTTCTACCACAACGAATACAAATCAAATGATGATGATCAGGATGATCATGACTAAGTAATTCGAATCTATTCCCACCCTCACTTAAATCAAGTTCATTAAGGAAGGTCATCTTGACCAAGAGTCTTAATGTTCGGTAAATAGTCGCAAGAGAAACCTTCTCCCCAGAAATTGTCAATTTGGAATGGACCTCCTCCGCACTAAGATGGATGCCGGATCCAATCTCTTCAAACAAAGAAAGAACCTTTTTCCTTTGAGGGGTCATTCTTTTACCATCTGAACGAAGACCAGTTTCAAAAGGAGAAGGATGGGTGCGATAGGAAGCAGGAGAAATCAATATAAGCTTTACTTTCTCAATAGTCTAGCGTAATGAGAACAGCATGCAACTGGAAAAAAGTTTTCTCGGGGTCTATCAGTAGAAGGAATGTCTAAGTTTGTTAGATGATTTATATTAAAAAAACAAAAAGAAATTCTAAAATGGATCAATTTTTAAAAAAAAATCTCACCCCAATCAATGTAAATAATAATAATAAAATATTAGTAGAGGATGAAACATTACTACTTATAGTTGATGTACAACAAAAGCTTATAAACAATATTAAAGATAAACAACTATTAATATTTAACATAAAAAAGCTTATCGATACATGCAATTTGCTTGATGTTCATATCGCTATTACGGAACAAAATCCATTGAAGCTTGGGAAGACTCTAGAATTCATTGCAGGCAATATTGAATATCCTACATTTGAAAAAATGGAATTTAGTTGTACTAAGAATAAGAACTTTATAAATTATATAAATGAAAATAATTTTAAAAATATAATAGTTTGTGGAATTGAGAGTCATATCTGTATTCTTCAGACATCGATAGATCTTTTACAAAAAGGTTTAAAAATACTAATCCCAAGAGATGCTATAGGAAGTAGAAATGAAATAGATAATGAGACAGCTTTTTTAAGGCTTATTCTATCAGGTGCAGTTGCATCCACAACTGAAAGTCTAATATGTGAATTATGTAAGACCTCTAATAGAAAAGAATTTAGGGAGGTTAGTAAAATTTTAAAAAAATCATTTTCAAATTAAATATTTAAAAAAATATATCTAGACAAATCATTTTTTTCAGGCAGTCTGAAGAAAAGTAATTTGCCATCATGGATGATTTTTATAAAAACATAATTATTTCATTACTCACTTTCAGTATAGGTTGCATTATCTCCCTGGTAAGTCCAAAGATCCTAAAAAAGATTTTAAGGAGAATAACCTCTGCAACACAAAGCAAAACTGATGATTACATAGCTACTCTTTTAATTGAGACTATTAAACCTTTAGGATTTATCTTAAGTTTCATAGTTGCATGGAAAGTATTACTAATTGGTGGAATAGTCGATAAGACATTAATGGGTATTACTAAGTTTCTATGCCTTATTTATATTGTCAGTTTTGTAAATAGAGTATTTTTAAAAATAATACAAAGATGGGCAAGCAAAATCAATGATCAATCTATTAGTGAAATGATTCGTTCACTTAGTCCAATGGTTGGAGCATCTGTTTGGAGTCTAGGAGTTATTTTTTATCTTCAAAATATGGGAGTCCAAATGGCAGCCATTTGGGCTCTTTTAAGTGCAGGAGGCATAGGTGCTGGACTCGCCTTAAAGGAACCAGTTCAAGAGTTCTTCGAATACATTACGATCCTCCTAGATAAACCTTTTCAAAGCGGACAATTTATTCATATTGACGGCATCTGGGCAAAAGTTGAAAGTGTAGGTGTCAGATCTACACGCTTAAGAAGTATTAACGGAGAGGCAATAGTAATGAGCAATAGCAGACTCACAAATGGAGTAATTTCAAATTATGCTGAGATGAAGAAAAGAAGACTCGTTCATAAATTAGGTGTGGTCTATGAAACTACTTATGAACAAACTAAAAGCATACCTGTAATGATAAAAAATATAGTTGATAAAACTGAAAATGCGATCTTCGACCGATGTCATTTTATAGAATTTGCAAATAGCAGTCTTGATTTTGAACTTGTCTATTACATTCCTACAAGTGATTATCTTCAAGCAATGTCAGCTCAGCAAGAAATTAATCTAGAAATAATGAAGAAGTTCCAAAATGAAAATATTAACTTTGCCTATCCAACCCAAACAATTCATTTAAATAAATAATAGATATTTATCTAAGTATCTTATCTATTAGAGATTGAGATAAATCCCATAAATTATCTGACAAATCTCGTCTTTGAGCATCATTACTTATACTAGTTTCTTCAAAGATAAATTTACCTGATGAAATAATTCTATTACTATAATAATTGAAACCAGATTTATTATATTTTTTTGAACAAACTAAATTAGTTAAAAGTAAACCTGCATTTTTATTTGATGTGGCTATTCTTAAAATATCTCTAGCTAAAAAGGCAAATAATATTTGTCCTACTTGATTATATTGTCTGCTGTACCTAAAAAATCCCTGGTTATCTCTAGAGATAACCAAGCCTGGAGCCCAAGCAATAACTGGAATTGATAATTTCTTGCTTTTCAAATGATTACTTAACTTTCTTGCAAAAAGAATATTACATAATTTACTATCTTTATATGCTTTATCAGCATTAAATTTATTTCCATCAATCATTTCAAAACCTAAACCAGATTCTAATCCTCTTAAGTTTCCCAAGCTGGCCTTAGCTCCGACTTTACCTCCACCACTGTTAGGGTTATGAACTTCTGAAGAGGTGATAATTATTTTTGGAGCATTGCTCTTATGTATTAAAGGTAATATTTTTTGTGTTAAATAAAAATGTGATAAATGATTGACAGCGAAAGTTAATTCAATCCCCTGCGTTGACATTCTAGGTGTTTTGGATCCTGTATATTGAAGACCAGCATTCAAAATTAAAACATCGATATTCACCTTTTTATTTTTAAGTTCAGTACAAAGCAAATCAATGCTTTTTAAATCGGAAAGATCCATTATAGGAGTAAATATCTCACCTTTCTTTGATAATTCAACTTGAGATTGATTCAATATATTAGTCAATACTTCATTCGCTCTAGATATATTTTTACAAGGTAAAATTATCTTATGGCCAAGGGAAATTAATTTTAAAACTGCTTGATAACCAATACCTGATGAACCACCTGTTATGAGAATGGTTAGATGCCTATCTTTTTTTGAAATATTTAATTTGTCTTTCATAACTTTTAATTTTACTATTAAATAATTTTGGAATTAGATTAATTGTTTATTCTTTCAATTTTCAATCAAAAACTCTTCATACATACTTTAAAATAAAATAAAACCATTAAGTTGATAAAAAACATTAATACAATTCATTGTTAATGCCATCACGAGCTATTGTTGATTCTATAGGCATAGGTGTTTAAAGTGGTAATCCAGGGAGGCAATCAAATAACTAAATTTTATTCTAAGAAATTAAATTCTATTTTTCGACTCCAAGTAACAGGAAATAGCTATGTTACTCAAGGTGAGCCATGAGTACTAGTGCATTAAAAGATGCTCTAGTACTAGGCTCAGGCCCAGGCGCTTTGTCAATAGCGGCAGCACTAGCGATTGAAAACTTAAATGTTGAAATCTTATCGGAGCAATCGCCAGAGGAACCTTGGCCCTTCACGTACGGTATTTGGGGTGAAGAGGTTGACGAGCTTGGCCTAAGTCATCTACTTGAACATAGATGGGTAAACACCATTAGTTATTTTGGTGAGGGCGACAAAGATCCAACTTCCAAAAAGAATAAAGTTACGAAACATAATAGAGATTATGGGCTTTTTGATAAAAACAAATTACAAGCTTATTGGTTAGAGCAATGCAATAAGGCTGAAATACAATGGCATAAAGGCTCAGCAATCAACTTAGAAACTAATAAATTAACCAGCACAGTTAAAACATCTAATGGAAAAGAACTTAATGCTCGTGTCGTAATTGACGCAACTGGCTACAAACCAGTTTTTATCAAGTCTCCGAACCAAGGGCCAGTTGCCGTTCAAACTTGTTACGGGATCGTAGGGGAGTTCAACGCACCACCTGTCGAGAAAGGCCAATTTGTTTTAATGGATTATCGTTGCGACCACTTGAATCCAGAGGAGAGAAAAGAAGCTCCAACATTTTTATACGCTATGGATATGGGCAATGGAAAGTTTTTCTTAGAAGAAACATCCTTGGGTCTATTCCCTCCAGTCTCTCTTGATGAGTTAAAAAGAAGACTGGAAAAAAGATTAGAGACTCGGGGTTTAGAAATAAAAAGTCTTGAGCATGAAGAGCATGGTTCATATCTGCCAATGAACATGCCTATCCCTGACCTAACACAGCCGGTCCTTGGATTTGGCGGTGCTGCTGGGATGGTACATCCCGCATCGGGATACATGGTTGGTAGCCTTTTAAGAAGAGCTCCTAAAGTTGCTAGAACCCTTTCATTAGCAATGAAAGATCCAAAAGCATCCTCAGCGTCATTAGCAAAGAAAGGTTGGCAAACATTATGGCCATCCGAACTTAGAAGAAAACAAGCTATTTATAAATTTGGATTAGAAAAATTGATGCGATTCGAAGAGAAGTTGCTTAGAGGATTTTTTGTAGAATTTTTTAGTTTACCTAATAAGCAATGGTATGGATTCCTTACAAATACACTTAGCCTTAAAGAACTAATATCCGCAATGTGGAAGATGTTTAGGAAATCACCCTGGACTATCAAACAAGGGTTAATGAATATGCATGGTAGAGAATTAAATTTATTATTTAAAGCATTAATAGTTAATAATAAATGAGAAAAATTCTTATAAGTGGAGCAAGTAGAGGTATAGGTAAAGCAATAGCATTAAAATTAAAGAAAGAAGGACATTCATTAAGCTTAGGAGTAAGAGAAAGAGAAGATTTATTCAACACCTCCTTAGATCCGAAATCAAACAATTCAGATAGTTTTTTAGTACACACATATGATGCCACTGATCAAAAGTTATCAAAGGAATGGGTAGAGAAAACAGTCAATACTTTTAAAAGTATTGATACTATTATTCATTGTGCTGGAATATTTAAAAGAACAAATTTATTATTTAATGACAATGAAATGGAAGATATTGAAAATCTATGGAAAGTTAATGTGATGGGACCATGGTTATTAACAAAACATGCTTGGAAGTATTTATCTCTAAGTAATTCAGCACGAATTATTGTATTGGTTTCAATGAGTGGAAAACGATCAAAAGGTAACTTGGCTAGCTATTCAATGAGTAAATTTGCTTTAATGAGCTTATGCCAAACGATGAGAAATGAAGGATGGGAAAAAGGTATTAGAGTTACAGCTATTTGTCCAGGTTGGGTAAATACAGACATGGCAAATGAAATAAATCATTTTCCCAAAAAAGATATGATACAGGCGAAAGATATTGCAAGCATATGTTCTAATATACTTGATTTGCCAAACAGTTCTGTTCCTTTTGAAATCGCTCTAAATTGTCAACTTGAAACAACCTTTTAAAAAAAAGTTTTTATTTATTTAAATAGGGTTAGTGGTTTTCTTAAATGTATTCAATACTCCCAGAATTGCCTTGCGGAGATACTTATGAAAATAATTTCTATAAAAACTTCCTATAGCTTTACCTACTGAATAAGTTCTTTGTATGAGACCAACTAAAAAATTAAAAAGCCATAAACAAACCAAAACTGTAAGAGCCAAAGAAGCAATTGAGTAAACCTTATTAAGCTGTTCTTGTATAGGTTCTAAGAATTGAAGATAATCTGAAATGTTCATACTCGTAAAATGTCATTACCTATTAAATATCTTTATAGCTATAATTTAAAAATTAAGCAAGAAGTTATAAATTATATGTATAGAAATAAAAAAATTATTTAGATTAAAAGGCAATAGAAAAGCGAGATAAACTATATAGAACATACGCAAAAGAAATCATAGAAATAGCTATCAAAAGACCTTTTAATCTATTAGGAACTGTCGAGAAAAGTTTAAGGTCACTAGTATCATAACCTCCAAAACTACCGAGAACAGCAAGTGTCCACATGGGTAGAGAGGCAAATAGTATTGAAAGAAAAGAACTAAATATAAACATCTTATTAATAAGGAATGAAATAAGAAAAGTTATAGCCGCGAAAAGCAAAGATCCATTCAATCCAATTCTTAACTCATCATTTAAGCTTTTTGGAAAATTACTTTTACCTTCTAAATGTTTTTTACAGTTATCTACTTCTGATTCAGATAAACGAAAATAATTCGTATCCGGAATTCTTTTTTTCTTGTAAAGCCTTAGCAATCTCACCTCAAAAGATTTGGGATCATCGGTTTTGAAAGAAGAAATTATTTCACCTGGTTTCATTTTACTAGACTCACTTTTCAAATTAGTGGTGCATCCGAGTTTATATAAATCACCATTTTTCATTAAATAAACAAATCCTGTCATAATTTAATTTTCTTGAGAAATGAAGCGTTTGAAATGTAATTTACAAAGAAAATTATAAAGGATATACATATAAAGCATATTCTATTTACAATTCATAGGCATGTCTAATCATATCTAGTAATAGGGAACAAGATGATTTTAACAGGAAAATTATGAAGAACAATATTCTATATAGCTTTAGACGATGCCCATACGCAATTAGGGCTAGATGGGCTTTATTAAATACAAATCAGATAGTGGAGTTAAGAGAGATCGAACTTAAGAACAAGCCTATTGAATTAATTCAAATCTCCCAAAAAGCAACTGTACCTGTATTAAGGACTAATTTAGATAAAGTAATTGATGAGAGCTTAGACATAATGATCTGGAGTATAGAAAGATCGAATATGCATGATTTATTTGGTAATAATGATAGTGATAAGTCAAAAGAAATATTTAGTCTTATAGAAACAAATGATAAATTATTTAAATATCATTTAGATCGGTTTAAATATGCATCTAGATTCAATCATGAAAAATCAGCAACTCATCGTGCTGCAGCTATGGAAATACTTTTATCTTTAAATAAGAGATTAAAAGGATTTTCAAAAGAAGGAAAACCTCTTTTTCTTGTTGATGCAAAAGAAACTTTAGCTGATTGGGCTATTTGGCCATTTGTCAGGCAATTTAGAATAGCGGACATAAAAAATTTTGATCATAACTATGAAATCCAATATTTACGAAATTGGTTAAATTATTTTTTTACGCACGATAATTATCCAATAGTTATGAAAAAATATAAACCATGGAGCAAGCAAGATGAAGCTCTATTTTTTGGTAATAAACTATAAAATCATTCTGAAGACCTTCGTTTATCAATGATTCTTGATAACTCTAAAAAATAACCAGCTGTACAAAATTTCCCGAGATTTCTATCTCTATTGCCTATATCGCTCCTAAACTCTGCAGTCTCTGCCATGACTAGATCCAACTGATCCTGAGGCAACTCATAGAGTTCTCTTAATTCAACCTCTTTTCCAAGGAGATGACTTTTAAACCATTTTTCTTTTAATTCTTGAGGAGGGATATCCTTATAAATTTGTCGGTTCATATAAAACAGGGAAATGGTTTATAAACTAATATTTATATAAATTATAACTTTAGTTAAGTATATTAATTGTCATGCTGAGGCTTTTGTATATTTTGACTGCAAAGATATTGCTACTACGCATAAAGACAATGAAATTAATCCACAAAATTCTGTCCAGCCTTTAAGTCCAAAATTACTAATAAACAAAGGAGCTATTACAGTAATTAGGCCTCCAGAAAGAAGTGGTTGAAGAAATAATTGCTTAATAGAAAACACAGGTAAAGTATTAGTAGAATTTCTAGGATCAGCCAATCTCAAAAGTAATAATCCACTAGCTGCAACTCCTGTTGAATTTCCAAATTCTGCTATTGCTCTTTCAAACCATTCTTCTCTAAAAAATAATCTAGAAAAAATCAACATCCCAAAAAGATTCCAAATCAATCCACCAATGGATAAAATCGTTATTGGAATCCAGTAATTAATTAATAAAGGTAAATTCAATCCAGCCATAGCAGTAATTATGAGTAAATCTGTAGCAAGTATGCCAATTTCACGTTGCAAAAGCGATGAGACTAATTTAGTTTTTCCAGTCTTTTCTAATGAAAATCTTACTAAAAATGATCCCATCAAAGCCAATGGAAAAACTGGAAAAGCTAATATCACCTGCTTACTTATATCACTAAGATAAGTAGAAGATAATCTTAAACAATAGAGTAAAAACATTCCAACCAATACAGCTAATCCTACTAGAGCAAAGTTATATAAAAGCAACTTAAATTGTTCAATTGGTTTAAATTCCAATTCAATTTCATTTGATTCATTTATGATCACTTGTTCAGCAGGAACAAGCCATCCAAAAAATCTACCTAGAACAACTAAACCGCTCCCTAACAAAGTGGAAGCAAGTAACCCTACAGTTGCCATTGCAAATCCCAGATCTAATCCCTCAGGGAAGCCTAACTTCATAAAACTATCTCCCATTATTGCGGCAGCTCCATGTCCTCCTTCAAAACCAACTTCAATAATGCATCCCATTAGTGGATCAACCCCTAAATAAGGAAGCAGAAATGACAATACAATTATCCCACCAACAACATATTGTCCAAAACCTAGTAAAAGACCAAGCAATGCCTGCGAAGCGACTGGTTTCCATAAAGCACTAATTCTTGGAATAGGTCTTCCCAGCATTAAGGTCGCAAAAACCAAAGTAAGCAATGGGGTTGGTAATTGCATCCAAGTATTCAGAACCCTTTCTGGTAATAATGAAAAAGGTCCATAAGGACCAATTAAAAAACCTAATGCTCCAACTAAAAGAGCTATGGGAATACCAAATCTTTCCAACTTCATCGCAGAATCCAATCTTCTACCAAGGGTTAGAAGAATTCCTATAATTCCAAGCAAACCCAAAGAAAGGACTAACGTTGGGATTGCATGAATTTTATATAGGTCTTCCAAACCTAAAAACAACAGACTCATCTATTAACAAGTTTACGGAAGTAAATCAAAAATCTTAAAAAATAATATCCCATGTGAATATTTAACATCAAAAGTAATTTTGATTCTTATCATATCTCAATCAAATTATTTAATTGGCTCTTATTAATTAGTAAATATGACATCAATCAACAAAAAGGAATCGATTTAACAAATATAAAAAAAACAATTAAATTGATAAGAAATTTTATTAATTCTCATTGATATGAATGACTTATTGATAAATATAAACCAATAAAAAAGCCCCAAACATGTGGGGCTTTTTTATTTAGTTAAATTTATTTAACTATTTTAATGATACTGAAGCAGTATCAAGATTACTTAAAGCATTAGTTACTCGTTTAAAATCGAATCCCATTGCCCTAAGAGCATGCCATAGATGACCTTGAATAAAGAAGAATCCAAAGTAGTAATGAACGTTAGCTAGCCAGGCACGAGAAGTATGAGCGCCATTTGGAAGATCCACAGTATCAACCCAATAAGGAGAAATTCCGAATTTAAGGGCCAATGGTTCTCCAAACCATTCAACAGGGTAAACAGTGGTATTTGTTGCACTCCAGAATGCTGCGACAACTGCCATCCAGCCAATACCAGCTAGTGACCAAGAAAGAATAGCTTCTGCAGAAAGAAGCCCAGCTCCTTTAAACTTCGTATATTCTCCAACTTGCTTAGTTGCGATATGGAAAGCACCACCAGTAATTTCTAAGAAAGCCAAGAAAGCATGACCTCCCATAACATCTTCCAAACTATCAATAGTTAGAAAGTCAAACTGATGATCCCAGATATGACTCAAGTTAAGGTCGTATTCAACCTGACGAATAGCACCAATAGCAGGATCGTAGATTCCATGAATTCGCGCCCATTCAACAAACCAAATACATGCAACACCGAAGAAAATCAAATGATGTCCAAGGATGAAAGTCTGGTTATCTGGGTTGTCCCATTCAAGCTTGAATTTTCTGGCCTGTGGCACAGAAGATTCTTGCATGTCACTAGAGAAAAGAAGAGAGTGCATCAATCCACCTGCCCCATAGGCCATGGATCCAACTAGATGACATACAGCAACTGCAACAACCGCACTTCCACCAACAAAGGCTCCAGTTTCATCGAAACCGATACCCAAAGCTGCTAAATGAGGAAGAGCAATTAAAGGCTGATGACCCATTGGTACAGAAGGGTCAAATCGAGCTAATTCAAATAACGTGAAGGCACCAGCCCAGAAAGCAATCAAACCGGTATGAGCGGCATGAGCAGCAATAAATTTGCCTGAACGGTTGGTGACCCCTGAGTTACCAGCCCACCACCCGTAGGTGACGGCTGAATTTCCATAGGTCTGCATTAGAAGTGCTATTTTTCAAAACCGATCAGAGAATACTGCAATTTCATCGAATACTCATGCAAGAGAAAGAATCTGTAAATTTTTTTTATTATTCTTATCCCATGCAAATAACGAAATATCAAAAAAGACAGGTTTTAAACAATAAAAAACAGACAGCCAATGAGAGATAACAAACGAAATCGAGCAAATCAGCTAAGTAAGACTTTTTAATTAAAGAATTAATTGATACATAAAAAGAATTTATATCAGGCATTCGAAACCAATCAAGTCTAATAATCCATATAAATACATCCAAATATGTAATTAATATAAAAGATTAATTTGGTCTCTTTATTTATAACTATCAAATAGTTAAATCCTTTTGGAAAATGAATCATGAACTTTAATCGACTTAATAGTTTAAAGATGGAGACTGAAGACCACTATAGAAAAAAAGCGAGTTCTTATAGAACATCGCCTGAATACGGAAAAATGATTTCTCTTTATCCAATTTTGGAGACTTCGATCAAAGACTGTAAAGGTGAAAATTTAGTAGCTTAAAAAGCCAATTTTTAAATATTGTATTTAGAAAAAAGCTTGGTTTTTCTTCAGGCTGCTATTTGATTAGAAGAATCATCATCCTTTTGCCAATGTTCAACAACTTCTTTACACCCCCTTACAAAATAGAAAACTTTTGGCTTCCATGGTAATTGTTTGGGATCATTTGAACTTCTCCAGTGAGATCCAGGCTTTAAATAACCCCTCTCTCTCAAAATCTCTAAAGATTGTTCATCTACCCTTAAAACTTCACTAGCTTCTTTTTCTGATAACCACATTGATGCTTCTATCATTATTGAACAAACAAGTATCTTTTTTTTAACGTAAAAAGCCGATCAAAGAAAGATTAAAAAATCAGCTTAAAAAGAAAATAATAATAAAATAATACTTTTATTGAATCTAGATCTTAGATAAAAGGTTACTTAAATCTTTTCAAACCATGGCCTAATAGTATTTTCGCTGATAGGTATTGTTAAACCAGAATCAATAGATGGATGAGAAAAATCAGTAGTTATTGCATCACTTTTATTATTAAATAACTTGGCAGCTTCTATATTAATTTTTTCATCCCATCCAGCTTCCCAATTAGATAAATCTACTAATTGGAACCACGGAACCTTAACAACCACGTTCGAGTCAAGTACAGACATCAAAACAACCCATCTCTCTAGCAATTTTCCACCATAATTAATTGCAACAAAATGAACTTGACCTTCAATATTATTCTTGCTAGTCCATGCTTTTACTGGAGGCCAAATCATAAGATCTAATAATCCATAGTAATTACTCTAAGAAATAAATTCCTAGTATTTTTTATTTTAATTTTAACATTTAAATATTAATTATTTTTCTTTTTTATTTTTATATATTCCTCTCTGATTGACTTTAGCAAAGCTGCCTTCTTTCTCATTATTTTATTCTTTTCATTAAAATCAATCTCAAGCCTCTCTTCCTTTGTTAAGTTCATCCAATTATTCATGTCAAATTTTTGTTCTGATTGTTCTTGAAGTTTTTTTTTCTTCTTTTTGAAAAGAAATTTAAAGAGCATTATTTTTCTAGAATTAAGTTAGTTAAAGACTTAAGATCAATATAATTTATTTAAGCACTAATCATAGACGTATGATTTTTTTTTAAGATATTTTAGTTTCCTTCACCCAGCTTCCAAAGATTTATGCCTGTTTTCTCTATTTCTTGTCGATTAACAACAGATCTTGTATCAAAAACCCAAGCTGGTGATCTCATCAAAGAAGCCAAATAATTCCAATCAAGTCCAAAGAATTCATCCCATGCAGTAAGAATTAAAACTGCATCAACATTTTTCACTGCCTCTGGAATGGAATTAGCCATTTTCCAAATGCCTTGATTATTAAATGAAAATTTTTCAAAATCTTCCTCTATTCTCTCAAATGAAACCTTAGGGTCGTAAATCGATAAAATTGCTCCTTCTTCTATTAAATCACTGGAAATTCTTATTGCAGGCGATTCTCTCGTATCATTGGTGTTTGCTTTAAAAGAAAAACCGAGTATTGCTATATTTTTTCCATTAACCGTACCAAAAAGCTTCTCAAGAACAATTTTATAAATTCGATCTTGCTGCCAAGTATTGAGCACCACAACTTGATTCCAATAATTAGCAACCTCTGGCAAACCAAAATATCCGCTTAAATAAACTAAATTCAAAATATCCTTTTTAAAGCAGCTTCCACCGAACCCAGGCCCAGCATTAAGGAATTTATTACCTATCCTTTTATCTGTTCCTATTGCTTTAGCGACTTCCTGAACATCAGCTCCTGTAGCTTCACAAAAAGCTGAAATAGAATTTATAGAACTAATTCTCTGAGCTAGAAATGCATTAGCAGCTAATTTTGAAAGCTCGCTACTCCACAAATTAGTACAAATTATCTGTTCAATAGGAACCCAATTCAAATAAATCTTCACCAATGCATCTACAGCATCAGAATCCTCTCCACCAATTAAAACCCTATCAGGTTTTTCTAAGTCATTAATTGCAGTACCTTCAGCCAAGAATTCAGGATTCGATAAAACAGAAAAAGTTTTTGAAATTTCATTTTTTTGATTTTCTCTATTTGTTGTCTTAAGTATCTCTTTTATTGCTTGTGCAGTACGAACTGGAAGAGTACTTTTTTCAATTACTATCGTGTGTCCTTTTGCATATTTAGCTACTTGCCTTGCGCTAGCTTCAACCCAACTAAGATCACTTGCTTGACCTGCTCCAAGACCTTTTGTTTTTGTTGGAGTATTAACTGATATAAAAATCATATCAGCATCAGATATCGACTTTTCCATTTCTGTACTAAAGAAAAGGTTTCGCCCTCTTGTTCTTGAAATTATCCGATCTAATCCAGGTTCAAAAATTGGCAACTTATTTAGATCTGAATCATTCCATGCATCGATTCTTTGTTTATTGATATCAACAACCCTAACTTCTAAATCGGGACATTTATCTGCAATAACTGACATGGTTGGGCCACCAACATAACCAGCACCAATACAACAAATTTTTTGGATTTTAAGAGAGCTCATTTAAAACAATCCATTATTTTCTTAAGCGATAACCTTTTTAATTAACTGATCTAGATCCCCCTTTGAGAAAATATATTCCTTACTCTCCTCATCCTTTTGTTTAAACCTTAATCTCTTAATCAATAATTGACCTTTAGATGCTTCATCTTCACCTATAACTAGGGCCCATTTAGCCCTACTTCTATCTGCTCGCTTGAATTGCTTTGAAAAAGATGAACCTGAGTAGTCCAATTCGATCACTAGGTTGGATGACCTTAACTGACAAGTAATTTCCAAAGCAAGTTGCTCAGCTTTTTCGCCTTTATGAATCACATAAACATCTGGTGATTTTTCTTGTAAAATTCTATCTCCAGCTAGGATTATTAGCCTTTCCATACCAATAGCCCAGCCAATCGAGGGGGCTTGAGGCCCCCCCAGTTCGCTTATGAGGCCATCGTAACGTCCTCCACCACAAACAGTTGCTTGAGAACCCAAGTGATCACTTGTTATTTCGAAAGCTGTATGAGAATAGTAATCAAGTCCCCTTACCAAATTATTATTAATTTTATATGGGATCTTTAGATTATCGAGTAACTCCTGTAAATAATCAAATCTAATTTTACTCTCATTAGATAAAAAGTTGTTTAAAGAAGGAGCTTCAGATAAAAGTTCTTTTGTCGAAATATTTTTACTATCTAATATTCTTAAGGGATTAACATTAATTCTTTTCTGAGAATCTTCATCTAATAAATCAAATCTCTGATTAAGCCAATCTTTCAACTCTTCTTTGAAAATATTTCGATCTTCATTACTTCCTAGACTATTAATTTCTAAAGTCAACTCATTCAGACCAACATCCTTTAAAAAGTTCCAAGCTATTGAAATAACCTCAGCGTCACTCATAACAGAGGCTAATCCAACAAATTCAACTCCTATTTGATGAAACTGTCTTTGTCTTCCTGCTTGAGGGCGTTCGTATCTAAACATTGGTCCTCTATACCAGAGCCTTTGAGGACCATTATTTAATAATCCATGCTGGACAATTGACCTTGCAACTGAGGCTGTACCTTCAGGTCTCAAAGTGCAAGAACGACCACCTCTATCGTCGAAGCTATACATTTCTTTGCCCACAACATCAGTATTTTCTCCAATTCCCCTTGAGAACAATTCAGTTTGTTCAATAATCGGTGTTCTAATTTCTTGAAGCCCAGCTCGACTAAAATGTTCAAGTGCAATTGATTCGACCTTCTGCCAGCTCTGACTCTGAGCAGGTAAAAGATCTACCATTCCTCTTAAATTCTTGAGATTAGTCAAAGTAACTTCAGCAAAATTATTTGTTGATTGTTTAATAGTAATAGTTTACGTAAACTGAAAAATAATATTTAATCCATGAGTATTGCTAACAAACTTGGTTAGACACAATGTAAAGGGGCCTTAAGCCTAATCCTCTAGTCGAGTAGCGCCAGAATATTTAACCAACCAAAAATTAACTCTTCTTCTCACATTAAAAGGCATCTCATTTTGGAGTTGAATTAATTCCATAGCTCCTAGTCTCTTTAGTTCTCTTGATTCAAGACTCCACATTTTTTCAGCTTCACAAATTAAACGAGCCCAACTTCTTGAATGCTGCCATTGTCTAAGACGCTTTTTTAATTCACCACCATCAGTCTTACTTTTAACAAAGGGAACCTGACCAACTATATTTTTTTTAGCTAAATATTTTCTCATAAAACGATGATGGAGAAAACTCTAGAAAAACTCATTACTCAATACATTAAACATATAGCAAAGATTTGAAATGAGTACTTTATGAAAAATCTACTTCAAGAATGAAAGCTAACTTCATGCACAGGGAACTCTAATTTTTCCATATCCCGACGACTCATTCTTCTAGACCAAGCGCCCTTAACATCATCATTCCATCTAAAGCCAGCATTTTTTGCTAAGGACCTTTCCTCATAGGAAATCTCAGCGCGAACCAGAATTTTTGGCTCTAGCGCTCTAATCAAAAGTTTTTCAAGTTCAATACATCTTTTAAAGACCTCTGCCAAATATATGCAATCTGTTAAAGCTCTATGTGCATTCCAGACTGGTACTCCATAAGCCAATGCAAGATCTCTTACAGAGGGGCGCATCTTCAATTGTCTATCAGCTGGCCAGGTTATATCGTCCATTGAACAAATCCATTGTTTTTTGATTGGAGGCAATTTATTGAGACCAAACCATTTCATATCGAATTCTGCATTGTGAGCAACAATCACATCGGATACTCGAACCAAAGATTCAAAATATTTAATTGCTTCAGATAGAGGTTGCGGCAATCTAGTTATTTCAGCAGGAATATTATTTATTTTTTCTGCATTATTAATTTCAACTGGTAAAAGAAAAGATTGCTGCGCTAGTACTGATCTACTTCTGACATTAAAAAGGATAGAACCTACTTCAATGCAATCATCATTTTGATTGTCCAGGCCTGTGGTTTCAGTATCCAAAATCAAGATATTCTCTGGGAAATATTCTTTACTTAAAATTTCAACCCTTTCTTCGTTTAATTCATAAGAACTTTTTACTCCTAAATCTTTTTCTTTTTCATTGGCAATTTCTTTAGTTGTTTCGCATAAGAAGTCAAGCTGCTCACTCTCTTTCTGATGATTCGTCTCTTCTTTCACTTCAAAATTAGTTAGTCATGCTTCTATTATTATCAAAAAAACAGAGTTGAAGAAAAACTTAGTAGATCATTAGAAATAAAAGATACTTATTTTTAATTTATAATCGTTTTCTATTTCTCTTGAAGAGTGATTATTCGTCAATGAGCACTATTAGGCGTATAAGTAATGTTTCTTGTCAATGGCCGTCAAGACCGGTTGGCCTTATAGAGCTAATTGGAGGTAGCTATATTTCAATCAAGCCAGAAATTACATATAAAAGACTTATTTCTTGTCTTATAAAAAGAAATTTTGCAGTTCATTCATGGGGCTATATCCCTAATTTTGATCATCAACTTCAAGCAAATCATGCTTGGAAAGAATTCCGTCAATCTCGAAAGACTCTTGAGAAAAGAGTCGGTTTAATACCAAAATCAATCAGAATGGGTCATAGTCTGGGATGTAAATTACATTTGCTTGCCCCGGATGGAGGAAGAAATTGCGATGGCCTAGTAGCTATAAGCTTTAATAATTTCAAGGCAAACAAGTCTATACCTTTGCTTAGGACAATGTCTCAAAAGCTTAAATTTCAAACTGAATTTAGTCCGAGTCCTTCCGAAACCTTAAATCTTGTTAAAGAACACTATGAGCAACTAAATAATCTATTGATAAAATTTGAGAATGATAATCTAGATCAAAATGATTTTTTACTTGAATTATTGAAGGAAAGATCTTCTGATAAATCTAAAATCATATATTTAAAAGGTAACCATCTAACCCCAGTAAGCGTGGGGATAAGAGAAAAATTACTAAAATCTAATTCTCAAAGCTCTTTAAAATACGAAAACATTGATTCAATAGTCGATCAAGTAACTAATTGGCAAATTTGATATTAACTTCTTAACTTATCTAAAACCGATCTATCTTCAAGAGTACTTGTATCTCCGCTTATTTCATCGCCCGAAGCCAGTGCTCTTAAAATTCTGCGCATTATTTTTCCACTTCTTGTTTTTGGAAGAGAATCAGTAAACTTGATTTCATCAGGTTTTGCAATAGGTCCTATTTCACTCACGACGTGTTTTTTTAATTGTGCCTCAACATTTTCATTTTCTTCTGCACCAGTTTTCAAAGTAACAAAGGCTACTATTGATTCCCCCTTTAAATCATCAGGCCTACCCACAACTGCAGATTCAGAGACAAGCTCATGACTAACTAAAGCTGATTCGATTTCCATGGTTCCAAGCCTATGACCAGAGACATTTATAACATCATCAACTCGTCCCATTACCCAAAAATAACCTTCTTCATCTCTGCGAGCCCCATCACCAGCAAAATATATATAGCTATTGTTTGAGGGTTTTAAATACTCCCAGTAACTCTCTCTAAATCTTTTCTCATCTCCATACACATTTCTCATCATTCCAGGCCATGGTCTTTTAACTACCAAATATCCACCCTCATTATTTGCTACAGAATTACCATCTGAATTAACCACATCGGCATCAATCCCAGGCAAAGGGAATGTTGCTGATCCGGGTTTGGTTGGAGTTGCCCCTGGAAGTGGACAAATCATCACTCCTCCAGTCTCTGTTTGCCACCATGTATCAACTATTGGGCATCTACCTCCTCCAATAACATCTCGATACCACATCCAAGCCTCTGGATTAATTGGCTCTCCAACAGTTCCTAAGAGTCTCAAACTAGATAAATCATATTGTTTGGGAATATTTTCTCCTGATTTCATAAAGGCCCTTATGGCGGTTGGAGCAGTGTAAAAAATCGAAATTTTATGCTTCTGAATTACATCCCAAAAAGCTCCTGGATTTGATGGCCTAGGAACTCCCTCATACATAACAGTAGTTGCTCCATTAGATAGTGGGCCATAGACGATATAACTATGTCCAGTGATCCAACCCACGTCAGCAGTACACCAATAAACATCATTTTCACGAATATCAAAAATCCATTTAAAAGTTAAATGAGACCAAAGGTTATACCCAGCAGTTGAATGAACTACTCCCTTTGGTTTACCTGTAGACCCAGAGGTATATAGAACAAATAAGCAATCCTCACTATCCATTTGTTCTGGTAAACATTCTTTTGATTGACTATCTACAATTTCATGCCACCAATGATCTCTACCATCTTGCATAGCAACAAGTTTTTTTGTCCTTTGAACAACTAAAACTGATTCGACCTTTGGACATGCACCATCTTTCAATGCTGAGTCAACAGCATCTTTAAGAGGAATTACTTTGTCTTTTCTAAAACCACCATCAGCCGTGATTATTGCTTTAGCTTCTCCATTAATTAATCGGTCCCTTAGTGCCTCAGAGGAAAAGCCTCCAAATACGACTGAATGTGGTGCCCCAATCCTTGCACAAGCAAGCATTGCAATTGCAGCCTCAGGCACCATAGGCATATACAAAGCGACAAGATCTCCTTTACTTATACCTATAGACTTGAGCGCATTCGCGACTTTGCAAACCTCTTCATGGAGTTGTTTGTAGGTATATTTCTGTTGATCCCCTGGCTCTCCTTCCCAAATCAAGGCAACTTTTTCAGCTGTTGGACTATTCAAGTGACGATCTAAACAATTAAATGAAATATTAGTTTTTCCGCCATCAAACCATTTAGCGAATGGTGGATTGGACCAATCAAGTACTCTATCAAAAGATTTAAACCAATGTAATTCTTCTCTGGCTGCATCACCCCAAAACTTATCTGGATCTGATTTGGCCATCTCTGACATTTCCAAATACTTAGAAAAAGATGAGATTCTACTTTTACTGGAAAAGTCTTTAGAGGGAGGGAAAACTCTCTGCTCCTGAAGAACAGACTCAATGGAGTTAGAATTGTCTGAATTCATGAAAGATAAAAACAACTTTTCATTTATTGCATTCAAGCTATTTCTGACAAAAAGGCTTGAATAGTGAAACTCTTATTTAAAACAAATTCATAATGAAGAAAGATTGGAATTTTCCTAAAGCATTTTTATTTGATCTTGATGGAGTTCTAATTGATTCAGAACCCTTACATGGACAAGCATGGAAAGAAACCGCAGCACTTTTTGGACTAAATCTAAACTATGGACAACTAAAACTCTTAAGAGGCAAAAGAAGAATTGATTGTGCCAATGAATTGGTTAGATTGATTCCAAAGGAGGTTAAGGCAAAAGAATTACTAAGCCTACATAAGCCCATCTCCAGAAAACTAATTCTCACTGCAAAAGCAATGAGAGGTGGCGAGAGTTTGGTCAAAAGATGTCATGAGAACAATATCCCAATGGCGTTAGTAACCAGTAGCAGCTCAGAATCTTTCCAAATAAAAACCACCCCTCATAAATGGATGAATCTATTTTCTGTAATGGTTCTTGGCGATGACAAATCACTAGCCAAAGGGAAACCATCTCCAGACCCATATATATTAGCCGCTAAAAAATTAAATATTGCTCCTGAAGAATGCTGGGCTGTTGAAGATTCAATTTCTGGCGTATCTTCAGCCTTAAAGGCAGGATGTTTTGTTTTCTATTTAAAAGAAATAAATGATAAATTTATAAAAAAAGAAGTGTTTGATCATCACATAAATTTAAAACCAATAACTCATTTAAAAGAAATTGAACAAATATTGAATAAGTATTAATTAATAAAGTCTGCTAATGACAAATTCTGGCAATTCAAGCAATGCTTTTTTTGATGGTGAATCTGGCAACCAAGAAATTGAATCTTTTGATTGAGAAGCGAATTTTTCGGCTAACTCTCTTGATTTTTTAATCGCGTTTGAATCTCTTACTAGAGAAAGAGCCTTATCAAGATCATTTTTTCGGGAGAATTTACCATGAATAAGTTCGCTAAGAGTTGGATTCTCTTCCAAAGCATAGAAAACTGGGGCAGTAAGATAACCACTTTGAAGATCACTAGCGGCTGGTTTACCTAATTGCTCATCATTTCCAGTGAAATCGAGAATATCATCAACCACTTGAAAAGCTAGTCCTAATTGTCTTCCGAAAAAATAAAGTGAATTTAAGTTCTCTTGATTTACATCAGATAAAACACCAATAGCTTTAGAACTATTTGCAATTAGGGAGGCTGTTTTACAATAACTTTTTTCTAAATAACTCTCAAAGGATTGACTTGAGTCAAATCTATTAAGACCCTGCTTTATTTCTCCTTCAGCCAGATCCATAATCACCCTACTCAACAATTTAACAACATCTAAATTCTCAAGATTTGCCAAGTGCCAACTTGCCTGTGCAAATAAAAAATCTCCTGCGAGAACAGCTATCCTGGGATCAAATCGACTATGAACAGTTTCAACACCTCTTCTAGTATCAGCTTCATCAACGACATCATCATGAACAAGAGAAGCTGTATGAATCATCTCAGTAATTTGGGCCAATTTTCGATGTTTCAAAGGAAGATCCCTTTCAGAGGTCAAAGCTCTTGAAATCAACAAAACAATTCCAGGTCTTAAACGTTTCCCCCCTGCACTAAAGAGATGTTCTGCAGCCGCCTGCAAAATGGGATGTCCAGCTCCAATGAGGCTGCGAAGATCCAAAAGCAATGCTTCTAGATCAAGTTCTACAGGTTGAAGAATTTCCGTGACTGTGGTCATAAAACCGCTCTACTTTTTGATATTAAGAGACTCAGCCCATGTTCTGCAGTGAAATGAGATTAACTTCAGGAAACACATTCAACCAATGCTTGGCTTTATTGGGAAAGTTTTTAAGATTAGAGGTTACATAAAACTTTAAATCAACTATATCTTTTCTGTTTGAATAATTGCTTTCTTTTGCATCCACAAACAACTTTAATTTGAAAGAAAGAGCTTCAGCAGGATCAATCAATTTAACATTAGAGGGTAACATCTCAGTCAACAAAGGAGTTATGAGAGGATAGTGACTACATCCAAGAATTAAAGAATGAATATTTTCATTTAAAAGAGGTTTTAAATATCTAGTTGCAACCCGTGTAATATCATCTGAATTAATATTATCCATTTCGATCATTGGAACAAATTCAGGGCATGGTTGCTCAATCACAAAAGTTTTTGGCTTGAATTCTAAAATTGCATTCGTATAAGCCTTAGTTTTAACTGTAGAGGGAGTTGCGAGAACACCTACCCTGGATTCGTGGATGGTTGAGGCAGCAGAGCCAATCAAGTCAAATACAGGGACATCTAATTTTTTTTTTATTACATCTAAGGCAATTGCATTTGTTGTATTACACGCGACCAAGAATGCATCAATATTTTGATAACTAAACCAAGATGATATTTCTTCAGCAATTTTTATTATCTCATTAGCTGTCTTTACTCCATAAGGAAGTCTTGCTGTGTCAGCTAAATATATAAATGAATTATTAGGGCATAATTCAATAACCTTTTTTAATACAGTGAAACCTCCAACACCACTATCAAACATTCCAAAACGCATATTTAATTTAAAACTTTTAGATAATTCAATATTCCTCTAGCAATAGCAAAAGACATTTTATCTCTATAAGCTTTTTGTTGTAATAAATCTGCATCATACATACCAGTAAGAAATCCAATCTCTACAAGAGCTGCAGGCATGGATGTTTTTCTAATTACATAAAAACGAGATCTACGAACACCTCTATCAGGACTTTGCGGAGAAACAATTAAAATCTGTTTTTGAATATTTTTTGCTAAAGAATAGCCTTTATAACCTGAGTAGTAATATGTCTCTAGACCATTAACATCTTTTCGCTTCCCTCTCGTTGCATTTGCATGAATACTTACAAAAATATCTGCCTTTGAATTATTAGCTTTACTAACTCTTGGTTGTAAATCTAATGTTCTATCATTATTTCGAGTCAGAATGGTTTTAACTCCTTTATATGTTAGAAATTTCGAAACATTCTTTGACACATCTAAAACGATATCAGTCTCTCTTAATCCATTTATCCCAACAGCGCCAGGGTCTGATCCACCATGGCCAGGATCTATAACAACCTTATACTTTCCATAGGGGACATTAGGCAAAGAAGTAAAATCTAAATCTTGAACCTTTATTTTTTCATAAGTCCTTTTTATTGAGTTTCTTAAGATATTTCCTTCTTCAATTGAACGAAAAGAATTACTTTCTAAGCCAATAAACTTCAACTCCCAAGTGTTTGGTGCAGTACCAATTAATTTCAATTTTGAGGCTTCTAATTCAACTGATGGAAGAAACTCAATAACAAGCCTTGTTTTACCCTTAGAAGGTTTCCCTAGTCTAATTTCTTTAACTAATCCATTACCTTTAATAGTTCTAGGGCGGCTTAACTCTCCTGGGAAATCAACCCATACCCGTTCTCCTATATTAGTGGTTGAGGATTGATAAAAGGCGTCTAATTTAGCACCAGATGAAGTTCGTAATTTAAGGCTACCATTACTATTTAGGGCCCAAGCTGCAAGAGCACTGGCAGATCTAAGCGGTAAAGGAATAAAGAGATTTGAACAAAAAATAAACCCCGCAAAAAATGCTGCTTTTGACTTTAAAGATTGATCTTTAAACATCAAATAAAAAGCTCTGTTTTTCGGTGCTTTAGGCTGGGCATTTGCCCTCTAATTCTCTTAACCCTTTCTTTATCAGCTGGAGCTATTGCGGCTCCTTGAACAACTCCTGCATCTGCCAGAACTGTCCCCCATGGATCAATAACCATTGCGTGTCCATGGCTTTGTCTTCTGCCATAGTGGCGACCAGTTTGAGCTGGTGCGACAACATAAGCAGTATTTTCAATAGCCCTTGCTTGAAGCAAAACTTGCCAATGATCCTTACCAGTAAAAGCAGTAAAAGCAGCAGGAATCATTAATAAATCTGCACCTTTATTAACTAAATCCCGGTAAAGTTCAGGGAATCTCACGTCGTAACATATCGATAATCCTATTTTGCAAAGACCTGGTACATCAACAACGGGTGGGGATTCACATCCAGAGACAATTGTTTCAGATTCTCTGTAGGTATTACCTTCAGGAAGATCAACGTCGAAAAGATGAATCTTGTCATACCTTGCTAGAGATTGACCGTCCTTCCCAAACAACTCCGCTCTATTTAAAGTTCTTGTTCCATCTCCAGCGGGGACAGGGAAACCACCTCCAAGCAAAACGATTTGATATCTCCTTGCCATTGTTACTAGAAAGCTATTGCATTTTTCATAGATTGAAGATGCAATTTTTGATTTTTTCTGATCTTCACCCAAAAATGCAAAGTTTTCAGGAAGTCCAACAAGATCAGCCCCACGCCTAGACGCCAACTCAATTTGTTCTTCTGCAGCATTGAGATTTGCTTCTACATCTGCAGTACTGGTTAGCTGTAAGGCCGCAGCCAAAAAATCTGACACTGAGTTAAATAAGAAAAAATAATTTAAAAGTTAGTTTGAGCGAAGTACGCCCTTCTCAATCTGTTTGGGAATAATAGAAAGGTTATCCAAAGAAGCGCAACAAGCGAAATCATCGTCATGATTACCTATCCCGGCAAGTCTTTGTCCATGACTTGCAACACGTAAACATCCTTCAACATCATTCTCCCAATTTTTCCATAGAGCTATGGAGGACATTAATTCATCATTTAATATCTGAACCGACTCTAATTGATCAATTAAAAGAGAGGCTAAAGCCCCAGCAGCTAAAGAATCTTCTAAAGAGTAGGAACCTTCCCAACCACTGCCAACAATCCAAACTTCTTTGGGATTATCACTTTTCAATCTTTCTGCAATAGCTTTCCTGTTTGGAAGTGCCATTGTGTACAAACTTTTGGATTCTCTAACACGATGCAGTGACCTTGTTCCGTTTGTAGTGCTCATAAAAACTCGTTTACCTTTAACCAGTTCACTTGAGACTCCCAATGGAGAATTTCCCAGGTCAAATCCATCTAGTTTTTTTCCTCCTCTCTCTCCAACAAGAATTTTATCTTTAGCGTGAAACGTCTTTGCCTGACTTTTAAGTTCATCAACATCTGCAAACACTTGCACTGAATCAGCACCATTTTCAAGAGCCCAGGCAATAGTTGTTGTAGCTCTCAGAACATCAATTACGACCGATGATTCAGGAATAATTCCACTAGGCACATCTGCCGCTACATAAAAATAAGAAAGTTTCATTTCCACAAAGGCTGATAACTTGCGTCACAGTAACTAGATAAATAGGTTAATCGTGCAGACCTTCATGAAATTCTTTCGTCAAGAACCTCTTACACGGGACATTAGAGATTTTCTCACTCTTCTAGAAAAGAAAGGTCAATTAAAGAAAATAAGCAGTCCAGTTGATAGTGATCTAGAAATTGCGGCAATAAGCGACCGAGTCCTTGGGATGGGGGGACCTGCTCTCCTTTTTGAAAATGTAAAAGGATCATCAATTCCGGTTGCAGTCAATTTATTAGGCACAATGGAACGCGTGGTTTGGAGTATGGGCTTAGAAAATCAAGAACAATTAGAGGATTTAGGTAGAAAATTAGCCCTTCTTCAGCAACCAAGGCCTCCTAAAGGATTAAAAGAGACTAAAGCTTTTGCCTCAGTTGCTTGGGATCTACTTAAAGCTCGTCCTGATATTGATCTACTACCACCATGTCATCAAAAAATAATTAGTGAAAAAGATTTAGATCTAAATCAATTACCACTTTTACGTCCTTGGCCAGAGGATGCTGGAGGGGCTATCACTTTAGGTCTTGTAATAACAAAAGACCCTGAAACAGGAGTGCCAAATGTTGGTGTTTATCGACTCCAAAGACAATCCGCAAAGAGCATGACAGTTCATTGGTTAAGTGTCAGAGGAGGTGCTAGGCATCTTCGGAAAGCAGCTGCCATGAATAAAAAGTTAGAAGTTGCTGTTGCAATTGGAGTTCATCCGCTTCTTGTAATGGCTGCAGCAACTCCTATTCCAGTACAGCTCAGCGAATGGCTTTTTGCAGGTTTATACGCAGGAGAAGGTGTTCGATTAACTAAATGCAAAACTATCGATGTTCAGGTACCTAGTCACAGTGAAATTGTTCTTGAAGGATCCATATCTCCTGGTGAAGAGATGTTGGATGGCCCATTTGGAGACCATATGGGATTTTATGGGGGGGCTGAGTCCTCACCTTTGATTAGATTCCACTGTATGACACAAAGGAAAAAACCAATATTTTTAACTACTTTCAGTGGTAGACCTCCGAAAGAAGAGGCCATGCTGGCCATTGCATTAAATCGAATTTATACACCAATACTTAAACAACAAATACCAGAAATAATAGATTTTTTCCTTCCAATGGAAGCTTTGAGTTACAAGTTAGCAGTCATATCAATTGATAAAGCATATCCAGGACAAGCTAAACGAGCTGCTATGGCGTTTTGGAGTGCATTACCTCAATTTACCTATACAAAATTTGTCGTCGTTGTAGACTCAACGATCAATGTAAGGGATCCTAGACAAGTGGTTTGGGTGATATCCAGTCAAGTTGATCCTCAAAGAGATCTATTCATTTTAGAGAATACTCCTTTTGATACTCTTGACTTTGCGAGTGAAAATATAGGCCTAGGAGGTAGGTTAGCTATTGATGCAACAACAAAAATAGGCCCAGAGAAAAACCACGATTGGGGGAAACCATTAACAAGGCCAAAAGAACTTGAAGACAAAGTCAATGAAAGATGGGTAGAACTAGGGTTGTCGGAACTGGAAAACAACCAACCAAGTCCAGAATTATTTGGATACGTTATTGAAGAACTAATGCGTCAAAAACAAATAAACAATTCATAAATCTAAAATAAAGCTTATTGATAAATAAAATAAATAAAATATATTGTTTTTTCATTGAAAGTTTCCACTAAAGATCAGTCTTTAAGAGACCTTCAAAAAGGAGGTGAGCTTTTTGGAAAAGTGAAAGTACCTGGAGATAAATCAATATCTCACCGAGCACTCCTATTTGGGGCCATAGCCGAGGGGAAAACAAGAATTGAGGGCCTTTTACCTGCTGAAGATCCATTAAGTACTGCTAGATGCCTGAGGTCAATGGGCGTAAAGATTAGTCCAATTAAGAAAGGAGACGTTATTGAAATTGAAGGTGTTGGATTAAATGGCCTCCAAGAGCCTGAAGATATCTTGAACTGTGGCAATTCAGGAACAACAATGAGATTAATAATGGGATTATTAGCCGGTCAAAAAGATCTTCATTTCATCCTTACAGGAGATAATTCACTTCGAAAAAGGCCAATGAAAAGAGTAGGACAGCCGTTAAAAATGATGGGGGCTAAAGTTTCTGGAAGATGCGGCGGGGACTTGGCTCCTCTATCGATTGTTGGGAGCAAATTACGCGGTGCCGTAATTGGTACTCCAGTAGCAAGTGCCCAGATAAAATCAGCAATCCTACTAGCTGCTCTTAATGCAGAAGGTTCAACGACTGTTATTGAACCCGCCAGATCAAGAGATCACAGCGAGAGAATGTTAAAAGCCTTTGGAGCCAATCTAGTAGTTGGTGGTGAAATGGGTAGACATATAACTGTTACCCCTGGAAAAGATCTAAAAGGTCAATCAATTATTATTCCAGGTGATATTAGTTCCGCTGCATTTTGGCTTGTTGCAGGTAGCATCATACCCGGGTCAGAATTAGTTGTAGAAAATGTTGGTCTAAATCCAACAAGAACTGGAATACTTGATGTATTAGAAGCAATGGGAGCAAATATCAACTTAATAAATAAAAGAGATGTGGCCGGTGAACCGGTAGGAGACATTGAAGTTTTCTATAAAGAAAACTTGAAATCATTTAATATTGATGGTGAGATAATGCCTCGGCTTGTAGACGAGATACCTATATTATCCGTGGCAGCTTGTTTTTGTAATGGTATCAGTAAAATAAAAGGAGCAAGTGAATTAAGAGTTAAAGAAACTGATCGATTATCTGTAATGGCCAGGCAATTAAAAAGAATGGGAGCCAAAGTGGATGAGCATCAAGATGGTCTAACTATATATGGAGGAAATAATTTAAAAGGATGCGAACTTGATAGCGAAGATGATCATCGTATAGCCATGAGTTTAGCTATAGCATCAATAATGGCTAGTTCTAATTCGACATTACGACGTAGTGAAGCTGCAGCAATCTCATATCCCGATTTTTGGATTGATCTTGAGAGACTTCAACAAAAAAGTTAGCTTTTCTTATAATTGGAAGACTATAAAAAACATACGACAAAAGATGGGAGTTTAAGCCTTTATAGCTTGAGATATAAAGAAGGATTTCATGATATGGACGGAGCCCTCAGAGAATCAATTAATAAATATCTATTACCAGCTCAATTAGAACAATTTTCTAGTGCTGAAAAAATTGTTGTTTTAGATGTTTGTATGGGTTTAGGGTATAACACTGGATGTATTCTCGAAGAGTTACTTCAAAGCGATATTAAAATCGAATGGCATGGACTTGAGATTGATAAAAGGCCTCTAGATCTTGGTCTTAATGAAAAAATATTTCAGAAAATTTGGTCCCCAAAAATATTGCATTTTTTTAATTGCTTAAACAAATCAGGGAAATGGACTGAAGGTTTTAACGAAGGTACTATTCACTGGGGAGATGCAAGACAAAAGATATACGAAATACAAGATTCTATATCCTTTGACTTAATTCTTCTTGATCCATTTTCACCGCAAAAATGTCCCGAGCTATGGAGTGAGGAATTCATCTCTTTATTAACCGAAAGGCTATCTTTCGACGGCCGCTTGATTACATATTCAACTGCTGCCTCAATCAGAGCGAGTTTGAAGAGAGCTGGTTTAAAGATCTATTCGATAGTTCCCTCAATCGAGACCCCAAACAAATGGAGCTCAGGGACAGTTGCTATGAAAAAAAAATTAGAACATCAGTTCATTTCAAAAAGCAATCAGTTCAAAGACTTAAGCACCAGGGAAGTAGAACACCTCACAACACGTTCATCAGTTCCTTACAGGGATCCAACAGGGAAAGGGAAATCTAAAGAAATTATTTCAACAAGAGAACTAGAACAATCTAAAAGTCAATTAACAAACACTTCATCATGGAGAAAGCGATGGAATACTGCGCAATTGCAATAAAGCAATTAGATTTCTTCAAAAAAGTACTCTAAATGCTTGCCATCGCAATTTTAGCGGCTGGAAAAGGTACGCGAATGAAAAGTGAGCTGCCTAAGGTTCTTCACCCTTTAGCAGGAAAATCACTTATTGATAGAGTTTTGTCTTGTACTCAAGGGCTTAAGCCAAACCGTAAATTAATTGTTGTGGGACATAAAGCAAACTTAGTAGAGGACTCTTTAAAAAATTATCAAGACTTAGATTTTGTTCTTCAGCAACCTCAAAATGGAACTGGACATGCAATCCAGAAATTAATACCAAAGTTAAAAGGGTTTAAAGGAGAGCTTTTAGTATTGAATGGCGATGTACCACTGCTAGAGGAAGAAACTCTAGGTTCACTTATAAAATTCCACAAAGAGTGCAAAGCAAGTGTAACGTTTTTATCTGCAAGTTTAGACTCACCTAAAGGATATGGACGAGTATTCACAGACGAGTCAGGACTAGTAAATAAAATCATTGAAGAGAGGGATTGCTCTGAGGAACAGAGGAAAAATAAACTGATAAACGCAGGTATATATTGCTTTGATTGGCAACAATTATTAGATGTTATAAAATTATTGTCTAACCAAAATAGTCAAAATGAACTTTATCTAACAGACACTATAAGTTTGCTCAAAAAAGCATTGCATTTTGAGGTAAATAACCCATTTGAGATTAAGGGCATTAATGATAGATTTCAACTGTCTGAATGTGAGCTGTACATCCAAGAAAAGCTTAAATCCTTTTGGATGAGCAAAGGAGTTTCATTTGTCGATCCTATCAGCTGTTCGCTAAGTGAGGATTCGAACTTTGGTACAGACGTAATTATTGAGCCGCAAACGCATCTTCGAGGCAAATGCAATATTGGCAATGGATGTCATTTAGGACCAGGTAGTGTCATAACAAATTCAACACTTGCGGAAAATGTTTTCGCTATTCATTCACTCATCAATGAAGCTACAGTTGGAAAGAATACATCAATTGGTCCATTCGCTCACATAAGGCCAGAATCAAACATAAGTAAAAATTCCAAGATAGGGAACTTTGTAGAAATAAAAAAAAGTTTTATTGGTGAAGGAACAAAAATAAATCATTTAAGCTATGTAGGTGATTCAACTCTTGGGAAAAATATTAATCTTGGGGCAGGGACTATTACAGCGAATTATGATGGTAAAAATAAACATCAAACAATTATTGATGATTATGCAAAAACCGGTGCAAATTCAGTACTAGTTGCACCCATCAAGATTGGTTCACATGTAACGATTGGTGCAGGCTCAACGATAAGCAAAGATATTCCAGACAGGAGTTTAGTCGTTGAGAGAGCAAAAACAATTATTAGAACAAAACCTGATTAAATACAACGACTCCATTATTGCTGTAAATAAGGTAAAACCTTCTCTAATTCCAACTTACGACTACCTTTAATCAAAATATTATCTCCAGGTGACAGCCACGACAATAATGAAATAGCGGCATCTCGTGGTGTTTTTACTACATCATGATTTGGTAATTCTCTGATTATCGTTTTTATAAAATTATTTTCTTCCCCACAATAGATAAACACTATTCCAGAAAGACCTAAGTCAACGGCTCTTTGAAGCACTTTCTGATGTAGTAAAATACTCTCAGGACCCAACTCAAGCATCGTACCTAAAACCGCAAAATGTCTGCCAGGCTTGCTTACCAATAACTCTAAAGATGCCATAACAGATTCAGGAGATGCATTATAAGTCTCATCTAGAACTAAATATTTCCCACAATCGACTAATCTATTCCTTCCAGTCGGTATATTGATGTTTAATTGATCTAGGTTCTTTATAGATAGGCCTAATTCAGTTGCAACAGTCAATGCCATCAGGAAATTCATAGCATTATGTCTTCCTTCTAGGGGCAATTTAAATTTACTTCCTTCATAAAATATGAAATTATTTTGCATGTCAATTTGAGAAACATAATCTGGCTCAATATCTTGAGAAGCGAAATACTCATCATTACAACCTAACCAATCCAATGAAAAGCCCTCTATCGCAACCCGAACGATACGTCCTGACCATTTTTCTAATAAAGCTTTTTCTAAGAGGTTGTCACCAAAAGGAATAATCACAACTCCATCAGATTTTAGGTTTGAGGTAATTTCGGACTTAGCTTTTGCAATATTTTCTCTGCTGCCAAGAAGACCAATATGAGCTTGTCCCACATTTGTAATTACAGCAATATCGGGTTCAGCAACTCGAGAGAGACGTTCAATTTGACCAGAGCCACGCATACCCATTTCAAGAACAAATGCTGCATCTGTTTTCGAACCTCTTAACAGAGTTTTTGGAACCCCGACATCATTATTTTCATTCCCACTACTTGAAACAATTTCACCAAGAGGATACAGAATTGCCCGAATCAATTCTCTTGTAGTTGTTTTACCAACAGAGCCAGTAACAGCCACTACAGGGAGATTTAGATTTCTGCGATGAAGCAATGCTATCTGTTGATAAGCGTATAGAGTATCTGGAACCACCCAATAAGGCATGTCAGTAGGAATCAAACCATTAAATTGTTCAGAAACTATTGCTGCCTGTATGCCAATATCAAAAGCAATGTCTAAGTAATCATGGCCGTCAAATCTATTACCCACTAAAGGGACAAAGAAATCACCCTTTTCAATTGTCCTCGAATCAGTAGATATACGACCAACAGGTAAATCAGGATCTATTCCCTTTTGATTTTCTGGCTTACCCCATAATTTAATTAAGTCTTTAAAGGTGATTTCCATAAAAATATTTGAACAGAAGCAAAGTAATCTAAATACTCAAAAATCCTATAATTTTATTTTTTTCCTTTCCTTGAAGGGTCTGCTTCTTGGCCGTAAGAAAACTTTTCAACCTCTGCAGCATCAGGAGAAGGCTCCTTAATTCCACAAACATCTTTATACATTAACTCATATTCCTTCGCGGATCTATCCCAACTATATTTATTTGACATTGCTCTTACTTGTAACTCCTTCCAACTTTTTTGATGTCTATATGCTTCCCAAGAACGAACTAAAGCTGTATAAAAGTCAATTGGTTCATACCGATCAAAGCAAAATCCAGAACCCGTTTCATTCATGGGGTTATAAGGTTCTACTGTATCAACTAAACCACCTACTTTCCTAACGATCGGAATAGCGCCATAACGCATAGCTAATAGTTGACTGATTCCACATGGCTCAAAACGACTAGGCATTAGGAATGCATCAGCACCTCCATAAATAAGCCTAGATAATGCATCATCGTAAGTGAGAAAAACCGAGAACCGTCCAGGATACTCGATTGCAAGTTGCCATAAAGATGACTCTAAATAGCGATCTCCTGTCCCTAGGACAACGATTTGAGAGTCAGTATAAGAAAGAAGCCTATTAGCTACTTGTAACAAAAGGTCAATACCTTTTTGATCAACAAGTCTACCAACCATACCCATTAGATATTTGTCTGGATTCACTTCAAGTCCCATTCTTTCTTGAAGGACTCTTTTATTAACTGCTCTACCAGAAATATTATCTACACTAAATTTAGCTGGCAATGAATTATCCGTTGCTGGATTCCAATCATCTAGATCAACACCATTTAATATTCCACGTAATTTCCCAGAAATATAATTTAAAAGTCCCTCTAATTTCTCTCCATATTCAGACGTTCGAATTTCCCTTGAATAAGTAGGAGATACTGCATTCACTCTATCGGCATACAACATTGCCGATGCCATGGTGTGGTCCCCATGCATATACCATGGGCACCAAGTTATTTGATCAAGCTTCCATCTCCATGGGCCTTGATACTTAAGATTATGAATAGTAAATACCGTGCTTATTTCGGGGTCTTGATGCATCCAAACTGGAATCATTCCAGTATGCCAATCATGACAATGGAGGACTTGTGGTTTCCATGAGTTCCATGCGAATTCAGAGACTGCGCTAGCAAAAAAAGTAAATCTCCAATCTTCATCTTCTCCTCCGTAAATACGCTCAGAATCAAAACATGGATGTCCAACCAAATAAATTGGCAACCCATTTGAGGGATGCTTTGTTTCAAAGACAGCGAAGTCAACACCCATTGTGTTGGCCCGAAAGATAGGTTCAGGAGCTATATCCATCAAGGTCCATAGTTTTCCATACCCTGGAATTATCAATCGAACGTCATGTCCAAGTTTTTTAAGCGCAGGAGGTAATGATCCAACAACATCCCCCATACCTCCAACTTTTATCATTGGGGCGCATTCAGCAGCAGCAAAGAGTATTCGCATTTAATTCATGAAAAAGAAAGATTTATCTTTTGGATAAACCAAATAAAATCATGGAAGCCATTTTGATTCGGAGAAATCAGGATCCCTTTTCTCCATGAAAGCATTTCTTCCCTCCTTTGACTCATCAGTCGTATAAAAAAGATGTGTTGCCTGGCCAGCAAGCTCTTGGATACCTGCTAATCCATCAGTATCAGCATTAAAAGAAAATTTCAAACACTTTATGGCGGTTGGACTGTTTTTAAGTATTTCCCTAGCCCATTTCACTCCTTCTGACTCGAGCAAATCAATTGGTGAGATAGCATTTATTAGTCCCATATCCAATGCTTCCTTCGCTCCATATTTCCTGCATAGAAACCAAATTTCTCTGGCCTTCTTTTGACCAACAACCCTTGCTAAATAATTTGAACCAAACCCTGCATCAAAGCTCCCAACTTTAGGTCCTGTTTGACCGAATATTGCATTATCTCCAGCCAAACTCAAATCACAAATTAAATGTAAAACATGCCCTCCCCCTATTGCGAAGCCTGGAACAAGAGCAATAACTACTTTTGGAAGGCTCCTAATTATACGTTGCAGATCAAGAACATTTAAACGTGGGATCCCATCATCGCCAAGGTATCCTCCACTTCCACGTATAGCCTGATCTCCGCCAGAACAAAAAGCGAACTTTCCATCTTTGGATGGTCCTACCCCTGTAAATAAAACCACTCCAATTTTCGGGTCCTCTCTTACTCTTATAAATGCATCACAAAGTTCAGAAATTGTTTGAGGTCTAAAAGCATTTCTTTTCTCAGGTCGATTTATCGCAACACGAGCGATTCCTTCCGGACTTACGTCAACCAAGATATCTTTGTATTCACCAACAGCAGCCCATGAGGTAATAATTTCCCCTGGGAGAACTCTTCTAGAGATATTCTTAGGTGTGACAGGTTTTAAAGTCATTGTTTAAATTAAATTAGTCAAAACTTGATAAATTCTCAGATAATGTTTTTTTTAGGTCATCACGTAAACTTACTCTCAATGCATGATCTTCAACAGAGTTAGTACAAACTCTTATTAATACATTTGTTGATAAAGAAAAACTCCATTCAATTGCTTGTTCTAAATCATCCAAGCAAGCAACTTGCTTATATTTCAATCCATAGGCTTTTGCAAGTGTAAGATGACAAACTTGCTGAGGCATAAGAAAAATTTCTTCAAAATCTCCTTCTTGAATTTTATCAATATTTAATTGATTAAATATCCCCCCCCCTCCGTTATCAATCATGATTACGATTAGACTAATATTTTTATCCTTTGAAAATAGCCAACCATTTGTGTCATGAAGAAGTGCTAAATCACCTGTGACCAATATCATTCTTCCCATAATTATTGATAATCCCATTCCCATTGAGAGAGTTCCATCAATTCCTGATGCCCCCCTAAAACCAAAGCACCTTCTTAGAAAAGCCCCCTCTCCCGAATAGCTTAACCAATCTCTTATGGGACTACTTGAAGCAAGCATCACAGGGATAGAATTTGGCAACAAGCGAGGAAGCAATCTAGCTAAAGCAGGTTCAGTAATTAACCCATTTCTGAATAATCTTTTATCAAGCCAATCATGTATAAATAAATCATATTTTACAAGCTCTTTAGTCAACTTCTTACTAACAATTTTTTTATCTATTGCTGGCTTTTTAGGAATACCCTCAAGCGATTTATTAACCCAACAAGAAAACCCCTCACTAAATTGAGTTGAGACACCTATTGGATCAAGATTTCGACAGTCTCCCTCAGTAATGAGTAATTGAACTTTTCCAGATTTTTTAAGCCAAGTTTGTAATTCTCTACTTGGTGGTATTGGGCCAAGACGTAAAATTTGGATCTCTTTAATTTTTTCAAATAAACCTGTTGAGAAAAAAAGATCCCAGTGATTTATTAAACCCTCTTGATCATTTTCAACCCCAGAGAGTGGATCAGCAATAATTGGCCATCCTGTTAATTTTTGCCATTTCTTTAATGCAGACCTAAAAGAGAAAAGTTGTTTTGCTTTTCCTCTCCATGGCCCAACAATAACTATTCCTGAAGAAAATGGATCTAATTTTGGTAATTTTAAAGTTGGAGAATTTTTAGCAGCCTCAATTTTATTTGAAGAATTTTTTTCGTTTAAAAATCCTTCGAGGCCCCATCCATCAAGAACTTTTTTCTGATCAATTTCGCAAGGATGCAAGGGCTCTTCATAAGCAAGGTTAATATGAACTGGGCCAGGAGTATTGGAAGCCATTTCGAATGATTTTCCAATTAAAGTTTTCAGTCTCTCTTTAGAAATCAAATGAATCCCTTCTTTTGGAGATTCATCAAAATGTCTACAAACAGACTTGAGAAAATCCTGTTGATTAACTGCTTGATTAGCTCCACATTCTTTTAATCGCAAAGGTCTATCTGCAGTTAAGAACAAGAGAGGATGGCATGACCTATCTGCTTCAACAGCCGCCGGCAAAAGATTTGCGACAGCACTTCCAGAAGTTGTAATGACACAACTTACTTGTCCACTCGCTGCACTTATTCCCAAAGCAAGGAATGCCGCTGACCTTTCGTCAATTGATGTTATGAGAGTTAATTCTTTTCTTTTCGATAGACTTGCTGCTGCTAATGCAAGAGGGCCTGACCTGCTACCTGGGCAAAGTACAAAATATTTCACTCCTTTTGCTACTAGAGTTTTAAGGAGCTCTAAGCTAATAAAAAAATTGTAACGTGCCAGTGGAATTGCCAAAAGAAAAACTACTTCGATTTTTGTAAAAAACTTTCCAACAAGAAACTAAAAAACAGAAAATTCATGACATCTACTGGATCAAAAAAGAATCAAAACCAAAATAGCTGGAAAGGATTGTTGGTTTGGATACTAATTGCGCTTTTATTAAGATGGCAAGCCGTTGAACCAAGATGGATTCCATCTGGATCAATGATTCCAACTTTGCAAATTCAAGACAGACTATTGATAGAAAAAATAACCCCAAGACTGAATAATAAACTAAATAAACATTTAAATTTAAATACGATTGTTATTTTCAAACCTCCAAAAATTCTTACAGAGGCTGGCTACAGTGATGGTTCAGCGCTAATAAAAAGAGTCGTTGGATTACCTGGAGACAAAATAGAAGTTATTAATGGGAAACTATATAGAAATGAAAAAGAAATATATGAACCTTGGATTAAAGAACCTATCCAATATGAAATGGACGCGATAAATGTACCTGACTATTCACTTTGGGTTTTAGGAGACAACCGAAATAACAGTTTAGACTCTCATATCTGGGGAGCTCTCCCAGAAAAAAATCTTATAGGTACGGCGTTTCTAAGGTATTGGCCATTAAAAAAAATAGGACCTATTCGGTTCCCATAACCTAAATTAAATTTTTTTGGAGTACGTTTTGCGATATTGTGTAATTACACGTAAAAAACTGGATGTTTAATCCTGAATTTTTAGCTACAGACAATAATGAGGGTCATGAGGCAAATGCTCTAATTCAGTACTTACAAGATCAACCTGCTGACGTTTTGCAAAGAGTCGCAAAATCTGCCAGCCCTGAAATTCAAGAAATAATCCGACACAACGTTCAAGGTTTACTTGGAATGCTTCCTGGAGAGCAGTTTGAGGTAAAAGTAACTTCTAGCAAGGATAATTTGGCTAGTTTATTAGCTTCTGCGATGATGACAGGTTATTTCCTTAGACAAATGGAGCAAAGGAAACAATTAGAGGAAACACTTTTGTCCGATGAGGAAATGTCAGTCGACCCAGATAAAATTTAGTCAATAAACTTTTTAAGAGGGTCTCTAGGGACTACTCCGATTTTCAATAATTTTTGATCTAACCAACCTAAGAAGCCAAAATCACCTTTGCTATTAGCCCAATCTTGTTTTTTAATTTTATTTTTTAAAGCTTTTATTTCATACCTTGAGAATTTAACTTTCCCACTGTAGTGAGCAGATATTAGCCAAGAAATATTTTGTAAGGATTCAACTTTATTCAACCAAGTTATTAAAGCTTTTTGTCCTCTAGGAAAGACAAGCCTTTCTATTACAGGAGCAATTTGTATGAGAGGAGTGTTTTTTCCAACAAGTTTTTTAGCAGACAACTCCCAGCCTTTCTGCCAAGAAAAAGGATATATACCAAAATGTGCTCTTTTATTTCTTAAGTTTGGTTTAAAAGCGTTTCCAAAAATTTCTTTTATTTTGGGGATCACTAACTTTTCTGGTCTTAAGTAGGAGGCAAAAAGAACTAAACGAAGCCATCCTTTTCTTCTTGCAATTGGCGTATCAATAAGCTCTTCAGCCCCCTTCTCTCTAGCATGAAACAATAAAGGGGTAGGGTCTAAATCAAATAGCTCTGGAGGAGTTTCTTCAATCCCCACAAGTGCATCAGTAACCAATAAAGATTTTGATGGTTTATGAAAACAAGATATTTCTTGGAAGCGTCCTAGACCAATATCAATTGGTCCCAATGATATCCAGTCACAACTATCACTATGAGGGATTCCATCAGCCAATAAGATATTTGTTCTTTTAGATGGAATTCCCAACCAATCAAAAGGCAACTGAAATGGGAAACTCCATTGCCCTGGACAAACCCATATTTTTGAATCGGGAAAGGCTCTAGCTAAAGCAGGAAGAGCAATTTTATGTTCCAAACCAGAGGCCGTTGGTAAAACAATTGTTTTTACGGGACCGATTTTTTTCACAATTACATCTATGTCCCTTAGCAATTCTTCGGTAGGAGGGATAGGGTTAATTATCATCAATCCATTCTTTACTCTTACAACCAATAGCCTTACTGGAACAGCAACATAATAAATCCCCTGAAGTTGTTCAAAACTCCAAATCTGATCAGGAACTAATTCCCTGAATATTGTTCTTTTTCTGCCATAAGGATAGAGCGGTAAAAGTGGCCACCAACTCCATTTTTGTTTAGTAGAAAGGTTACTCATCGTTCAGTTAATTTAATTATTATTTATAAAAGTTTGTTTTTTAAATATTCCATATCTTGGAGCGAATAAAAATGCTATTAGAAATATTAATGTTTGAACTAAAACGATAGATCCACCTGTTTCAATATCGGACCAATAACTTATATAGACACCCAGAATGCTTGAGAATGAGCTGCTAATAACTGCTAATAAAGTCATTTGATCAAAACGATCAGTTAGCAAGTATGCTGTAGCACCAGGCGTAATAAGCATTGCTACTACAAGAATAATACCAACCGTTTGCAAACCAACTACTGCTGATAAAGATAATAAAGTTAATAATAAATAATGAAGTATACCTGTATTAATTCCTATAGATCTAGCATGCTTAGCATCAAAACAATAAAGCATTAAATCTTTTCTAAATATTAGCAAAATAGATATAACAATAAACGAAATTATTAAAGTCTGGTTAACATCTGAACGAGAGATTCCTAGAGGACTTCCAAAAAGTATTTGCATTAGATCAATATTACTTTTGATTTTTGATACCAATACAAGGCCTAATGCAAAAAAACCAGTAAAAACAAGTCCTATTACTGTATCTTCTTTAATTCTAGATTTCTGTTTAACAAATCCAATCAAAGCAACTGAACCAACTCCAAAAACAAAAGCACCTAAGGAAAAAGGGAGCCCTAATGCATAAGCAACAACCACCCCTGGCATAACCGCATGGGAAACCGCGTCACCCATTAATGCCCAACCTTTTAAGGTCATATAACAAGATAAAAGTCCACAAACACCTCCCACTAATGCGCTAACCATTAAAGCTCTTCTCATGAAGTCATGAGTTAATGGATCCAATAGCCAATCAATTGGCGTAATGGAAATTAGAAATTCACTCATTTACAAAATCTTTACTTGAAGTCGGCCCTGATAAAGGATTTGGTGGAATTCCTCCAAATGTTTTATTTAGATTTTCCGAAGTAAAAACTTCCGAGGTTTCACCATAAGCAAGAACAGTCTTATTGATAAGGACAACAAAATCACAAAAATCCCTAACATGATTCAAATCATGAGTAGATATCAAAATAGTGTGTCCTTCTTGTCGAAACTGAAGAAATAGCTCAGCCATAAGCTTTTCAGTAGGTACATCAACACCCGAAAAAGGCTCGTCTAAAAGAAGTACGGATGCCCGCTGAGCAATTGCTCTTGCGAGAAAAGCTCTTTTGCGTTGCCCTCCTGATAAAGATCCTATTGGTCTATCTCTGAGATCCAATAGATCAACTCTTTCAAGGGCATGAACAACGGCTCTTCTATCTGATTCTCTTGGTATTCGGAAAATATTCATAGCGCCATATCTCCCCATCATCACAACATCCCAAACGCTCACGGGGAATGAATAATCTATCCCTTCGTTTTGTGGAACATATGCAACCGATTGCTCCTTCTGGGCTTGATTAACCTTAATACCATTGATCCTGATTTTTCCCCTTGAAGGTCTAACAAAACCCATCAGAGCCTTGAAAAAAGTTGATTTTCCTGCACCATTCATCCCCACAAGACCACAGATAGATCCAGCCTTTAAATTTAAACTTGCGTCATAGAGAGCAACTGTACCGTTGTAGTCAACACAAACTTGATCTGCCTCAATACGCATAAAATCTTTCTCATGGCTTTTAAAAATTGGATTCATTATTTTTTCACTTCTGAAATGGATAGGCCCTTAGTAATTAATCGAACATTGTGCCTTAGTAAATCTATATAGGTAGGAGCAGGACCATTTAGATCTGAGAGTGAATCAACGTAGAAAGTTCCACCAAAAACAGCTCCACTTGATTTCGCAACTTCCATTTGTGCTTCAGCACTCACAGTACTTTCGCAAAAAATTGTTGGGACTTCATTTTCTTTGATTTTTTTTATTAGATTCACCATTCTCCTTGGGGTTACTTGACTTTCAGCATTAACTGGCCACAAATATGCCTCTTTCATTCCGTAATCACGGGCCAGATAAGTAAAGGCTCCTTCACATGTCACCAAAAATCTTCTTCTCTTCGGAATAGAGGATAAAGAATCCCTTAGCTCTTTATCAAGTGATTCAAGTTTAGCTTTATAGGTTGAAGCGTTAGATGAATATTCAAGAGCTCCATCAGGATCGATTTCGATAAAAGCATCGACTATTTTATCTACATAATTCATAGCTCTTTTGGGTGACATCCAGGCATGAGGATTTGGCCTGCCTGCATAAGCATCACCTTCTATCAATAATGGCTTTATCCCCTCAGTTAATTTCACCTTGGGAATATCACCGGTACTACTCATAAATTTCGAAAACCATGCTTCAAGACCTAAACCATTTTCAATAATCAATTTTGCTCCTTTAGTTTTTACAATATCACTAGGTGTAAATTGATAACTATGAATTTCTGCTCCTGGTTTGGTTATTGATTCAACTAGAAGTCTATCCCCAGCAACATTTCTAGCAAGATCGGCCAAAATTGTAAAAGTAGTTAAAACGAAAGGCTTATCATTGCTTGGTCCATAAGTGTTTTTATTTACACATCCTGTCAGGAATAAAATATTTAAAGCAAGAAAAAAAGATAAACTAATTATCTTTTTTTTCTTAAAAATATACTCAGAAAAAACCTTTTTGGTAAACATATATTTGAGATTAGAAAATATTAATGTTTTATCTAAATATAAGTCAAAGATATACCAGAATAACAGTTATAAACTTAAACTGATTTAACTTTGTAATTAATAGATTGAGACTGAATCCATTCTTTTGATTGCTTTAAAAAAGCCACCCAATCAACTCTTTCCAGCTCAGCAGCTTTTGATACTAGTTGAGGAGCTTGTTGCTTAATAAGTTCTAAATCAGGTTGAGTTACTCCATTATTGAGAGCCATCCAATCAGCCATTGATCTTCCAACCACTCTTGTTAAATAAGCAGCACTCAAGGCCTGAATTGTTCCAGCCGCTACCCAAGAGGAGCCATCAAGCTTTGCCAAGCTCAACAAGGACTGTCCACTCCATTCGACCACTCCTTGTGCAATTGCAGCCATTGCTAGTTGTCGTGAGACTGCCTCAAGTAATTCTGGCTTCATTTTAGATGACCATATTTTCGACATTTCTTTGATCATTAAGCCATTAACAACTGCAATTGCAAGCAAATCAGTTGAGGCGACAGGGGAAGCGAAAACGATACCAGCAACTATCCACTGTGATCTTGTTTGAATAACCTTGAATTTTTCTCTTCTTAATTTTTCTAAATCTTTTTGCCAAGAAGTATGCAATCGAGACAAAAGTCTTTGCTTAGTAATGTCTGTATTCTTCTTTGGATTTTCAAGAAGTTTCTTAATTGGAGAAAGAACCGTTGCCATTTCTGTTTGAGATCCATCCCATTTCAGCACTCTGTTGGTCCATCTATCTGGTAATTGAGCCTCTAATGCATTTCGCTCATCAGACCAATCAGTAGATTCTTTACTAGCAACCATTAGCCAGGCTGGTTGATCTGTAGGGATATTTTTAATCCACAAAAGATCAGCTGCGCTCATTGGAAGTGCCAAAGAATAAACAATAAAATCTTGTTCTTGGATTAAATCTGGCAAAATCCAATTTCGATCTCTTACCGGTAGAGCTGGTGGAAAAGAAACTTTTATTTGATTTTTTATTCCTAAAACTTTTTCCAATTGATCCTTATCGGGTAATTTTACGCCTTTTGTTTTCAAGAAACCAATGTTTTGATCTTCGCTTCTATCAATTATTTTTTGCAAGGAATTAATTCTTTCTTTTTTTCTTTCACTTTGCTCTCCATCCTCAAGTAAGTACTCAAAATTCTCTAAAACGTCATGACATCTTCTTACCCATCCTTGAACAGTAGAGGGAGCATCAAATGAAACCTTTCCTGGTTTTAAAAAATAAAAAATACAAGCAAGTCCTAATAGCAATCCAAGTCCACCCCCAGGGATATGCGCTACATCACTCAAAACCCATTGACCTGTGATAGTTAGCCCAATAAAAAGACTAATTTTCGGAATCGAAAAAGAAGGCAAGGAAAGAGGAGATTTTGTTAATGAATGATTTTCCACGATTTCAATAAATACAGTTTCTTCTTAGCTAACTTTCATTTTAAAGCAAATTTTCCCTTAATAACCGCAAAGAAAGAAGGTTTTACGTTTTTAAGAAGAAAAATTTATGCCTAAAGAAATCAAATCATTCCGCTGGGATCAATATCATTAGATGTGAAAGTGCTAATCAAGATATTCAAATATGTCGCAAAAGTACCGGCTATGCGTCACACTTGCCCCTATTGGCAAATATGTTCATGGGTGACTCTTACACCAATAATCAGTCAGGTGGTGGCGATTTCCAAAACCAAAGACAAAATGGTCGTAATAATTTCAGAGGTGGCCGAGGTCCTAACAATAGAGAGGGAGGCTTTCGTATTCGCTTAAGTGATAATGAAATGCGAGCAGCTAGATCATTACAAGAAGCCTTTAATCTTCGATCTACTGTCGCTGTTCTAGGTTTCTCAGTAAGAACTCTTGCCCAAATGCTTGAAGATGGAAGCCTTGAAAGTTTAGTCAACGAATATAAGTCTCAGGCGCCCGCCAATGACCAAAGAAGAGGCAGGGGTAACAGGGGTAACTATAACGGTGAAAATAACAACTCAGTCAACACAAAACCCAACCCTTTTGCAAGACCAGAAAAACCAGTTAAAGAAAAAGAGGTCGCTGATACTGATCAGGCAAATAATGTTGCTCAAGGTTCTGAAGAAAAAGATAATGATCAAGCAGCAGAATCAAGTTCAATTGAAGATGATTCCACAAATACAAGCGAGCAGGGATAAGTGAATCAGAAACGAGTCTTATCAGGCGTTCAACCCACAGGAGACGTTCATATTGGTAATTGGCTTGGAGCAATAAGAAATTGGGTTCAATTACAAGAAAATTACGAAACATTTGTCTGTGTTGTTGATCTTCATGCGATAACCACTCCGCATGACCCAACATCTCTTCATCAAAATTCTTTATCTACAGCGGCTTTGTACATCGCTTGTGGGATGAATCCTGAAAAATGCTCGATATTTATTCAAAGTCAGATAAGCGCCCATAGCGAGCTTTGCTGGATATTAAATTGCTTAACTCCTTTAAACTGGATGGAGAGAATGATTCAGTTCAAGGAAAAGTCAATTAAACAAGGTGACAATGTGTCTATTGGATTATTAGATTATCCAGTCCTTATGGCAGCGGATATTCTTCTCTATGATGCTGATTTGGTTCCTGTTGGAGAAGATCAAAAGCAGCATCTAGAGCTTGCTAGAGATATTGCTTCTCAACGAGTTAATTCAAAATTCGGAACAAAAGAAAATCCAATACTCAAAGTTCCAAATCCTTTAATTTTAAAAGAGTGTTCCAAAGTCATGAGCCTGACAGACGGAACAAAGAAAATGAGTAAAAGCGACCCAAATGAAAATAGTAGGATTACTTTATTAGATAGTCCAGATGTAATTACTAAAAAAATAAAACGTGCAAAAACAGACTCAGAATTAGGATTAGAGTTCGGGAATCCTTCAAGACCTGAAGCTGATAATCTTTTAACAATTTATTCAATAATTTCTGGCCTAGGGAGAGAAAAAGCAGCAGAGTATTGTGCAGAAATGGGCTGGGGTAAATTCAAACCAGAATTTACAGAGGCAATGATTAACGTTCTCAAACCTATTCAAGAAAAGTATAAAGAACTAATGAATGATCCAGAAGAGTTAAAAAGAATACTAAATAAAGGCAAACTTACTGCCGAGGAGGTTTCTAAGTTAACATTAAATAGAGTCAAAGAAGCTCTAGGATTTTATTCAACTCTATAGACGATTATGCCAATAATTACTTTACCTGATGGTAGTGAAAAGAACTATGAATCATCAGTAACCATTGAAAAAATAGCCACAGATATTGGTCCTGGTTTAGCAAAAGCAGCACTAGCGGGAAGAGTCAACGGTAATCTTTTGGATACATGTATTCCAATTACAAATGATGCCGAAATACAAATAATCACATCAAAGGATAATGAAGGTTTAGAAATTATTAGACATTCATTCGCTCACCTTCTCGGTCACGCAGTAAAGCAGCTATATCCTGAGGCCAAAATGGCAATTGGCCCTGTCATTGAGGATGGTTTTTATTATGATATTTCATACAAAGATACATTTACTCCAGTAGATTTGGAGAAGATTGAAAAAAGGATAAAAGAACTTATAAATAAAGATTATAATGTAGATGTAGAAGTCGTTTCTCCTGCAAAAGCAACACAAGTTTTCTCAGAAAGAGGTGAAGTATTCAAGCTAGATATAATTAAAAATATACCGAAAGATGAAATTATAAAACTATATAAACATGAAGAATATATTGATATGTGCAGAGGACCTCACGTCCCAAACACAAGGCATCTAAGAGCTTTTAAATTAATGAAAGTTTCTGGTGCATATTGGCGAGGAGATTCTAACAATGAAATGCTTCAAAGAATATATGGAACAGCTTGGAAGAATTCTAAAGAATTAAAAGAATACATTAATAGAATTGAAGAAGCAGAAAAAAGAGATCATAGAAAGTTGGGTAAAAAACTATCACTTTTCCACTTTCAAGAAGAAGCACCAGGAATGATTTTCTGGCATCCAAATGGTTGGACTATTTATAGAGTTTTACAAGATTTTATTCGGGAAACGATTTCAAAATATGATTATCAAGAATTAAAATCACCTCAGATAGTTTGTAGAAGTTTATGGGAGAAATCTGGACATTGGGATAAATTTAAGGAGGACATGTTTACTACTACATCTGAGAATAAAGAATATGCTATAAAACCAATGAATTGTCCATGTCATGTACAAGTATTTAATCAAGGTTTAAAAAGCTATCGTGATCTTCCAATAAGACTTTCAGAGTTTGGATCTTGTCATAGGAATGAACCATCTGGAGCTCTACATGGATTAATGAGAGTAAGAAACTTTGTTCAAGATGATGGACATATTTTCTGCACTAATGAACAAATACAAGAAGAAGTTCAAAGCTTTATTGATCTTGTTTTTGAAGTCTATAAAGCCTTTGGTTTCAATTCAATTCTTATTAAACTCTCAACAAGACCAGAGAAAAGAGTTGGAAGCGATGATGTATGGGACAAATCAGAAAAAGCGCTTTCAGATGCTCTAGATTCAAAAGGATTAGATTGGTCTTTACTGCCTGGAGAAGGGGCTTTCTATGGTCCAAAAATTGAATTCTCCCTCAAAGATTGTCTTAACAGAGTCTGGCAATGTGGGACAATTCAAGTAGATTTCTCAATGCCTGAAAGGCTAAATTCAAGCTACATAGATGTTGATGGGAAGAAACAACCCCCTGTCATGTTGCATAGAGCAATTTTAGGTTCATTTGAGAGATTTATTGGTATTTTAATTGAGAACTATTCTGGGAACTTACCCATATGGTTATGCCCACTTCAAATCGTAGTAATGGGGATAACTGACAGAAATAATGATGCATGCTTGGATACTAAATCTAAATTAATAAAATATGGTTTTAGAGCTTCTGTTGACACAAGGAATGAGAAAGTGGGATTTAAGATAAGAGAGCATACAATGCAAAGAATACCTTTCTTGATAATTATTGGAGATAAAGAAGAAGAGAATAATGAAATCTCGGTAAGAACACGTGAGGGAAAAGATCTTGGTAAAATGACTTTGGATAAGTTCAAACTTATAATGGATGAATCAATCAGCAAAAAGAGTTTGGTTGAGAGTAAATAATAATTAAAGAAATTTCATAAATAATGAATTTACTTGCTGGAGACCTTGGAGGGACAAAAACTATATTAGCTGTTTATTCAAACGAGAACTATCCAAAAAAATTATTTGAAAAATACTATATTTCTTCAGACTGGGAATCTTTTTACTCAATATTTGAAGATTTTTTCAAACATTTACCAGATCATATATCACTCCCTGAATATGGATGTATTGGAGTAGCAGGCCCAATAAAAGAACAGAAAGTTACGATTACAAATCTAGGCTGGGATATAGAAACAGAAGAATTATCTCAGCTTTCAAAAATAAATAATATTGAATTAATAAATGATTTCTCAGTTTTAATATATGGGATTCCATTTTTCAAAAATGACCAATATGAAGTAATCCAAGGAACATTAAATTCAGAGACCAAAACCAACCAAGAATTAGTTGCAATTATCGGAGCCGGTACTGGTTTAGGAATGTCCAGAGGATTAATTACACCTAAAAACATTTTTATATTTCCTAGTGAAGGAGGTCATCGGGAATTTTCCCCAAGAACAGAAAACGAATGGGAATTAGTCAAATGGCTAAAAAAGAAGCTCACTATTCAAAGAGTATCAATTGAAAGAATAGTCAGTGGGACAGGCCTTGGAATGATTGCGAGATGGAAATTGGATGATCCATTAAATGAAAACCACCCACTTCAGGAAACTTTAAAAAAAATGGATAGTGACAAATCAGCTTGCACAGATTTACCAGATTTACCCGCACTTGTTTGGGAAAAAGCAAATAACGGAGACAAATTAATGTCTGAAGCTTTGCAATTCTGGCTAAATGCTTATGGATCTGCAGCTGGAGACCTTGCTTTACAAGAACTTTGCTCTTCAGGGTTATGGATTTCAGGTGGAACAGCCGCAAAAAACCTCGATGGAATAAACTCTTTTAACTTCCTAAATGCATTTAGTAATAAGGGTCGTTTTCAATCTTATTTAAAGGAAATCCCATTGATTGTTCTTAAAGATCCAGAAGCGACATTATTCAGTTCAGCTTGCAGAGCACGCTTAAGTGCCGAATCAAATGGGAGACTTAGCTAAAGGATAAAAACATGGGGCCGCCAAAAATAGGACAAACTGTCGTAGTAGAAGTTCCTTCTACTACAGCCAATATTGGTCCAGGGTTTGATTGCCTTGGTGCAGCATTAGATCTTTCCAATCAGTTCACTATTAAAAGGATTGAGGGTAATGCTGAAAGGTTTGAATTAATAATGGAAAGTACTGAAGGTAATCATTTAAGAGGCGGCCCTGAGAATCTTTTTTATCGAGCCGCGCAAAGAGTTTGGAGAACTGCAGGTGTAGAGCCAGTCGCTCTTGAAGCAAGAGTAAAATTAGCTGTGCCTCCTGCAAGAGGGCTTGGAAGCAGTGCTACAGCAATTGTGGCAGGATTAGTTGGAGCAAATGCACTTGCTGGATATCCTTTGCCTAAGGAAAAATTATTGGAGCTGGCAATAGATATAGAAGGTCATCCAGACAATGTTGTTCCGTCTCTAATAGGAGGTCTTTGCGTAACAGCTAAAACTGCGAACGACAGATGGCGCGTAGTCCGCTGTGATTGGGATCAATCAATAAAAGCAGTAGTTGCAATCCCATCTATTCGCCTTAGTACCAGCGAAGCAAGGCGTGTCATGCCAGAAAACATTCCAGTAAATGATGCAGTAATCAATTTAGGAGCCCTCACGCTTCTGCTTCAAGGACTAAGGACTGGAAATGAGGATCTAATTGCAGATGGCATGCATGACAAGCTTCATGAACCATACAGATGGGGATTGATCAAAGGAGGGTTAGAGGTAAGAGAAGCAGCAAAGGCTGCCGGAGCTTTAGGATGTGCAATTAGTGGAGCAGGTCCAAGCATTCTTGCCTTGTGCAAAGCGACTAAAGGCCGAGAAGTCAGTGTCGCAATGGTCAAAGCCTGGGAAGCTGCTGGTGTAGCAAGTCGTGCTCCTTTAATGAGCCTCCAACTCAGAGGGAGCGAATGTATTTCAAACACCTTTGGGTAGTTCTACTCATGAAAACGAACAAAAACTGATAGCTTTATGGCTGACTTGCCCCAAATTATGGATGCCAATCTGCCTATGAGTATTGATTCTCAGACAGTATTTCCATGGCTTTCACTCATTGTGCTCCTTCCCATAGTTGGAGCATTGATAATGCCTTTCCTCCCAACGCAAGATAGTAAAAACTCTAATCTGCCAAGAAATATAGCCCTAGTTATTTTATTAGCCGATTTTCTAATAATTGTATTGGCTTTTGCCAATTTGTTTGATCCAAGTAGCGAAAATCTCCAGTTAGTTGAAAGACTTCAATGGCTTCCTTCCATAGGACTCGAATGGTCATTAGGTGTAGATGGTATATCTGCACCGCTAGTAGTTCTAAGTGGTCTAATAACTTTTTTGTCCGCAGCCGCAAGTTGGAAAGTAAAACAAAAAACAAGGCTTTACTTTGCTTTGTTACTAATTCAAGCTTCAGCCCAAGCTTTAGTTTTCCTATCACAAGATTTCTTACTATTCTTTTTAGCTTGGGAGCTTGAACTTGTTCCTGTCTATCTACTGATTGCAATCTGGGGAGGGAAAAGAAAACTATATGCAGCAACAAAATTTATCCTTTATACAGCTCTAGCTTCCCTTTTAATATTAATTAGTGGGCTTGCTTTAGCTCTTTCTGGAGATCAATTTACCTTTAATTTAAGTGAAATCGCATCCAAATCTTTTACTGGTAATTTTGGGATATTTTGTTATCTAGGTTTTTTAATTGGTTTTGGAGTAAAGCTTCCTATCTTTCCACTTCATACCTGGCTACCAGATGCTCATGGGGAAGCAAATGCTCCGGTTTCAATGTTATTAGCTGGTGTTTTATTAAAAATGGGAGGTTACGCTCTCATTAGATTTAACGTCCAAATTTTACCGGATACTCATTTAATACTCGCCCCAGCATTAATCATCATTGGGATAGTAAATATTATTTATGGTGCTTTAAATGCTTTTGCTCAAGACAATGTAAAAAGGCGCATAGCCTGCAGTTCTGTAAGTCATATGGGTTTTGTTCTTGTTGGAATTGGTGCAGTTAATGCACTTGGAATCAGTGGAGCGATGCTCCAAATGATTAGCCATGGACTGATTGCTGCTGCAATGTTTTTTGTTACTGGAAGTTTTTATGAAAGAACCAATACTCTTTCAATCCCAAATATGGGCGGTCTTGCAAAGGCTTTGCCAATTACCTTTGCATTCTTCTTGGCCAGTTCTTTAGCATCACTTGCCTTACCAGGGATGAGTGGGTTTATAAGTGAAATCACAGTTTTTCTAGGCATAACTAGTCAAGAAGGATTCACTTCGTTATTTAGAGCAATAACAATCCTTTTAGCAGCTATTGGACTTGTCTTAACTCCTATCTACCTTCTTTCAATGTGTAGAAGAGTATTCTTTGGCCCAAGAATACCTGCTTTATCGATAGTAAAAGAAATGGATGCGAGAGAGCTTTCGATAGGTTTAAGCCTCTTGGTTCCTACACTAGTAATAGGTTTTTGGCCAAGGATAGCTATTGATTTATATGAGGTATCAACAAATGCTCTCGCACAATCATTAATTACCAATAACCTTGTACCAATCAGTTAGTTTTTGAATCTAAAAAATGTCTTCAATTAAGCCAACAGCACTATTAAAAGGTGAAGGTCTTCCTGATTACGATAAAATCACCCCTGACGAAATAACTGAAAATATACCCAAACTGATAAAAGAATTAAATGAAGAATTAAATAAACTAGAAGAACAGCTCAAAAAACAATTACCAACCAAAAGCTCTCTAAGTTGGGAAGATGTAATGCCTCAGCTTTATGATATTGGTGAAAAGCTCAGGTGGAGCTGGGGAGTTGTAAGTCATCTGAATGCAGTATGCAATTCCTCCGAATTACGTGAGGTTCATTCAAGTCAGCAACCTACAATCGTTAGATTTAGTAATCAACTTGCTCAAAACGAAGTCATTTTTAAGGCGCTCTCAAATTTGAAAGAGCATGGGAACATAAAGGATGAAACACAAATCAGAATAATTGAGACAGAATTAATAACGATGAGAAACAAAGGAATTGGTTTAGAAGCTAATGAAAAAGCACTATTTAATTCTCGCAGTGAACGATTAGCTGAATTATCAACTACTTTTAGCAACAATGTATTAGATGCGACTAAGAATTGGAGTCTTTTATTAAAAAACAAGTCAGAAGTCGAAGGTCTTCCTGAAAGAGCACTTGAAACATTGGCTCTTGCGGCAAAGGAGTCTGGTGACAAAGATGAAGAAGGTAATAATCCATCAGCATCCAATGGCCCATGGAGAGTTGGCTTAGATATGCCTAGGTACATTCCTTTTCAAACTTATGCAAAAGATAGACGTCTCAGAGAAAAAGTTTATAGAGCCTTTGTAAGCAGAGCTAGCGATGGAGAGATTAGTAACAAAAAAATAATTGAAGAAATTTTAGATCTCAGAAACAAACAGGCAAAACTATTGGGATATAAAAACTGGTGTGAAATTAGTTTGGCCACAAAGATGGCGGATAGTGAAAATGCAGTTGAGATGTTACTAGAGGAATTGAGATTGGCTGCAATGCCTCATGCTGAAAAAGAACTTATACATCTTCGTGAGTGTGCCAAAAGAAATGGAGAAAACGAAGATTTTGAGCTGTCTCCATGGGATGTAAGTTTTTGGGCTGAAGTTCTACGCAAAGAAAAATACGATCTCGACCAAGAGAAACTCAGGCCATGGTTTCCTTTAGATCAAGTTCTTAATGGTCTATTCAACTTGTGCAAAAGACTTTTTGAAATTAACATTGAAGAAGAAAGTAATACAGCTCCTTCATGGCATGAAGATGTTCGTTTCTTCAATGTTAAAAATATAGAAGGCCAGAAAATTGCATCTTTCTATCTAGATCCCTTCAGTCGTCCTGCTACAAAAAGAGGAGGTGCATGGATGGATGAATGTTTATGCCGAAATCAAAAGACGAAAAATGATATTGTTCTCCCAGTAGCCTATTTAGTCTGCAATCAAACACCTCCTATTGCGGACAAACCCAGCCTGATGAGTTTCGAAGAAGTAGAAACTCTCTTCCATGAATTTGGTCATGGACTACAACATATGCTGACAACTGTAGATTACCCTCAAGCAGCTGGTATTAATAACGTTGAATGGGATGCTGTCGAATTAGCAAGCCAATTTATGGAAAATTGGTGCTTAGAGGATCAAACAATTTCTGATATAGCAATACATTGGAAAACGAAAGAGCCATTACCAGAATCAGAAATAAATAAATTGAGGCTAAGCAGAACATTTAATTCTGGGCTTTCGACTTTAAGGCAAATACATTTTGCTCTTACTGATCTAAAACTCCATAGTCAATGGAGTAAAGATATAAAAATTTCCCCAGATGAGTTACGACGAGAAATCGCAAAAAACACGACAGTGATGGATCCAATTCCAGAAGATCAATTTCTCTGTGCCTTCAGTCATATTTTTGCTGGTGGCTATGCAGCGGGTTACTACTCTTATAAATGGGCTGAGGTACTCAGTGCTGATGCCTTTGCAGCATTTGAAGAGGCAGGTCTTGCCAATCAGGATGAAGTTCGAAAGATTGGTAAAAAATATCGCGATTCAATTCTTAGTCTTGGCGGTAGTCGTTCACCCAATAAGGTTTTCAAACAATTTAGAGGAAGACATCCCTCTACTGATGCCCTAATAAGACATAGTGGTCTTAATTAGCTATTAATAAAAATCTTTTTGACTAAAATATCTAGAGAACTAGAATTTGTTATCAATTCTTTATGTGTCAACACAGGTAAGTGATAAGAATCACCAATAGAAAGTTTTGCTTGCCACCCTGGGAATGACATCAAGTCCCATTTTGTAAAAAAGCTAGTACATTCAATCTTTTCTAGAGAAGTCAAGTCATTATTTAATTGAGATAATAAATTACTTCCTCTTTTCATCTCTGCAATACCTGGCATCAAGGATGAAGGGATCATTTGAGCTGTGTAGGTACCAAAATGAGGAGTGCCAATACTAAAAAAACGTTTAGTTCTTAAAAAGCCATCATGATTTTGTAACCAAAACCTACTAATTAATCCACCCATTGAGAAACCAACAATATCAATTTCGATTTCAGATCCCACTAATTCCTTAATCTTAAAATCAAGATCTCGAGCTAAACGCCTAAGAGATGTTTTCCCGTACTTGTGAGGCAAATGTGGTCTATACAATTCATAATCATCTTCTTTAATTTTTTTAATTAATTTTTCAAATAATTTAGGATTGTTCCACAAACCATGAATAAGAAAAATTGGTCTTTTGTTTTTATCCAATTAATTAATAGGAAATAAGAAATTCCTTTTCTTTTCGATTAGAACATTTCCAGTAAATCCATCTATAGGTGGTGAGCATTTTTTCAGCAGAATATGAATTGGAACTGGACCATATAGAGACTCAAGAACATTTAAAATTTGATCACTGAAATATTCAATCGTTAAGCATTTGATTTCAAACGAAAGTTTTCTAACAGCTTTAATTGCTTCACTATAGTCTATTGATTTATCTAATTGATCAAATTTGGATGACTCATCCAAATCCAACCAAAAACTTATGTCAAGAAGAAAACTTTGGCCATGTACTCGCTCACTTTCTAAAACACCTACATGGGCCCATAGATTTATATCTTTTATATGAATTGCGCTTAAATTATTAAATTGACTCATAATGTTAAGTCAACATGAGAAAAACTTCTATCTCCAGAAGCGAAATCCTTAACTAGATCACCATCTCCTCTGAGATAATAGCGATAGGTAACTAAGCCTTCCAATCCAACTGGTCCTCTTGGTGGAAGAGTCTGAGTACTTATCCCAACTTCAGCTCCAAACCCATATCTGAAACCATCAGCAAAACGAGTAGAGCAATTATGGTAAACACCTGCACTATCAACCGAGCTTAAAAATTTTTCAGCAACTTCCTTGTCATCAGTAACTATCGCCTCAGTATGACGAGAGCTATATTTACGAATATGTTCAATAGCTTCGTCTACATTACGAACAATTTTTATTGAAAGAATTAAATCAAGATATTCTTTAGACCAGTCTGCTTCATCAGCCTTATTTTCAACCCCCAAAGATTGACTCTTTGTATCTCCCTTAAGAGTGACCCCTTCTCTAGAAAAAATTGGCAACCCTTTTTTCAAAAACATCTCTGCGACATCTTCATGAATTAATAATGTCTCAATTGCGTTACAAGCAGCAGGATATTGAATCTTACTATCTAAAGATATGCTTATAGCCTTATCAATATCTACAGAATTATCTACATATAGATGGCAAATTCCGTCAGCATGCCCTAAGACAGGGATACGAGTATTTTCTTGAATAAATTGAACCAACTCATTGCTACCTCTAGGTATTATCAAATTCACAAACCTATCTAAACGAAGCAATCCTAAACTTTCTTGACGTGTAGTAAGCAAAGACAACGCTCCTGAACCCACATTTGATTTTCTTAACCCCTTCGCAAGAGATTCCATTATTGCTTGATTTGTGTCTTTTGCTTCACTTCCTCCTTTTAATAAAGCTCCATTACCAGAACGAACAGCAAGAGACGCTATTTGTATTAATGCATCTGGTCTCGACTCAAATATAACTCCTAAGACTCCTAATGGAACTGTCACTCTCTCAAGAATAAGGTTTTCATCCAATTCTCTATGAAGTTGTCTTTTACCTATTGGATCTGTAAGATTAGAAACTTTTAGGACTCCGTCAATGCATCCTTTGAGTTTAGTTTTTGTTAACTGAAGTCTTGATAAAAGTGATTTATTCAACCCTTCTTTTTCTGATCTTTCAAGATCTTGAATATTTGCTTTTAATATCTCATCAACATTATCATTCAAAGCATTTGCCATTTCAGTCAAAGCCTCACACCGTTGTTCATTTGTGGATTGACCAAGCGAAATAGAAGCCTCTTTTGCACTCTCTGCTACTTTTATTAGCTGGGGGGTAGGATCAGGAACTGAAAAGTTTGTACTCATTTGATTTAGATCAACTATTTAATAAAAGATAATTTGTCACTATCTATAAAATATTCCTTTAATGGTTAATCAAGCAATAAAAGAAGATAAAAATCTATCTAACTGAGCATTTTTTAGTAAATCATTTTTCAACTATTCATTTATTTAATATCTAAAATAGAGTTGAAGCTGACTTTGCCAATTCCCATTCTTATCAAACGAGCCAAGTAGACCTACGTTGGGATTCATTTGAAAAGTAATATTTCCTTTCGGTGGAATATCTTGTCGGTTAGGAGCAGCCTGTACTGAGAAATTAATTTTATCGTTAAGGTCAACTCCTATTTCTGTCACCCATGCCTGTTGACCAAGCAGATTAGTATCTTCCTGATCAGTACTTGAAGAACTACTATCACTTGTATCTTCATCTGAATCTGATCCATTTATATATGCCGGATACAATGATAATTGAAGCCTATCACTTAAAAAACCATTGATATTGCCTTGAAGATACGAAGCAAAAGATCTATTCAAAAAGCTCGCGAGCACATCACTATTACCTCCACTACTTATTAGATTTGCTAGAGAATTACCTCCTAAAAGTCCTATCAACTCACTTCTTCCCAAAGATGGAGTACTTCTCAATTGAAAATTTTCACTAATGCGGTCTGCAGGTCCAGAAGCCGTCACTTCGACATTTACGAAACGAGATCCTCCAATACCAAATGATGCCATGCCATTAGAGGAAAAATTACTTACGTCTCTAATATTATCTGGAACGCGGCTATTTAAAGTCACGTCAACATATGGAACCAAGCCCATAGATGGTACAAATACGGCTACATTAGGTTCACTTTGATCAAGATTAAAAGTAGTCGTAAAGAGATTAACGTAGCCACTATCAAGTTTAATAACTCCGCTAACGTCAAGAGTCTCGTCAAAAGGGCCATTCAAGAAAAGGAATCCATTGGTTTCGAAGCTTGCCAAGGGTTGAGAAACCAATCGCAATGAAGGGCCAAGTGCGAGTTTTAAATTGTCAAAGGTTAGTGATTCAAATCCATTAGGCAAACCAGCACTAACTATTCGACTTGCAGGTGCATCTTCATCTTGAATAAATAAAACCAGAGGTTCTTTCTGGTTCCAGTTTTGTTCAGGTAATCTACGAATTATTTTTACCTTAGAATCTTGATAAAGATCCGACTCTTCAGATAGAGTCTTACCGGGATTATTAGCTCTTTTAGCAAAAATTGATCCTTCTGAAATAAAGACTTCACCTGCCAATTGAGGTTTCAAAATAGATCCCTTAACAACAATGTTAGATGAAGCGCTTACATCAGTAAATGCAGTTTTTATGCGTGTTTTTTCTATAGAAAAAGCCAATGGCTCGCTTTCACTTAATTGAGAATCAAATAACGAAATTCCACCTTGACTGCTAATAACACCGTTTGCTCCAATATTTGCTTTGAGATTACGGATTTCAAGTCGACTAAAATCAAAAACTATTGTGCTATTCAAATTATTAATTTCTTTATCTTGAAAAAGTAGCTCACTGTTTTTTAAAACCAAAAAACCATTCGCGACTGGTTTTGAAGGGGTTCCTCTAATCAACAAGCTTAGATCAGCTGTCCCTGAGGTCCAAGAGACATTCCCTTTCGTTAGCCCAGTCAAAAACGCCAACCCATCACCATGACTTTCGATCTTCAGATCAATAGGGTAAGAACTAATTAATGGGTAAATTCCACCTAACTTAACAGGATTTGTCGAAAATTTATCCCTTAGAGTGATATCAAATTCTAGATTATTATCTTTAAATAAAATATTTCCATTATCTAAAATAATCTTTCTGTTATAAATCACTGTATCCTTAATAATTAAATCTGCTGTAACTCGTGGACTTGAATTAGCTAAACTATATTTACCTTTTAAACCAAAATATCCATCAACTGATGAAGGTATTGGTGCAACTAACGATAATAATGAAAAATTAAAATTAAGTAAAGAAAAATCTCCCATACCAGAAGCCAGATTCCCTTTAAAAGTTGCTTTAAAGGGTCTTATTTCATTGGAATTTAAAATCTTCAATTTGTTTGTCCAAACCTTACCAAAGGCTTTTGCTTCTAAACTTAAATCAGATAGGTTTGGACCACTTAATTTAATATCAGCATTAATATTACCCTCAAGATCATAAGGATTAATAATGCTCTCTTTATTTATCTTAGAAATCTCTTTTCTATATGAATCCTGAGAGCTATTTAAAGCCTCGAACTGACTATCTATTGAACTATTTGGATAACCAATTATAAATTTTTCTAAATCTTCAGCCTCACCAATTGCATCTGAATACTTCAACCCTAATTTAGGGAACTCTAAAGCTGTAGCAGTAATCCAACTAGAGCTTACATCCTTCAATTGAGCCAACAAAGAAAATTCGGACCCATTATTAATATCAAATTTAATCTTTCCATTATCAGGTGGTATCAATTCACCTGATAAATTAGTTTCTAAATTTTTAATTTGACCTTTAATGCTTGCATTTTTTAATTTGAAACCTAGCAATCTAAAATAATCTAAATTCAAATCACCATTAAGAAATAAAGGATCAAGCGAAAACATTCCATTACCTGAAAATTCCCCAAAGATACGTTTAAAACTTTTCTCTGGCGGGAAAGCCACTTCTACTCGATCCAATCTGAATTTATTAGCATCCCATTCAAAAGCATTTGATTTGGGATTTAAACTTATTTCACCTCCTAATCTATTAAGATTTAAATCATTAAAATTCCCATCCTTATTAAAGTTAATTTGAAGATTCCCTGGGATAGAAGCGCCTTCTGATTCCATTCTCAAACTACCCCATTTTTTTTCACTTGGAATTCGAGTAAAAGAACCTCTCCATTTTTCCCTTAATCGTATACCGTTGATTTGTGGATTGTCCAAGGAAAGATTAATAGTAGAATTCAGAGAAGATAATGGGCCCTGAAAATCACCTTTTGTATTTAATTTCCCCGATAATGATGCATTTAGTATTGGATTTAAAGCACCTAAGGGAAAAGATTCTAAATTAAAATTGCCATTAAGTTTTCCAGGAATAAATTGTCTATCAACTACTGAAATTGGTAGTTTTAATTTTAAAGAAAGTGGCTTGTGATCAAAATCTTTAATTTTTATAGTTGTTAGAGAATTTATATAAGTTTTATCTTTTTTATAGAACGGTATTTCAGATGAAGTAGATATATCCCAATATCCATAATTCCAGTTAGAATCAATTAACTTTAGCCTATTATTATCACATTCTATCTTTGAATCATTTGTAGACAATGCATCACTTAGAGGACCTCCCCTCAGAGTTAAATTATTAAGCAACAATCCACCCTGACACCTTATAAAACCTTTCTTTACTCCCAATTTCAGACTTCCATTTATATTCCCTCTAGTAATAATATCAGAATTATT
>QCEW01000004.1 GCA_003280445.1 Prochlorococcus sp. AG-363-A03 | reverse complement strand
TTTCATCTTAGCTGGAACTAATAATGCATAATTTTCTTCCATTCGCTTGGTTTGAAGGGCAATGTATCCCATTTAATGAGGCGAAGCTATCTATAGCTACTCATGCACTTCATTATGGAACTGCAGCTTTTGGAGGAATGCGGGCTATTCCTGATCCAAATAATAGTAAATCATTTTTATTATTTAGAGCAGACAAACACGCAAAAAGATTATGTCAAAGTGCTAGATTTTTGATGACTGAATTAGATGAGGATTTTGTCTTAAAGTCTCTTGAAGCATTTCTTGTTAAAAACAAACCGACTCAACCTGTATACATCAGACCATTTGTATATACTAGTGACTTAGGAATTGCACCAAGGTTACATAATATAGAGACTAATTTCTTTATTTATGGAATAGAACTCGGTGATTATCTATCACCTGATGGGGTTACTTGTCGCGTTAGTAGCTGGACTCGTCAGCAAGACAACTCACTTCCATTAAGAGGTAAAATTAGTGGAGCTTATATCACTAGCTCCTTAGCCAAAACTGAAGCAGTAAAAAGTGGATTTGATGAAGCACTATTATTAAACAGTCAAGGAAAAATCAGTGAAGCTAGCGGTATGAACATTTTCATAGTCCGTGATGGTCAATTAATTACACCTGGTGTTGATCAAGATATTCTTGAAGGTATAACTCGTTCAAGTGTTATAGAACTGGCAAAAAGAGATGGTTTAAATGTTATCGAAAGGCCAGTAGATAAAACAGAACTGTTTATATCTGATGAAGTATTCCTTACAGGAACGGCGGCAAAGATTACCCCTATAAAAATGATTGAAACTACATCAATGAGCAAAGATATGCCAATAATGAATTCATTAAGAAAAAAGTTGACTAAAATTACAGAAGGTTTAGTTCCTGAATATGAAAATTGGGTTAAACGTGTACACATAGATTAAAATAAGACTATATAACTTATTTAAATTAATGATTTTCATTTTTATATGTTAAATATATAATTTATGACTGATTTTTTAGGCTATCTCAACTCTAAAAAGAGACCGATATTAGTCTTTGATGGCGCTACCGGCACATCTCTGCAAGATCAACAACTTAATGCAGATGATTATGGCGGAGCTTCATTAGAAGGTTGTAATGAAAACCTTGTATTGACATCAGTTTCCAGTGTCGAAAAAGTACATGAATCATTTTTAAATGCAGGTTGTGATGTAATCGAAACAAATACATTTGGTGCCACTTCAATTGTTCTAGATGAATATGGAATTGGTAATAAAGCTTATGAGATCAATTTAAAAGCAGCACAAATAGCAAGGAATGTTGCAAATAAATATCAATCAGCGGAAAAACCACGATTTGTAGCTGGATCTATTGGACCAACAACAAAGCTACCAACCCTAGGTCATATCAGTTTTGATGAGCTAAAAAATTCATATCTTGAGCAAGCTAAAGCACTGATTGAAGGTGGAATTGATCTTTTTATTATTGAAACTTGCCAAGATGTCCTTCAAATTAAGGCTGCTCTGCAAAGCGTAAATGAAGCTATTGGTTCTGGAAAGAGAATTCCATTAATGGTGTCGGTAACCATGGAGACTACCGGCCAGATGCTTATTGGTAGTGATATTTCTTCTATTACAACAATACTGGAGCCATTTAATATTGATATTTTGGGCCTTAATTGTGCAACTGGCCCGGAAGAAATGAAAGATCATATTAAATATTTATCTGAGCATTCACCATTTCATATAAGTTGTATACCTAATGCAGGACTTCCTGAGAATGTAGGTGGCAAGGCTCATTATCGATTAACTCCAATGGAACTTAAGTTCCAACTTAGTCATTTTATTAATGATTTAGGAGTTCAACTAATTGGAGGTTGTTGTGGAACTAGACCGGAACATATTAAGCAACTTTCAGATTTATCTAAAGAGCTTTTATCTTCTGAGCAAAGATTGGATACTCTTTCAAAAGAAAGATCTATAATTCCAGCTGCATCATCAATATATGAGTCTATTCCGTATGTGCAAGATAACTCTTTCTTAATCGTAGGCGAGAGATTAAATGCTAGTGGATCTAAAAAAGTAAGAGAACTCCTAAACGAGGAGGATTGGGACGGACTTGTTGGAATTGCAAAATCTCAACTGAAGGAAAATGCTCATGTTTTAGATGTAAATGTAGATTTTGTTGGAAGAAATGGGATCGAAGATATGTCTATGTTAGTCAAAAGACTTGTTAATAATATTAATTTGCCTTTGATGCTTGATTCAACTGATTATGAAAAAATGGAGAGTGGGCTAAAACATGCTGGCGGAAAATGTATTTTAAATTCTACTAATTATGAGGATGGACCAGACAGATTCTATAAAGTTATTGATCTTGCTAAGCGATACGGGTCAGCTGTCGTAATTGGAACAATTGACGAAGATGGAATGGCTAGATCTGCTGATAAAAAAGCAGAAATAGCAACAAGAGCATATAAAGATGCGACTGATTCTGGATTAAAATCTTATGAACTTTTTTATGATCCTCTAGCATTACCTATCTCAACAGGATTAGAAGAAGATAGAAAGAATGGTTTAGAAACTATAAAAGCAATTAAGTTAATAAAAAATCAACATCCAGAAGTTCATTTAATCCTTGGAATTTCAAATGTAAGTTTTGGTTTATCTTCTAGTGCAAGAATTGTTCTTAATTCTATCTTTCTTAATGAAGCAATTAATGCCGGTCTTGATTCTGCAATTGTTTCTCCCTCCAAGATATTACCTTTAAATAAAATAAGTGAAGAAGAGTTAAAAATTTGCATGGATCTTATTTATGATAGAAGAGAATTTGAAAATAAAGTTTGCACATATGATCCTTTAACTACCTTAACTAGTTATTTCGATGATTCAAAGACACTTTTAAACAAAAGTACAAATAATGATGATATTAAATTACCAATAGAAGAAAAACTAAAGAATCATATTATTGATGGTGAAAAAAACAATTTACATTCAAATCTTGATTTTGCTTTAAATAAATATAAACCTTTGGTAATAATTAATGAATTTTTATTAGATGGAATGAAAGTTGTTGGTGAATTATTTGGGTCGGGTCAAATGCAATTACCCTTTGTTCTTCAATCTGCAGAAACAATGAAATTTGCTGTTTCTTATTTAGAGGATTTTATGGACAAATCTGAGGTAAATCAATCAAAAGGAAAATTTATTATTGCTACAGTTAAGGGCGATGTTCACGATATTGGTAAAAATCTTGTAGATATAATTTTATCAAATAACGGTTATGAAGTTATTAATTTAGGAATTAAGCAAGAAGTTAATTCAATAATTAATGCTCAGAAAGAGCATAACGCTGATTGTATTGCAATGAGCGGACTTCTAGTTAAATCAACTGCATTTATGAAAGATAATCTTAAAGCATTAAATGAAGAAGATATATCTGTACCTATTATTCTTGGAGGAGCAGCTCTGACTCCAAAATTTGTTAACCAAGACTGTGCAAGTGTTTATAAAGGGAAAGTTATTTACGGTAAAGATGCTTTTACAGATTTAAAATTTATGGATTCATATATGAAAGCAAAGGAATTAAATAACTGGGATAATTTCTCAGGCTTTAAAGAAGGTGCTCCCGAGGGAATTACTATTGGTAATTATAAAAATACAAATACTCATCAAAAAATTAATATCAACAAAATCAATGAAAAGCCTATTGAAGATAACTCAAGATCAAAAGATATATCTCAAATAGATCCTATTAAACCACCATTCATAGGGCCAAAGTTTTTATTAGAAAAAGATATAGACATAACTAAAGTTTATAAATTCTTAGATCGTAATGCTTTATTTGCAGGCCAATGGCAAATGAAACGTTCCAAGCAGATGTCTTCTTCTGATTATAAGGACTTTTTACTTAAGAAAGCAGAACCGAAGTTAGATTACTGGATGAACAAAATAATAAATGAAAAGCTTATTAATCCATCATTAGTTTATGGATATTTTCCTTGTGGTAGAGATGGTAATAATTTAAAAGTATATGATAAAGATCACCAAAGCCTTTTAGGTGATTTTTTATTACCTAGGCAAAGATCTGGAAAAAGATTTTGTATAGCAGATTTTTATAATGACTTAAATAATAATCAGCCTACAGATTATTTGCCAATGCAGGCTGTAACAATGGGAGATTCAGCTAGTAAATATTCTCATAAACTATTTAGTCAAGATTCATATTCTGATTATCTATTTTTTCATGGGTTAACTGTCCAACTAGCAGAAGCACTTGCTGAGTATATACACTCTGTTATTAGAATCGAATGTGGATTTGAAGACTGTGAACCAGATAATATAAAAGATATCTTAGATGTTAAATATCGAGGATGTCGTTATTCTTTTGGCTATCCAGCCTGTCCGGAAGTTTCTGATTCTAGAAAACAATTGTTATGGCTTGATGCTAAAAAAATAAATATCTCCATGGATGAAAGTGAGCAACTTCATCCAGAACAGAGTACAACCGCTATTGTTGCATTACATCCAGTAGCTAAATACTTTGGTATTTAAATATTCTCCTCAATTTATAAATCAATTAAGAAATTAGTTATTCATTTCATCAATAGTTTCTAATACTTCCATTTGAAACTCAGCCATTGATTCGGAGTCACTTAAATCAATACCCTCTCCGGCTGCATTTTGAGTTAATTCCTGAAAGTGAAAAGCACCCTCACCAGTTGCCAAAAATTCCATGGCAGATGTTTCCCCGCTCTCGCGAAACGCATCGCATAGAGCTAAAAAAGCTTCGTCTTCAGAAAAGTCCCAATCCATTGAGGACACATTACTGAATGAGGTTTTACCTCTTTGCCCCCTGCTTTCGTCAACCTTATATGCCAAAAATCTGAAACTATTTTGCAAATTGATAAATTTGAATTTTCAAGTCTTGTCTATAAACCCCAACCAGTACAACCGATCTCGAGAGTTTACTAAGTTGATTACTAATTCATGACTTTATACTTTTAATCCTTTTTAAAATTCATAAATAGGTTTTTCAATAGAAATTTTTAAGCTAATAAGCAAAAAGTTCTGCAAACAATCAAGCCGTCTCTAGAAGCCCGCAAATCGTCCCTAGAGCGTCGAATCACTTGTCTGCATGCAATTGACCATTCATGCGTTGGTCGGCTTATAAGGCATAAATTCCATGACCTCTAGAATATTTGCTACGTTCTTTCAGCTTTTGGAGTTGTGATTAGCCATTGGTTAATAAGCTTTTATTTATATTTTAAATTTATAGATTATTAATTATATAATCTATAAATATATTTATCAAAGGTCTATTTGAGGTGAAGAGCCAATCTATATGGTCAAGAGCTCTAGAGATTAGTAGAAAAGCTGTTAATTGTGGAGCCGTAATTCCTCTTAATACTATAAAATATAAATCCAGTGAAGAATGTTGTGATTTTGAGCTACGTTTTCTCAAAAGTCCAATACCTAAGTATTTAATAGAATATGGTCCAAAACGAAATCCATTTATTCCTTGGGATTCTAGACTAGAAATACAGCCAATAAACAACAATCATACATTGATATTAAATAAATATCCAGTACAGATAGGGCATATGTTATTAATAACCAATACCTGGAAGCCACAAAACGGCTGGTTAAATAAAGAAGATTTTGAAGCTATTCAAAATGTTGATAGTGATACCACAGGTTTATGGTTCTTTAACAGTAGTAAAGAGGCTGGAGCCAGTCAGCCTCATAGACATTTTCAATTATTACCTAGACGCAACAATGAGTGTATTTGTCCTAGATTTGATTGGTTTTGCTCATTATTAAATAACACAAAGGGGAACAACTCTGAAATATCACATTCTATTTCAATTAGACAAAGAAGTAAAAACAAAAACTCAAGCGAGAACGATTTATTCAGCTCATACATTTCTATGATAGATGAAATGAATTTAGGTGATATAGATATAATTAATAAACCATTAAAACCATATAATTTACTTATAACATCTGAGTGGATTGCTCTTATAACACGCAAAACTGATAGATCAAAAGGTTTTAGTATAAATGCGCTTGGTTTCGCTGGTTATTTTCTTGGTACAAAAAGATCTGATGTTGATACTCTTATTAAATTTGGTCCAGAACAAATATTAAAAGATGTAATTTAAGAAGTAGCTTAAAATTAATTTAGCTTTCTACACTAGGAGTGGTTGAATTCATTTGTTCTTCTAGCTTTGATATTGATGCTGTGATAGCGGCAAGCTTTCTCTCATAAGATTCTTTAACGGATATTAAAAAATTTAATTTTCTAGCTTGAAAAAATTTTTTTCTTTCACTCCAGTTTTTGGATGATTCGCAGAAGTTCATATCTGATTAATATTTGATTTACTTGCAAATAATACTTAAAAATATTGATCTATGTGGCCATAATTTAATTTTAAGATAATATTAGAAAATTTTCATATTTTGTAAGTAGAGATTAATTATATAAATTCAAAGCTAAACGTGTGTTGAAAAATAAAAAGACCATTAATATATGACTAGATATAAGGATCTTGTGAAGGAAGGGGAAGGCAAGGAAGTTAAGAGAATATCAATTGATTTACCAATTGATCTAGTTGATGGCGTTGACCGACTGCGCAAAGAATGGGGATTTAGGGCTAGAGGACTAGTTTTCGAAAGATTATTAGAGGTTATTTTATCTAACGATTTAGATGATGAATTAATTGAAAATGAACAATTAGATTTTAATCATATTAGCAGTAATGATTCTTCAACTCCTCAAAACGGAATAGACAATACTAACCAGGAAGAAAAAGCACTTGTGATAGTTGGTAATAAGAACATTGAAATAAAAAATGTTGCTGTTAATGATGTCAAAGCTAATGATGTTGTTAGTAATAAAAAAGATACTGTCTCAACAGGCATTGAATTACCAGGTTTTATTAGAAAACAAACTACCAACCTAAAGAGAAGTTTGAGTAAAGATAAAACTTTTAAAAATATGGAAGATACCTCAATTACCACTATTGATATTGATGATCTATTAAAGGCGAAAGATGCTGCAGAAAAACATTGGATCTATATTTACGGACAAAAACCTACTGAAAGTGTGATTGAGGCATCAATGATATGGCTAGCTAGAGATATCTGGCCAAATGTAGATGGCACAGAAAGCATACCTTTCACCTGGAATGCTGCCTGTAAAATGCTTAATTCCTATTGCAGTGAATGGAAAATTGACTCGGTAACATTTGATGATGTGGTGATATTGGCAGGTGCTCTTGAAGACCCCTTTTCAACTAAAAACCTAAGAAGTAGAATACCAACTCTAATTCGTAGATTCGTTAATAAATTCAAACGTAGTCAAAATGTGACTTCATTCCAAACGCTTGAGTCTACGATGACTGTTCATGGTGCTCTCAAGTTATTGGGTTTACCAACTAAGGCTGGATCATCACTAACACTTTCTTTTATAAGAGATGCCTATAAAGAAAAAGCCCTTTCAAATCATCCTGATGCTGGAGGATCAAACGAAACCATGAGAAAACTGAACGAGGCTTATCAATTACTCAAAGATTTATATAAGAATTAGATTCTCGAGCGTCTTAATTGGGTCTAACTATTAGTCTATACATAAGTCTCATACAAGATGAAATAGATTAGATCTGAGCGAATTGATCTTTCATTTACAAACCAACGAATCGGACGACAATAGATCAGTTAAATCTAAATATTATTAATGCTTTTTTATATAAAAAAATATATTAAAGGTATGTATAAAGTCTTCGATTACATTTTTAAATGCATAAAAATTACTTTTTATTATTAGCAGTCTGGTGAGTTTCATTCTTTTTTGATGTAGCATTAGGTTATTTATGTCCATCCTTTGTCCATTCGTCCTTTTGATCATATAATCAATTGGTATGACAAGTTCTATAAGCCTGCATAACTGCTTTATAGACAGTTATGCATTACTATAAACATAAGAATTCTCTGGGATTTAAATTAATAAGATATGAGTCTGGAATTAACATTAAAAATGTTTCTCATTGATCTAGTATAAGACTATTCCTGAGTCTATTATTGAATCTCTTTTGGGACAAACAAGACTATTTGTCGATGATTTTGAAATGTTTATCGTAATTAGCATTAAACGTTATTGATCCAAGTGTAATTCTATTCCAAATAAACAATCTAATTGCTCAAATAGATACGATATTTTTTTTTAATATTATTCTTAAAATTTCATCTAATAAGTCTAGTATTGGTCTTAGAGTAGGACTTGTCGTGAGTCGAATTTAGGACTAGTAAGACTAGCTTCTGAGGTCCGCGTTTAGTTTTTCTTTAAGAGCAGTTCTTATTTTTTCGTGTATTGGATTTATATCTTCTTCTATTAGGGTTTTTTTAGGATCTCTGTATTTTATTCTAAAAGCCTGGCTAATCGAATCCTCGGGAATAGAAGACCCCTCGTAACGATCAATCAATTCCACTTTCTCTAAAAGTGGTCTACCAGATTTCTTTATTAGGTTAATTATTTCTAAGGAACTATATTTTTTTGAATGAATAAGCGCAATATCCCTTTCCATGAAAGGAACAGTGGGGTAATCCTTGTAAATTCTTGTCCAATTTGTTTTCCTTGTCGAGGCCTTAATCAATGAATCAAACTCAAGGTTAAATAAGTATGTTTCTTTAATTAGATCATATTTCTCGGAGAGAGAAGGGTGTATTTGTCCGAAGAAGCCGATGCTTTTTCCTTCAACAAATAATTCAGAAGTTCGACCCGGATGCATGAAATCTTTTTCGACAAGTTGCTTATCAATAGTTTCAATTCCAAGAACTTCAAGAGATTGCATAAGCTTTCCTCTTGCTTCGAAATAATCTAAAGCTATTTGTTTTGATGCTGAGCCCCACTTACTAATTCGTTTATTCCCAGTCAAAGCACCTGATAATAATTTTGTTTCAACAAAGCTTTCTTTCTCTTTTTTGTATGTCTTTGCTATTTCAAAGATCCAACACCCTTCTGCACCAAATGATACATTTCTGTGAAGAATTTTAAGGTGTTCATCCCATACATTTGTTCTTAATCTACTAGTCTCTGATAGCAATGGATTTTTGATTATTACAGCACTTCCATCAGTGTTATCAGGACCAACAAGTGATGAAGTCACTACTTCTTGAAAACCATTGTGGATAAAGGAATTTCGTAAACGTCTTTCAACCAAATTTGCAGGTTTTAGTACTCCTGGCTCAAGAGGATCTGGCATATTTGAATCAAAATTATCATATCCAATTAGTCTTGCTATCTCTTCTATTAAATCGATTTCTCTTGTTAAATCAGATGATCTGTAAGGAGGAATTTGTACATCCCAACCACTAGAAGTTGACGTAATTAGACAGCCAAGTTTGGTTAGGAGAGGCTCAACATCATCCTTATTAAGATAACGTAATATATTAGAATTTTTGTCTAATTGATTATTATCTATATAACTAAATTTACCTAGAACCTTGTTTATTTTGTCTATTCTAAGATTGACACTAATATCTTTTCTATTAAATTCATTATTGACATGAGTCGATTTAACATTACCACCTAATTCTAGCGAAATAAGATCACTAGCTCTTAGTGAAACAGCAGTTGTCATGTTCGGTGATATCCCCTTTTCATATCTACTACTTGCATCTGTTCTGAGGCCTATTTCTCTGCTACTATTTCTAACTGATGTTGGAGTAAATACAGCTGCTTCCAACCAAACTCTTGTAGTTTTAGCGCTTACGGAACTGTTGTTTCCTCCTATAACCCCAGCTATTGCAATTGGAATATCGCCGCATGTAATTACCTTTATATTTTGATTTAATTTATATTCTTTTTTATCGAGTGCAATAAATGATTCGCCTTCTTTACCATTTCTAATACCAAAATCATTTGGCATAACTATTCTACCAACTATATTATCTAATAGATCTGCATCAAAGGCATGTAGTGGCTGGCCTTGCTCAAGCATTAAAAAATTTGTTATGTCTACAATAGGGTTTATACAATTTTGTCTTAAAGAATTTAATTTATTAGATATAGATTTATTTATCTTTCCAGTATTGTCTATATTATCTATATACGTAAGTGAGTAAATAAAGTCTGATCCTATCGTTTCTTTTTCTCTTATTTGAGGCTCAAATCTTTCAAAGTCTTTATTGAAATTTAAAGTTGGTAATGTTATTTTTGAATTTGTTATTGTTGATATCTCACGTGCTATACCAACCATAGACATACCATCAGGTCTGTTAGCAGTAATAGCTAATTCAACTATGGTGTCATTCAAACCAAGAAAATCGACAGCATTTGAACCAATTGGAGGGATATTTGTCTCATTTTCTTCAAGAATTTCTATACCTTCATTACTACTTTCAATCCCTAGTTCACCCAATGAACAAATCATTCCAGCACTTTCTACGCCTCGTAAATTAGACAATTTTATTTTTAATGACTTTGCGGATAAATAGGCTCCAACTTTCGCTACAAGAACGTGATATCCAGCTTTAACATTTGGTGCACCACAAACAATACTCAGCTTTTTGGGTAAACCAACATCTACAGAACAAATTTTCAGCTTTTCAGCATTTGGATGTGGTTTTATTTCGTCAACAAAACCAATAACTACATTCTTTGCTTGGTCTGATAAGTCTTCTAATGATTCAACTTCAAAACCTGTCATAGAAAGCTTTTCAGCCAATTCATCAATATCATTGTTAAATTCGACAAGATCTTTTAACCAAGAAACTGATACCTTCATGATTTGCTCTTACAGGAGTTAAACATAGGTGCTCAAGTGAATTTATTAAAAAGGGTGCTTAGCCTAGTAAGATTGTACTTTGTTCCCTAGACTCACAAAAGTTGAGCTAAGTTCATATGGCTAAAAAAGGTACCAGAATAGTGGTCACTTTAGAATGTACTGAGTCTAGATCTGTACCTAGCTCAGAAAAGCGTTCTGCAGGAGTATCTAGATACACCACAGAAAAAAATCGTAGAAATACTACTGAGAGGCTTGAACTTAAAAAATTCTGTCCTGAATTAAACAAGATGACCATTCATAGAGAAATCAAATAATCATTTCCTTTTATACACTTTTTAAAAATGACTAATTCACCTTTTAAACAAAAGCTCTCTCCTATAAAGCCTGGAGATCCTATTGACTATAAGGACGTAGAATTATTAAAGAAATTTATTACGGATAGAGGAAAAATTTTACCTAGAAGACTTACCGGATTAACAGCCAAGCAACAAAGAGATTTAACCACAGCAGTTAAAAGAGCACGAATTATTGCCTTACTTCCCTTTGTTAATCCAGAAGGGTAAGTTAATATTCTATCAATAATAGAATGTGCAATAAAATAATAGATAATGAAGTTAAAAATATAATTTCTAGATTTAAACAAATAAATAATGTTAATACTTCAGTTAAAGATCTTACATATCTAAAAACATATTCAATAGATGATTCGCAAACGTCTGAAATAGACGATGCTATTTCTTTAGAAAAAATATCTAATCAGCATAAGTTATGGATCCACATTGCTTCTCCTACTTCATATTTTGATTATCAATCAGCTATTGATAAGAAGGCAAGGAAGCTTATTTCAACTGTTTATTTATCAACTAATACTTATTATATGCTTCCTGAAATTCTAATAAATGATGTGTTTAGTCTTAGTGATAAAGATAAGAGAGAATCATTAAGTTTAGGTGTTATTTTTAATGAAGACGGTAGTATTAGCTCTACAGAAATAGTCCAGAGCATTATTAAAGTAGACTTCAGGTTAAATTATACAGAAGCTGATGAACTAATAGATTATGCGCCAAAAGAAGAAGAAGATTTAAGTATTATCTCTGAAATTTTACAAAGTAGAAAATGTTGGAGAATGAATTCAGGTGCAACTGAAATATTAGAATCATTTGGTAAGATTATTGTAGAAGATGACAATCCCATCATTAAGATAATAGATCCAACGTTATCGAGACAACTAATAAGTGAAGCAATGATCTTGTATGGAAATCTAATTTCAAATTTTACTAAGGTCAATAAAATTCCTGTTCCATATAGAGTCCAACAACGAATAGATAAAGTTTCTAAAGATAATATTCAAAATTCTGATAATAAAGTTTTAAATAATTTTGTACTTAAGAAAACGATGGGTAAGTCATATTATTCTATAAATCCAATGTCTCACTCGAGTTTAGGATTAACATCTTATCTACATGCCACATCACCGATTAGAAGATATGCTGACTTGATAGTTAATTATCAATTAAATAGATATCTTAATAATAGTGAACTTATATCTAAAGAAGATGTTGACCAAATGATTCTTGAGATTAATAATCAAGGAAGACAAAATATTATGAGATATAGAGAAGATCAAAATTATTGGCTAAGTAAATGGTTCGAAAAAAACGCTTTAAACGTATATAATGTGATTTTATTGAATTGGGTAAACAGATATAAAAGCATTTGTATTTTGTACTTTCTTGACTATTATTTATCTACTATATGTAATCTAAAATCAAAAAAGAATATAAATATTGGAGAGAGCTTTAGCGTTCAAAATATCGTCAATATTAATAACAATAATTTGATATTTTTTGAATTAATTTCATTAACAAAATAAGCTTTCATCATAAGTGTGCAAGAGTTTTAAAAATACAATATAATAATTGGATATATTATGAATATGAAATACACAATTACAACACCACTATATTATGTTAATGACAAGCCTCATCTAGGTAGCTCATATACAACAATAGCTTGTGATGCAATAGCTCGATTTCAAAGACTAAGTGGAAATACAGTACTTTTCCTAACTGGCGTTGACGAACATGGTCAAAAAATAGAGCGCACCGCAGAAGCTAAAAACCTTCAACCTCAAATACATTGTGATGAAATCACAGAAAAGTATAAATATTTATGGGATAAATTAAATATAAGTTATGATCGTTTCGTAAGAACAACCTCTGAAGATCACACATCATTAGTTCATCAATTTTATTCAAAAGTTTTGAATTCTGATGATGTTTATATGGGTAGACAAAGTGGCTGGTATTGTGTTGGATGTGAGGAATATAAAGATGTAGATGAGGATGATAAAAGTCCAATATGTTCTATTCATAAAAAGGAATTAGAATGGAGAGATGAAGAAAATTTATTTTTTAAATTATCAAAATATCAAGAGCAAATTGAAAAATTAATTCAAATTGATGGTTTTATTTCTCCTAAAAGTAGAAAAAATGAAATTATCAATTTTGTCTCAAAAGGGTTAAGGGATTTCTCAATTTCTAGAGTAAACTTAAAATGGGGTATAAATGTTCCTGGAAACAATGATCATACTTTTTATGTATGGTTTGATGCTTTATTAGGTTATATTAGTGGATCTCTTTGTGATCAAAACTCTCCTGAACTCACCGAGGAATCTTTATGTAATTGGCCTGCAAATATACATGTAATTGGAAAGGATATACTCAGATTTCATGCGGTTTATTGGCCAGCAATGCTATTTTCTGCTGGTATGAAACCCCCTTTAAGTGTTTTTGGGCATGGGTTTTTAACACGAGAAGGTCAAAAAATGGGTAAATCATTAGGTAACGTGCTCGACCCGATTGAACTCTTGGAATATGGGGGTATAGATGCGATGAGATGGTATCTTTTAAGAGATATTGAATTTGGTGAAGATGGAGATTTTCAAATGAGAAGATTTGTGGATATTGTTAATAGTGATTTAAGTAATACCATTGGTAATTTGTTAAACAGAACAATTACAATGTCTAAAAAATGGTTTAATGATAAAATTCCATTAGATAATTCTTTATTACCTGAATCTCCTCTTAAAGTTCAATCAGAGATAAAAATAAATGAATATATGCAGTCATTTAAAGATAGCAATTTTAAAAATGCAGCAAATGCAATTATAGATCTATCTAATAGTGCAAATCTTTACCTAAATGATCGTGCACCATGGAAGCTAATTAAAGATATAACAAATAAAGATATTGTTGCTCTTGATATATACTCTGTACTTGAGTCTTGTCGAATTATTGGAATATTGCTAAATCCTTTTGTGCCTAATTTAAGTATTAGAATATTAAATCAATTAAATATTGATTCTTCAACTATCAATTATAAAAAATCATTACATTGGGGTTTGTTAGATCCTGATAATAGACTACAAGACCCTTGTCCTGTAATGGATAAAATTGAATTTAATGAGAATTCTGTATAGTGAAACATTTACCGATTTATTTTCTTGTAATTATTACTACACTACCTCTATTTGGGTGTCAAAAATCTAACAAATCTTCTACTCAGATAGATAATAAAAGCTACATTAAAGATTTTGAACTACTTCAGGAGAATCCTAATAATCAAACCAGCCTAAGAATCACTAGTCCTAAAGCCATAATTGACCCAATAAATAATGATATAGATATATCTGACAGCTCAATTGAATTACTTAATAAAAATGGTCAAGACTTTAGAGTTAAGTCTGGCAATTCAACTCTTAATAATAAAACTAATTCTATTAGAGCTTTTAATAGTGTAAACATATCAATTCTAGACAATCAGGATTATTATATTAATACTAATTCCTTTAATTGGGATTTAAATACCTCTATTATTGATATAAATGATCCAGTTAATATTAATTTTGATAATACTAGAATAAATGCAACTAGCGGATTTTATAATATTGATTCAAGCCTGCTTAAAATAGACAATAGTGAATTAAATAGATATATATATAATTCAAAAGGTGATGAGAAGTATCATATAAAAATTATATCTGATTATGCAAAATGGTTTAAAGAAGATAATACTTTAGTCTTTACATCTAACGAAAAACAGGTAGAAACAACTATTAACTTCCTACTTACTCAGTAGTACATATATCTTATCTGACCATCCTGATATCCACTTTTCATCTGAATTGGTAAATGATCTCTTTGACCAACCCCCAACTATTGTAAGGCCTCTATTTTTAAGAGGATAAACAATTACTGCTGGTAAATTATTTAACACACCATTAAACTCATCTCTTCCTGGAAATAATTCAGTATTAACTAATGAGATTAATCGTTTTTGATCAATTGATCTTTTACATATTTCTCCAGGTTCAAATACTTCTTCAGATATTAAGCCTCTTCTAAGTATTACTTTATTATCCCAATATATTAATATTGTACTAGCTGCCGTTGCAGTAAGTATTTGCTTACTTCCCCACGCCAATTCATTTCTTTGATCGTCAGTTAATTTATTACAAAGATCAAAACCCTCTTTCCCATCCAAGCTAACCTTAGAAGGTTGAGTAGGTTTAATTTCAGTCCATAGGTAACCTATTGTTATTAATGCTATTGAAGCAATTCCAGATATTGTCTCTGCTCTTACTAGAGTTGGATTAACTTGATTAGCAGTGCCAATATTTATAATTGATAAAATTAGTAAAAAAGATCCAAATATTATAACTAAGATAGAAATTTTATACATTTATCTATTCAATATTTTAAATATATATGTTGATTCTTTATTATACATATAAATGCTTACCTTTATTCTTTAATCAATTTCGATATAATATATTAAAAAACATTATTAATAGATTTATCCAATAGCTCAGAATATGATCACACCAATAGCTAAAAATTATAAAGGACTTATAACAATTACAGGACCCACAAGAAGTGGAAAAAGTAAATTAGCTGAATTTTTGATATCGGAGCAAGATCCCGTCACTTACATAGCAACATCAAAACCAAGACCTAATGATTCAGATTGGCAAGATAGGATAGATATTCACAGGCAGAGAAGACCTGATAGTTGGAGGCTAATTGAGCATCCAAAAGACATCAGCAATGCAATTGAATCCATTAAAGGAAATCAGTCAATATTAATTGACTCATTAGGTGGCTTAGTGGAACAGCACCTAATAAAAGATGACGATCAATGGGGTGATTTCCAAATTAAATTTCTTAATTGCCTTTCAGAAGATAATTTATGTATTGTTGTTGTTTCAGAGGAAGTTGGCTGGGGAATTGTTCCCGCCACACCAATAGGTCATTTATTTCGTGAACGACAGAGCGCCCTAACCTCCTTGATAAGTCGGCATTCTAAACGAAGGTGGCTTGCAATCAATGGAACTGCAATTGACCTAGATAAATTTGGTGATCTCATACCATGAATTCTTTAAATTCTTCTAGGCCTCGTGTTGCATTATTTGAACCAAGAATTCCACAGAATACTGGAACAATTGGTAGATCATGCCTGGCCTTCGATATGTCGTTAGATATTATTAAGCCAACTGGCTTTAGCTTTGAAGACAAATATTTAAAAAGAGCTGGTTTAGATTACTGGCCTTATGTAGATTTACATTTATATGAATCATTTGAACAATATAAAAATTCTTTTATAAACTCAAGAATAATTGCTCTAACTAAAAAAAGTAGTAATTCAATTTCTAATCTTATCTTTAAAGATACTGATATTCTTTTATTTGGAAGAGAAGATACAGGTTTACCCGATAAAATAATGGATAGGTGTGAGATAGTTGCTGGTATTCCTATGCCAGGAGGTGAAAATCAATTAAGGACTGGTGGAGTAAGAAGCTTAAATTTATCTGTAGCATGTGGGATTGTAAGTTATTCCGCATGTTTACAATTAAATTTGTTAAGGAAATAGTTTATTATTTTTATCCAAGGTAATTACAATATAGAACACCATCATTAATTACATTATTATCATCTACTTCTAACCATTCTTTATATTCATCGTAAAGTGCTTCCTTGTTTTCACCTCTTAAATTATTAAGACGTTTAAGAGATCCGTTAAGCATCACCTCAACTGCTTTTAAAGCTCCAGATTGCCTTGAAGACATAGAGGTAAAGAGGTAAAGTATCTAATTAAATTTTAATTCATTAACAAATACATTTCAGTTTCATTTATTACAGAATTAATAAAAAAAGAAAGCATTACAACACACAGAAATAAAAAATGATTTCTATTTTTCCATATTAAAAGATCTGTTCAAGTTGGAATAATTAAGGTAATTACGGGATTTACTAATTAACAGTGATAAAAGGAGCAAATATCATGATATTAATTAAATTGTCTTTAATGTCAAAAACTAGCTTACTTGGTAGTTGTGAAGTAACGATTAACTCTGCTATGAGGAGGCTTTCTAAACTACAGGGTCAAAACAAAAAAGCACTTGAAAGTGAATTCAGAGAATGGATAGAAGCTATTGAAAGTGATGAAAAAAATTATGATGTACTTTATATTCAAAAAATCGACTGATAATACAGAAGTTTTAGGCTCGTGGATGTAAATCCGGATATCTTGTACTCTGATCTTTAATTCTCGATGGGTTTTCTCGATCTGAACTTCTTGCGGCGTTAAATACAATAATAAATGGAATGAATATTGCGAAAAAATAAAAGTGTAAAAGAACTAAATCCCATGGAACTCCAGCATCTCCATAATCTGGAAAAAACAAAGCTGTACAAAAATGGATCATGACTATAAATAATCTTTTATAAAGCTAACCAAGATCAGAATCTATCGTGACTTACTTTTTAGACCAAGATTTGATTAAAAGTTTCAATTCTCTGATACGTTTCTCATCACCCTCAATCTTTTCTGTAGTCAAATTTCCCATACGAGTAAAAGTTTAATCATAACGTTATATTTGCATCACTTATCCCTTGGAAACCGTAATCATCACATTGTTTTTTTATATATAAAATTTTTAATACGAATTTCATTAACTAAAGAGTAAATAACTAATACTTTGCATTAGAATATTTTGTAACTATAGTAAAAACATTTATAAATAGGAGAATTATCTAAAAATGAAGTCAATATCAGTTATCTTAAAGGAAGTGAGAAACCTATTGCCCTATTTATTGTTAATATCCATATATTTCCTTTTTATTAATCTAGAGGCAAGAAAGCAAACAACTAATAATAAAAGTAGTGAAAAGGAAAAGAAGATTATCAAAAATGAATCAAATAGTAAAGATAAGCAGATAAGAATAACGATACCAGTTGTTCCTTATAAACAATAAATAACTATTTAATATTTAATTTGGAACTCCTTGTTTTATATAAATCTGATTGACGCTGTTCAGCTCTATCAAGTTGTTTTTTAATTTCATTGCAGTGCTGGCAGTTGCAAGTCATTAGTATAAAAGGGATTGTTGAGAACTTTTGACTAAATAGAACAACTCTTTATTTAGTGGTTGCCTAGTGAATAAAAAATGATGTTTGTAATTTAAATCTATCAAAATTATAAAAATTTTCAAGTTTTTCCCCACCTTGATGAGAATGACCTAAAAGTAATTTAGTAAATAAAATTTAACTATTGACATAAGTAGATAAATTTTTCTTATCTATTGAAAAAAAATCTTTGTCGATGTTTTTCTCGTAATAGAGATCAAGTGTAGAATTCAATTCCTCGATTAAAGAGATAATCCTTTCATTCTGTTTTTTCATATTGTCATTTTCAATTTTTTTCATTTTATTCAGAAAAAAGGTAGAAGATAATTAATTGATATCAACCTTTTGACATTTTTTTATGTCATTGGATAAATAAGCGTTGAAATAGTTGAAGGTTGATAAGGTTAAGAGTAAAAATATTATTGGTGATAAACAAATCACGTGTGTATTCAAATTGTTCGGATAACATCCAATCACCCTTGTTTAAGAGAGACAACAATTAAACTAATGAATACATAACGTGTAATAGGGTATTTTTTTTTGGACATATGAATAGAAAATTATTTAATATACAGAACAAAAAAACAAACTCATTACTAGGATTTGAAAAAAGAGCTGCACTAGCAATTCAGAATCACTTTCGCTTAAGTAATTACCAAATGTTAGTCCTTAGTTGGTTAAAGGGAATATGGACAGGAATTTTGCTTTCCTTAGTTATTCACTATTTTATAAATCATTAGATAAACTTATCCATATATGATCTTATGTTCTGTATATTAAAACATTAATACTTTATTTAATCTTTAAATAGATCTTATTAAGTCAAACTATACAATCCATTTAATGCAATATTATTTGGATAATAAAGATATCTTCTCTTTACCTTTAACTTATCTATTTAAAATATATGGTTAATTGTAGAAAAGCTACAAATCGGCAAAATGTTCACGCATATTGCCGATCAAATTATATTAAAACATTTTATTTATATTATATTGGTAGCAAATCATACTAAAATTCTCATTTATAAATTTATTTTAGACTTTGATTTCTCTTTGATTAGTTAATGGAATTTTTAAATATAAATTTCTTTTGAGTTAATATTATATTTAATTAAATTTATTTATATATTTAAAGACTAGAATTTAATTATTAAAGACCTTTTTAAATGTCAAATATTGACTTTGTAATTTCTCTAAACTTAGGTATTGGTTCCTGGCTTGTAATTGGTATTGCTAGCGTTGGGTTTCTGATTATGTTTAGTATTGCATCTGCAAAGGGTGATTTTCAGGAACTAGTTAGTACAACTCTTGAAAATGATGCAAAATCTAGAGCTAATCACCAAAAATCTCAAAGGTAGATTAACCCCTAATTTTATACAACACGTTTATGTTTTTGAGGAATTAGAATTTAATTTAAAAATGTTAGAGACACTATTTAAGAATCAAGTACTAATGACCTTTGTTATTGCAAGCATTTGGATCATACCAGGAATTCTTGTTACATCAGCAGCTAAACGAAAAACTAGAAATCTAGAAAAGGAAAAGCAACTTAAAAGAATCTCAAAATTGTATCCTCAAACACTACATTAAACTTTCATAGATTTAATACGCATGGTTCAACTAAATCATGAGTTTTTTTTATTTTTGTTATTATTCTGCAATGGTCGAACGGGTTTTGGTAAAAGCATTGAAATAAATTTATCTTATCTTTTTTTAGCACTTTTTACTTGGGATGCTGCATTTAATTATACGAATTTAGAATTCAGTTTTGGTTTGTCTTTTCAGTAACTTTTTGTGATTCAGCTCTAGAGAGGTTGGCTTCAATTTGAGCCAGCACTTGTTGTAGTTCAGCTGTCTTATTCAAAGAAGTCTCTGCCATTGATCTAAGTTTTTGTAGTTCTTTAGATGCTGTTTTCATAGATAAGATGAACAAAAAATAATTTTTACCTTAAAATGAAAGGGAAAATTGATAAGAAGAACACTGAATAAATTTGGCAAAGAATTTCTTAATGTCAATAGATGAATTCATTATCTTTTGATAAAACTATATTAAGTGTGTTTATCTGTTGGCTAGAATGGTTTAATTTTTAATTAGCAACCTAAGTAAATATAAACTTATATTAACTTGTGAACTAGAATTCAATATATGCTACAAAAAAAGGGAATAATCGTTACCTATGTTCCTAAATATCAATAAATTTGTGTATAAATCTTAGATTGATGAAGAAATTTCTTTCAATATCTAATCATCTTTACCTTTCTTCTCAGAATCAACAGGTCTAACTGGCTTAGGTAAAAGCATGATGAAAAACTATTCTCTATTATTATTTATAGGTGTTTTTCATAATACGTAAATAGAAATTATAAGTTTGAAACTTCTTGACATATGAATGATTACTCTTTCTGTGACTTCTCGCTGATCTTTTGGTTTTCCTTTCTAGATAGGTTTGCCTCGAGTTGCGCTAACGCCTGTTGCAACTGAGTAGTCTTATCAAGAGATGCCTCAGCTTTCGCTCGCAGCTCTTGAATTCCTTGTATTAAGATTTTCATAGCTCGTAGAAATTAGCATTTCAGCCATCATCTTTCATGTAAATGAAGAAACCAAGATAGTCTTTAGTAAATTAAAAGCTAAAATCTATTGGATCATTAAATATTTGACTATCAACCCATAAAAGGGAGATTATTTATGACTGAAGATTGGAAACCAGTAGATTCACAAGTCCTAACAGATGCATGGGATGAAATTAAAGACTGCGCTGAAGGTATTCAAAAAGATCTAGCTTGCCCAGATGAGACTATTTCAAAAATGTTGAGGTCAGTTGCTGAAACTTTCGACAATACTGTTGAGGATTTACTTGATAAGGCAGAGGAAGGTTGGGAAGAATAGAAAAAGATGTATCATTAAATTATGATCCCAGATTTTTTTCAAGCTCACGAATCTGTAGCTCATTTTGGCCTATGGAGGACTTTAGTTGGCTTATTCATAGTTTTATTTGCTATTTTTGTTGGTGTTGAAATTAGGATTGGAAATGAAGACGAAGAAATATAGCAGTTTTCGACTGAAAAACAACAGTAATTAATTAGACTTCATAATCATGATTTTTAGGAGTAAATATAAATTTTTTTAAAAAATATATTATTCATTTTCTAGAAATTAGTCTTATGCCAGCATGGTTATCTCAAATTAGCGTTATTCAAAGATAAGAATCAAAATTATATTCTTCTAGATTGATGCAATTAGCCACTGTTGGAATTGATAACACACCTAGAGTAAGAACTGTTGTATTTAAAGGGTGGAGTGAATCATATGAAATGCAAATATATACTGATAAATAAGTCATAAATATCATGAATTGTATTGAATAATAACGTGGAAATATGCTGGCTCTTTTCAAATTCAAAAGGTCAATATAGAGTTAGAGGAACATCAAAAATTGACTTGGGAAAAGACAACTTATGATGCTGGGAACAACTAAGTGATGAATCAAAATCATTGTGGTTTTGCCAAAACGTGGTGATCATTTTGTGATCATCAAAATTTACGATTTCTCACATAATAATAACGAAGGATTTTCGATAATTTTAGCTTATTAAAATCGATATCAATCACGATGATAATAAGTATTTAAATAGTCCTAATCATTTTAGGAGAAGGGGGTAAGAAATAATATTTGGATTGAGGAACGTATCGTTTAAACCCATAAATTGTTGAGGATGACGAAGCTTGCTGTTGGGGAAGCTTCATTATGTTCCGATCACCCTCAAACTAGTGGTAGCAAATTATATTAATTGTGGCAACTATATTATTTAAAAATGCAACTACTATAGAAAGTTAATCTTACAAAAATAATATAAAAATTTATTTTGAAATTATCCTTTTAATTATCCAAAAAAGGAATTTTGCTTTAGGTCCTTTTGTCCCCATGCTTTGTGCTTTTTATCTAAATCAGATATTGAGGTACATTGAGCACTTAATTTTAATAGATAACAAACCTTCGAAATCTTTGTGTATCTAATCTTATATGGATGATCTACAAAAGGCTGGTAAGCATTAAATAATAACTGCTCATTAATTTCGAAAGAATTTACTATTTACTATAGTGTAAATCAAAATTAAAACTACTTATATTCTCTTTCACTTTGCTATACAATTTTATTAGTTAAAATGACTTTTCAGCTTATTTGAAGATCTAAATTAAACAATTATCTATCTTCTTAGTTGTTTAATAATTTTAAAATACTAGGATTATTTTTGCCAAGGCTTCTTGTCATAAACTTTCGTAATGTAGAGTTAAGAGTGTTTTAACGATCACAACTAATAAAAGTGAGTGTATTTGACTATGCTTGACTCTAGTAACTCAGGAATAATTTAGATCTAAAGATTTCTTCCGTAGAAGGCCATCCTGAATTATCATGTTGAAAGTGTACCTTTATTACCAGATTTGATAACTCTTATTCGAGAAACCCTTCTTGAATAAAGGGAATTAAAAATCTTTGATAATATAGGTATAAGTCAGTCAGTGTAGCTCAGCCGGTTAGAGCACAGCATTCATAACGCTGAGGTCGAGAGTTCAAGTCTCTCCACTGACATTTGATTAAAAGATAAAAGCTAATCAATTATTTAGATCAATTCACTTCGATAAATATTTATTGTGATTGTTTTACGTATTAGCTTTAATACAATTGGTTGTAATAGTTATTTCATATCTATTTGATTTAGTCGGTCTTTAAAGGTTGGTGAAGATTGGTCTTCATTTGACTTGGATTGATCAGTAAATAAACTTTCATCTTTTCGAGTTAAGTTATTGTTATTGTAAATAGAAAAATTCTTAGCATTATTAAAGCTTACAGTTGATTTATTGCTGTCTAATTGACTGTTATAACTTGGATTATTTGATAGTGTAACATTTTGAGAGGGTGATGAATTCGATTTATTTATTCTGACCTGACTGTCATCCTTGCTTTTAATTGAAGATGTCTGCTTCTTATTATTTAGTGGATACTTTTTAACTTCATTTTTTAACTGATTTAAGAGCTTGTAATGATTTGAACTACTAAATTTTTTAATAAGGGTTGGATCCCAACTTGTAGGCTCATTCATTTTTATAAATCTGCTCGTTTAGACAGTAAGAGTAAGTTTTCTGTTCTTTAACATGATAAATTATAAAAAGGAAAAGGGGAAGTAACTACCCCTCCAAACCAATCAAAATACAAACAAAGTTCCATGACGACAAATGAGTGCCTAAGGGTAGGAATGCAAGCGCCTGATTTCTCTGCTACTGCAGTCGTTGATCAAGAATTTAAAGACATAACACTTTCTCAGTTCAGAGGAAAATATGTTGTGCTATTTTTCTATCCACTTGACTTCACATTTGTCTGCCCTACTGAAATTACTGCCTTCAGCGACAGATATAGCGACTTCAGTAGCAAAAACACCGAAGTTCTAGGTGTTTCTGTTGATAGTAAATTTACACATTTAGCTTGGATTCAAACCCCCAGGAATGAGGGAGGAATTGGTGATATTAACTATCCTCTAGTATCGGATCTCAAACGTGAGATTTGCCAAGCATATAATGTTTTAAATGATGATGGTGAAGCCGATAGGGGCTTATTTATAATTAACCCTAATGGTGTAATTATGCATTCAACTATCAACAAAGCACCTGTTGGCCGCAATATTGATGAAACTCTTAGAATCTTACAAGCATATCAATACGTTGAGTCTCACCCAGACGAAGTATGTCCTGCTGGATGGACACCTGGTGACAAAACAATGAAGGAAGATCCTAAAGGCAGTAAGGAATACTTTTCAGCCCTCTAAAAGTAAGGCAATAAAAATACCTAATTAGTAGAAATGTAAGAATTAAGAGAATCAATCACATATTTAGATTCAAGTGTTTCATTAACTAAAAGTTCTTCAACAAGAGTATCCATTAAGGAAACTTTATCAGATAGAAGTTGAATAGCATGGTTCATAGCCTTGTGTGCTATTTCTATTATCTGTTTATCAATTTCCATACTTGTCTTTTGAGAATACACTTGTCTATTTTTCATAATGTCTTTGCCAAGGAAAATAGAATCTTTTGATGTATCGAATGCAATAGGGCCAAGATTTGAAAAACCAAATTTTGTAACCATTTGATTAGCCCAAAAATAAACATTTTCTAGATCCCTTTGAGATCCTTGTGTTACTTCATTAGAACCAAAAATAATAGTTTCAGCTGCTCTAGATCCAAGTGAAATAACTATTTTGCTATATATGTAATTTCTGGTTAACAAGCCACTATCAATTGTCTCTTCATCAGGTGTGAAATAAGTCATTCCAGCTGAATCTCCCAGAGACTTAAACAAGGAGATTTTTTCTAATTTATCTTGAGTTGGCATTAATAGCGCTACTAAAGTTTTTCCAATAATCTGATAAGCAATTTGTCTCTTCTTTGTGATATCAGAAAGTGGTTTAGACAAAATACCAAATCGTGCTTTTTCAAGGGCATTATCAAGTTCATTGCTGCTTATGATCGTTTTATCATTTCTTGCAGCATATATTGCTGCTTCATTCAATAGATTTTCCAAATCTGCTCCAGAAAAGCCAGGGGTCTTAATTGCCCAGTCCATTAGATTCACAGAATTACATAGTGGTTTTGTTCTTGCATGTACTGATAAAATCTTGAGTCTCGCTTTTCTATCAGGAAGGGATATTTCAATACGTCGATCAAATCTTCCAGGTCTTGTTAAAGCCAAGTCAAGAATATCTGGTCTATTCGTAGCAGCAATTACTATTACCCCATTATTAGTTTCAAAACCATCCATCTCAGTTAGAAGTTGGTTTAAAGTTTGTTCTCTTTCATCATTTCCTCCTCCTATCCCAGCACCTCTTTGACGCCCAATTGAGTCAATTTCATCTATGAAAACTATGCAAGGAGATTGTGATTTTGCACTTTTAAATAAATCTCGTACTCTTCCTGCTCCAACGCCAACAAACATTTCAACAAATTCTGACGCGGAGATAGAAAAGAATGGAACATCTGCTTCTCCTGCAATTGAGCGAGCTAATAACGTCTTCCCAGTTCCAGGGGGGCCCACCAATAAAATACCCTTTGGAGTCTTTGCACCGAGTTCAATCAATCTCTGAGGGTGCTTTAAAAAGGTTACTATTTCTTTTAATTCATCAGACTCTTCATTTAAACCAGCTACATCGTCAAAAGTGTATTTTCTAATATCATCTTCGTTTACCTTTGAGGATCGACCAGAAAAACTCTGCATATTTTTCAACAACTTCGATGATCTTCTAATTAAAAATGAAAGAGATAAAACAAATATTAATGTGAGACCAAAACCAGTAACGAAATTCGCTAATCGCTGTTCTGATCTAATATCTTTAACTGTAAGAGGAACATTATATTCTTCTGATATTCGAAGAATTTTCTGATCATTATAAAATATTGGTATTATTTTTTTCTCTCCATTATAAAACTCTACTAAAACCTCTCTCCTGTTTGGGATTAAAATAATAGAAATAATATCTCCACTTTCAATAGCTTTTAATAGTTGACTATAACTTTTACTCATTAGATAATTTAATCAACTAATTCAACAGAACTTATATATAAACTATAGTCAAAGTCTTTACCAACTTGTGTTTATATAGAAAAAGAAACAAGAAGTTAGTTTTTCATCAAAGTGTTTTTGTTAAATTGGTGCTTGACGTTATAAAATATATTATCAGTAAAAGTTGAGCAAAAATGGCGGTACCAAAGAAGAAAACCTCAAAGGGGAAGAGAAATCAAAGGCATGCTACATGGAAAGGTAAAGCTACTATCGCAGCTGAAAAGGCATTGTCAATTGGAAAGTCCGTACTTACTGGAAGAGCGCAGGGATTTGTTTATCCAATGAATGAGTCTTCAGAAGATGAATCTGATTAAGGATGACTAAGAACCAAGTTTAAAGGCCTCAAGAATTAGTGCATATGTTGAGCCAATTCTAAAATTATTTATTGATATTAAAATTATAGAAAATTTAGAATGATTTAATATCAAAGTAGATCGTATTAAAAGCTCCATAAAGAATAATATAAGAATAGATAGGACTATTGTGTTAATTGGTTTATCCAGTAAAAATGAAAGTAAACTATTGGTAAAATAAAAACCAAACAGTAAAGAAAGTATCAATAAACTTCTCTTGCTCCAACTGTCGGCGATAATTGGATTAATTGTTTGTTCCAATGAATCTACAAATTTCCTAAATTTTGTATTCTGCATTGATCAATTAATAATATGTGTCAAATATTCAACATCGACATTGTTGTTAATTAATTGTTTACCATAAATTAATTTAGCTGGATTTTCGTCATTACCAAGGCCATTAACACATGCATTAGCTTTTCTAGAAATATTATTGATAGAACTTGTCCAAGGTGACAATGTCAAAAGGCAATTTAGATTTGCAGCCTTAGCAGACTCAACCCCAATAATAGAGTCTTCAATAGCTATGGAATTAATTTCAGATTTCTTACTCAATTTAAGTGCTAGCTGATATGCATCGGGGTATGGCTTATGCCTTTTCACATCTTCATAAGTAACTATCCCCGAAAAATTTTTCAAATGAGAACCCAATGAGCTTTTCAACAATGGTTCCACGGAATCTCTACCACTTGTTGTAACAATAAATTGCTCTATTTGAAAGCAAGAGAGTTCGTTCATAAGCCTATGTACTCCTTCTCTCACTGTTATTTTTCCAGATTCAATTAAATTGCTGTAATGAAAACGCTTTCTTGATTGAATTCTGGAACATTGGCTGTCACTAAGAGCACTTTTTATTGAGTTTCGATAGTGGATGATACGTTTTAAACCTCCTGAAATTTTTAGAAGTTCTAGATATTGACTCTCATTCCATTGCCAATCCAAATCATAATCCTTAAAAGCCAAATTAAAAGCTGTTCTGTGCCCACACATCTCAGTGTCAGCTATCGTTCCATCTACATCCCAAAAGACTGCTTCTAACGTATTCATGTTAATTCAGTATAAAAGAAATATAATTATGATTACTAAGAAATCAATCTAGGTAACCTTTTGAAAACAGATAATTATCAAATCAAAAAATGGATATTACCTAAACCAATAGTAGAAGATAATTTAAATAATAACAATTTAAACACTATTTTACAGAAAGTCTTAATTAGAAGAGGTATAAATATAAAAAATGAATTGCAAGAATATCTAGCACCATCAGAGCTGCCAAATGCAGAAGCCCATTTTAGTGAGTTATGCAAAGCTACTAAAAGAATAATTAAGGCATGCGAAAGAAATGAACAAGTTGCAATATGTGGGGATTATGACGCTGATGGTATTACTAGTACCGTATTATTGGTTGAGTTATTAACCAAACTTGGTGCAAGAGTAAAACCATATATACCTTCAAGACAAGATGAAGGGTATGGACTTAATCTAAACATAATAAAAGAAATAAATAATCAACAAATAAAACTTATAATTACTGTGGATAATGGTATATCAGCTTTTGAAGCAATTAAAAAAGCAAATGAATTATGCATTGATTTAATTATAACAGATCACCATAAGATTCCTAACAAAAAATTAGAATTTTTTTCATTAATACACCCTGAGAGAACACCTACTAACTCTCCCTATAAATATTTAGCAGGCGTTGGTATCGCTTATTTGCTAGCAATAAATATATGCAAAAAAATAAATTATGATATAAACAATACTACAGCAGATGTATTCTTTTGTATCGGTACTGTAGCGGATATGGCCCCACTTAAAGGAGCCAATAGAAAATGGCTTAAGGAATGCTTGCCAAAAATTAATAGAACAACAAATCTAGGAATTAAATCTATTTTGAAAAAGCTATCAATTGACAATATTGATATATCATCAGAGGATATAGGTTATAAGATTGCACCATTAATTAATGCTGTTGGTAGAATTGGTGATCCAAAACTTATCATTAGACTTTTTACGACTCAATCGAATGAAACTGTTGATAAGCTCTCCATAGAATGTTTTGCAATGAATAAAGAACGAAAAAGAATTACATCCTTAATTGAACAAGAAGCATTAGAAATAGCAGTAAGTGAATATAGTAGCAACAGAAAATTCTTAGTACTCACTAATAGAGATTGGCACCATGGAGTAATAGGGATAGTGGCTGCACGAATCGTTGATAAGTTTAATTTACCCACAGCAATACTTTCAGCAGCTAATGATGGTTATTTCAGAGGATCAGTAAGATCAAACAGCAGCTTAAAGGTAAATCACGCCTTAGACGAATGCGATGATCTTCTAATAGCTCATGGAGGACATTCAGCTGCTGCCGGTTTTTCTATTAAAGAAGAAAATATTAACAAACTTAAGGAAAGACTAAATTTTATAGCCCATAGAGAATTTAAAAATATTAATTTAAGTAAGTCAATAAATCCAGATGTACACATCAGTCTAAAAGATATTAATAGTGATCTCTTTAAACAGTTAAAATTAATTGGACCATTTGGAATAATGAATCCTGCACCAATCTTTTGGACTAGAAAATGTAGGATTGTAGACATATACAAACTTAAGGGTAACCATTTAAAGATGACTATTGATGATGGGACATCATCAATAGAGGCAATAAAATGGAATAATTATATAAATATAAAGAAAAATGATTTTATAGATATTGCTTTTTACGTTGAATTTAATAGTTGGAAAAAAATAAAAACACTTCAATTAAATATAATTGATATTAAACATTATAAAGAAATTATTGATTTGCAACTCCATAACCAGCAATACAAATGTCAATTAATAGACGATAAAAATATATTAATCACAAACGCGAAAGGTCAGTGTATTACTTCAAATTTATCCAGATCAACTCAGAATCTAAATTCAAAACAAAAAGTTTTTGCAAAAAAGATTCTGACTTTTGCAGAGATTGCTCTAGGAAAGGCTGCTTAGCCTTTAAACACCTCTTCTATAGAAGATCAAAGCAATTATCGCAGGACCAGCAAGAAAGACTGCAACAAGTGGCAATAGGTTTCCCATGATGTTTAGAAAAAATTTTACCCATACTACTAAACAACAGGCATTAGTATCGAATAATTAAAAAAATTTGATCTTGAATTTTTTATGATAGGTATTCGTATATTTTTTAGACAGATTTCATTTTGCATAAAATCCTATAAATCAGACACTGACTTGTTAACTTGATTATCTATAGGTTATATATAATATGTAATTGTTCTATAAACATAAAAATAGATAACAACGCTTAATGGGAAGTAATGGTTAAACCAACTACAAATTCTAAACTAGAAGATAGTGATCTAAAGGACTCAACTCCTTTTTTAAGTGTTTTAATTACATCTTTTAGCACAATATTTTTAGCAGAGTTGGGAGATAAGACACAACTTGCAACATTAATTCTTTCTGCTCAGTCTGGCAGACCTATAATTATTTTTTTTGGCGCAGCACTAGCACTTATCTCTACAAGCCTTCTCGGAGTTTTAATCGGTAGATGGATAGCAAATAACTTACCCAGGCAAAGGTATATAGTTGTTTCAGGAATAATTATGTTAAGTTTAGGAATATACCTAGTAACACAAGGTTTATTGGCATTATTCAAAATTAGAACTTGAAAAAATTTAATGGTTTTAACGCTTCTTTTTACAACATTTCTCACCGTTTTTCTTGCTGAAATGGGAGACAAAACTCAATTAACAACTATAACTTTAAGTAGTTCAACTAATAAGCCTTTAGCTGTATTTATAGGCTCATCATTAGCTCTTATTCTAGCTACGCTTCTAGGGGCATTAGCAGGTGGATCAATTGCTAATCTTATTCCTGAATTCCTCCTAAAACTACTTTCTGGATTAGTATTCTTAATTATTGGTATTAATCTTTTAATACAAAGCAAAAAAGAAAATAATAATGATAGCTTGTAAACAAAAATCATTACCAAACACTATGTTTTTTATTTTTAAAGACATAAATCCAAAGAAATTAAATTAATTATCCTAATTATCCACTTTTATTATGACATCAGTTTTAAGAATACTTGAAAATCTTGACAGAGAGGAAGGACTAGAATTATCACAACTTGAAAAATCCTTAAAGCTAACAAAGAAACTTGATAGAGATAATTTAGGTATTGCAATTAAGGCCCTGACAAAACTTAGAATTGTCCAACATACCAACGATGAGAAGCTAACTATTAATCAAGAAATTGACTTTTTACGTGGCAGGGTACGATGTAGTAGTAAAGGTTATTGCTTTGTTTCTAGAGAAGATCAAGGTGAAGATATTTATATTAGAGAAGCTAATTTGAATAATGCCTGGCATGGTGATTCCGTAATGGTTTTAATCACTAAGCAAGGAGTAAAAAGGAGAGCACCAGAGGGATCAATACAATGTGTATTACAAAGAAATAATGATATTCTGCTCGCAAAAGTAGAGGTAGATAAGTCAACTGGAGTATTAAAGGCCTATCCCTTAGATGACAGGATACCAATAACTATTGAATTAGAAAATGAAATAGACTCTAATAAAAACCTTCCAGATAAAGATTTAATTCATGAAATAAAGATTAATAAGTATCCAATTGCACAATTCAAAGCTAAAGGATCAATAATTAGAGAGTTATCTATAAATGGCGGAGTAGAAGGTGATATTGAGTTATTACTTTCAAAGAATAATATATCTAAAAATTTTGACGCTCCTAAAATTGCTCCTAAAAAAATCCCATTAAAGGGAAGAGAAAACTTAACATCGCAACCTTCGTTATTGTTTGAAAGTTGGGAGTCAAATAATTCACCATCACTGCCTGCTTTATATGCAGAACCTTATAAAGGCGGTAATAGAATATGGGTTCATTCTCCAACTATTTCTGAAAGAATCAATTTAGGAGGAAAGCTAGATCAATATCTTAAGGATAAAGGCGAAGTCATTTGTTTAGGAAATAACTGGCTAAACTTCCTTAACGAATCACTTATATCAGCATCACAATTTAAACTTGATAAAGAATGTGAAGCGATTTCATTAATAATTGATATTAATGCCGAAGGGAATGTAACTGACTGGAAATTTATACTCAGTATTATTAAACCTGTAGGTACTGTCACACCAAAACATCTTAAAGCTATATGTAATAGAAAAGCAACATCAAAGTCAGTTCCAATTGTACTTAAACCAATTAAAGATAATCTAGAAGTTATTTATACTCTTATCCATTCAGCAGAATTAATTAATAACAATAATAATTTATCTATAAAATTAGATGAACATATACCAAATTTAGAAAGATTAAGTGAATTACATAAAACTTATCCAGGAAGGGATTTTCATGGTTGGTCTAAAACCTATGATGGAAGTGATTCTCAATCTATCATTGATGTATATATTAGGCTTGCAAATCATATTCTTGCAAAACATCTAGTTGGTTATAAATTACCTTTTATTTATAAAGAGCAAGAAGAAATTGATCAATCATCTATCAATGAATTAACTAAATCAGCCCTTGCCCTAGATAAAAAGATAATAGTTAATGTGGATGGGACTGTAACAACAACAGAATTAATAAAGGCATTTGAAACAAGTACTGAAAAGAAAATTCTTCATAAGCTTGTTAAGCATATAATTCCTGGTGTTCATTTAAAACTATCCAATGTCTATAGAGATTATGATCATGATGATTTAATTTTTGAAATGTATTCAAATAATTTTGAATCTCCTTGGTGTTGTCCCTCTTTAAATTACTGGAATATATTTAATCAATTTATGATTAGCTCACTGCTATCTGATGGTAAAAACAAATCTACAAGTCGTAGTAAGGAAAGTATTGATTTGGGTAAAAAAGATAGCTGGAAAGATATAAAATGGAATTTATTTTCACCTAAGCTAAAAGAGAACATTGATAATCATTCAAACCTCAGATTAGTTCAAAATTTAAATGAAATAAGGAAAAAATCAAAATCATTCAGAAATAACATAATTTCTATTGCACAGAGTAGGGAAGCTCAGAAAATTATAGGCAAAGAAGTAACAGCTATTATTACTGGAGTACAAAGTTATGGTTTTTTTGCTGAAATTGATGAATTAACTGCTGAAGGATTAGTACATGTAAGTACCTTGGGTGATGATTGGTATGAATATAGATCTAGACAGAACTTATTAGTGGGAAGAAAGAGTAAAAAAACTTATCAGCTTGCACAAAAAGTTGATGTTAGGGTATTAAAAGTAGACATATTGAAAAATCAAATTGATTTAGAACTTGTCAAGGAAAAAGAAGAAGATAATGAAAATACTATTAATATTTTATCTAACAATTAACATTAAATGAAAAGTATTGTTCTTGCAATTACAGGAGCTTCTGCTATGCAGATAGGAGAACGATCGATACAACTGTTGTTAGAAAATAATCAATCAGTAGATTTGATTCTTAGCAAAGGTGCCTATGAAGTAGCAAAGAGTGAACGTAATATTAATATTCCTGTTGAACCCAACGCTCAATCTGAGTTTTGGAGAAATAAGCTTGAAGTTAAATCAGGTAAAATAACCTGCTATAGATGGAATGATCATTCAGCATCAATTGCTAGTGGTAGTCATAAAACAAAAGGAATGGTTATCGTTCCCTGTTCAATGGGAACTTTGGGAAGAATAGCTTCTGGATTTTCATTAGATTTAATAGAAAGATGTGCCGATGTACACTTAAAGGAGAATAGGCCATTGATTATTTCTCCAAGGGAATCACCATTGAATCTAATTCATATTAATAACATAAAAAGTCTTGCAATGGCAGGCGCTTTAATAGTTCCACCAATTCCTGCCTGGTATACAAATCCTAAAACTATTGAAGACATTATAGATTTTATTGTAGTTAGATTATTTGATTCTCTTGGAGAGGATTTTAATTGTATTAAAAGATGGGATGGTCCGAACAAATGAAAGTTAATTCATTAATAAGAACATCTCCTTTTTTTGCTACATTACTTTTAATTCTTTGTCTAAGCATACGTAATCAAAAGGAATATACAAAATTAAGAATACTAATCTGGGATACACCATCATTATCATTAGGAACATATATTGCGATATCAACCACATCAGGCTTTATACTCTCTTATCTTTTTACAACTAATATTTCAAGAGTAAATAAGGCCGCACCATATGAAAAGCTAAAATTTAAAGACGAAAGCGAAGACGAAATAAATAATGAGCATAAATACAATAAAAACATGTCATACGATAATACTTTAATTGAAAGAGATATTAATGATCCATCACCTACAATTAACGCAAATTTTAGAGTAATAGGAAGAAAAGATAGAACTAAGGAGAGTTTTATAAGTACTAATAATAATATTCAATACGATGGATCTTATGAATTTGAAGAGCAATACGATGAACCAACGAGGGAAGATGAAACTATCAATCAGGTTAACTCAATTTCTAGTGATTGGAATGATGAATCTTATTTTTACTGGTAAACAAGAAATAAACAATATATTTAATCAAAAATATCTAGACAATCTTGATAATAGATTTGCTAAAATAAAGATATGGAAAATCAAAAACCTGACGAAGAAATCGATTCGACAAATGAAGTAGAAAAATTAGGTTCTGATTCTTTAGTTGTTCCAGATCGGTCTCCTGCTGTAAAGATTGATTCAAATATATTAGATAAGCAAAAAAAAGCTATGGATAATACTAAAGGGCAATCATCTGCTACCCCTAAAAAGCCAGTAAAACCTCCTAAATTAGAGGATAAGCCATTTAGTGAATTTATTAATAAACACTTTATTCCTGGATTAAAGTCATCTATAGAAGAGAAGGGTACATTAGTTAACAATATCAAGTTAATAGAAGGAATAAGACCAGTAGTAGGAGGTGATTGCTGGATGGTGTTTTGTGAAATTTCTTACCAAAGAAAATTTTGGCTTTGTTTCAATCAAGATAGTATAAGCTCAGATAAAACTATATTATTAGCTGAGTCAAATTCAGATCCAAGCATTGTTGAATCTTTTCTAATAGACGAAAAAAAGACTACATTACCATTACTTATTTCAAGAGTACTTCAAAGATTAAATGGTCAGAAATGGGTAGGTCCTAATTGAATAGATGTAATTTGCTAATCAACAAAGAGAGCCAATACAATTATTTTATTTATTAAATAGTAATAATAAACATATCTTCTTAATATTCTTATACACAGTTGACCTAATCAAATGCCATAATAAGAAAAAAAAAAGTTGACTAACTCATTACTAGCTAAACAAAATGAAAATTTATTATTTCATACATTTGACGAAACATTAAAACCACAAATTGAAGATCTATTAGCTCTGGGCAAAGCCGCAGGGGCAGACCTTGTTGAAATCTTTATAGAGAAATCTGACAACATATCCCTTCTGGCTGAACAAGATGATATTTCAAATGTAAGCCCCTCTTTTGGTATTGGAGCTGGAATTAGAGTATTTCTTGGAAAAAAAGACGGTTTTGTAAGCACAAACGATCTCACCAAAGCTGGTCTTCTATTTGCTCTGAATCAAGCGTTAGGGATGTTAGGTCTTGTAACTGCAACAATAAATAGAGATAGATTTGATGGTTTGTCAGATATGAAGGATTTTGGTACAAAAAAAAATGATTGGTTAAATCTTTCACCAGATCTCGAGGAATCAACTATCAAACTGTTAGAAGCGACCAAATCACTCGCTGGTAAAAATAAAAATCTACAAGTCAGAAGAGCTAGTTATTCAAGGAATTGGCAAGAAGTCCTCGTCGCTGCTTCAGATGGAATATTTGCCAGAGACATCCGTCTTCATCAAACTGTTGGAGTAAATGTAATAGCACAACAAGGCAAAAACAGGTCGACTTCTGCTAGAAGATATGGCAGTTCAGGCAATACTGACGATTTAAGAAATTGGGAAATCGATAAAAGTGCTTATGAATTAAATGAAAGTGCTCAGAAGATGCTTTACGCAGAATATGTTGAAGCTGGTCAAATGCCTGTCGTTCTTGCCAATAAGTTTGGAGGAGTCATATTCCATGAAGCTTGTGGCCACCTTCTCGAAACGACTCAATTAGAAAGAGGAACATCCCCTTTTCATGACTCTATTAATAAGCAAATCGCGCATAAGGCTGTAAGTGCTGTTGATGAAGGTCTTTCAAATCATGCATTTGGATCACTATCAATGGATGATGAGGGAATGGAACCACAAAATACTTTACTTATTGAAAATGGGATATTAAAAAAATTTCTATCAGATAGAGCAGGCTCTTTAAGAACAGGCCATCCAAGAACAGGGAGTGGTAGGAGGCAAAATTTCTCATTTGCTGCTGCTAGTCGTATGAGAAATACATATATAAAGCAAGGTAATTTCACACCTGAAGAATTAATTAAAAGTGTTGATGAAGGACTTTATTGTAAATCGATGGGTGGAGGTAGCGTAGGACCAACAGGTCAATTTAACTTCTCAGTTGAGGAGGGGTATTTAATAAAGAATGGAAAACTTGATAAGCCAGTTAAGGGTGCAACATTAATCGGTGAAGCAAAAGAAATACTACCAAGAATATCTATGTGTGCCGATGATCTTGATCTTGCAGCTGGTTTTTGTGGGTCTGTAAGTGGAAGTGTAAACGTCACTGTAGGTCAACCACATATAAAAGTTGATTCAATAACTGTAGGAGGAAGGTAAAAATGAACAATTCAATTACTAATCATAAGATCGGCGAATTAGATCCATTGTTATTGAATAGTCTTCTAACAAAATATAGTCATGAGTCTAAAATTACAAAATGGGACATGGGTGCGTCATCCAGTAGAGATATATCTGTTCAGGTACAAAAAGGCAATGCAAAACAGTTAAAAGGTTCTCAAAGGCACTCAATGACTTTAAGAGTATGGAATAAATATAATCAAGTAGGCATAACTAGTACTTCTGACTTAACAAGTGAAGGCATAAGAAAAGCGATGAGAGGAGCAATTGAAGCAAGCGTTTTTGGGAACAAAAAAGAATCACCAGAGTTTTCATCATTAGCTAAAGCTGAATTAGCAGAAATAAATCCAAAGGTGTCCGATCCTCATACGATTGAAGAACTACTAAACATTATGAAATATGCAGAAAAAAAATTAATTGATACTCATCAGTCAATAGATTCCGTTCCATATAATGGATTAAATGAAAGTTATATTGAAAGGATATATATAAATAGTGAAGGAGCTAATAGACACATGAAACTATCACAATCTTCTATTTATTTGTATGCTAAAGCCGAGGAAGAAAATAAAAAACCTAGAAGTGCAGGAGGCATAAGAGTAAATTCAAGCTTGGATAAACTTGATATAAACTCATGCATAAAAGAAACATCTGAAAAGTTAATTAGCCACTTGAAATATAAATCAATTGAAACGAATAAGTATCTAACATGTTTTACTCCTGAGGCTTTTCTTCAATTAATTAGTGCGTTTAGTTCAATGTTTAATGCACGTTCCATTATGGACGGAGTAAGTTTGATGAATGAACACTCAATTGGTACTCAAATTGCAGTTTCAAATTTAAACATAAGCGATGAAGGTCTACATCCTGACAACGTAGGAGCTTTTAGTTTTGATGGTGAAGGTACTCCAACACAAAATATAAATTTGGTCTCTAGAGGTATATTGACCAATTTGCTTCATTCAGAGGCAACTGCAAGAAAGTTTGGTGTTACACCAACAGGGCATGCTGGATTAGGAGCTAAAGTCTCTGTTTCTCCCGATTGGTTAGTTGTAAGTAAATGCAAACCAGAAATGGATAAAGACCAAAGTCTAAATGTAAAAAAGACACTTCAAGAATTCATTTTAATAGATGAACTATCTGCCATTCATTCAGGAGTTAAAGCTAGTCAAGGTTCGTTCTCCTTACCTTTTGATGGTTGGATTGTATCTAACGGCAAGAAAACATCAATTGAGGCTGCAACCGTTGCGGGAGATATTCTGAATGTCTTGAAGAGTATTGTTAAAATTGAAAATGAACAGATAGTTACACATCAGGGTATAAGTCCTCATGTTTGGGTTCAGGACATGTCAATAACTGGAGAAGCGTGAAGATAATCTTTTGGGGTACTCCTAGATATGCTGCTGAAAATTTAATAGATATTGTTAAAGCCGGGAATGAAGTAATAGCAGTAATTACTCAACCAGATAGAAAGCGAGGTCGAGGGAAGAAATTGAACCCATCCTCAGTTAAAGAAGCTGCTACAGATCTAGGTATACCTGTCTTTACTACACATTCAATAAGTAAGGATCAAAATACTAAAGAAATACTTGAAAATTTGAACGCTGATGTTTACGTAGTTGTGGCTTTTGGTCAAATCCTTCCGCAATATATTTTAGATTTGCCAAGACTGGGATGCTGGAATAGTCACGCTTCCTTACTACCTGTATGGAGAGGAGCAGCCCCTATTCAGTGGAGCATTATTAATGAAGACTCAAAGACAGGTATTTGTATTATGTCAATGGAGGAAGGGCTAGATACAGGACCAGTTATTGAACAAGAGGCAACGTTGATTACTGAATCTGATAATTTAGAGACACTTACTAATAGACTGTCGGGAATATCATCAAAGCTTTTAGTAAGGTCACTAGAAAGGATAAGACAAGTCGTAAGCTTAGACAAATCGTCAATGCTAGAAGAATTAAAAGCTATCGATCAATCTAAGTTAAATGGTAATCCGAGTTATGCAAGACAAATAAAAAAAGAAGATTATTTAATAGATTGGAGCCAAAATGCAAAAAAGATTTTAAAGAGAATACAAGGACTATATCCAAATGCCTATACACTTCATAATGGTAAAAGAATAAAAATATTAAATGCTAGCTTAATAGCAAATAACGAACATTTAAATGAAATTTATAATATTAATAGTGAAATAATAGAGAAAGCAATACCTGGTGAAATCCTTATGGTAAATAAACAAAATGGGTTAGTGATAATGTCAGGTGACTATCCAATACATATTAAATATGGTCAACTTGAAGGAAAAAAAGTAACAGATAGTTATACCTTATCTGCTCAATCTAATTTAAGCATTAAGAACATTATCGGAACTTAAATATTTTCCATATCTTCCTCCTTTCGAGAAAAACCCCAAAGAAAGAGACATACCATTAGCAAGAAGAATAAGTATTCAGGAATAACTAATTGATAAAAGATTAATTGAAAGATTAGCTTTGTTCCAATAATACCAACTGCGATATAACCAGCTTTTTCCAAATTGACAAATATCTCGAGCCACTTTATAAATAAACCAGAGGTGAATCGTAATGCAATAACTCCAATAATTGCTCCAGTGATAACTAACAGGAATTGATCACTGATTGCAACCGCAGCTGTAATACTATCTATTGAAAAGGCTAAATCAGTTACGGACAATAAAAGTATTACCTTAAGTAGCGAAATTTGAGCATTCTCAGTGCTTCCTTTATCATTATCAACAGATAAATTTTCATCGATAGAAAAAAACTTTGATATTGACAAAGACAATAAATAAATACCACCAATAAGCTTTACTGGCCAAAAAGTCAAGAAGAATTGAGCTGTAAGAATTACGAGTATTCTCAATAATAAAGCGATAAATATACCTATATTCAGTGCTTTTTGTTGAAGATCAATATTATTAAGATTCTTAGTTATCGAAGCTAGAGCTACAGCATTATCTGCTGATAATACAAGCTCTAAAGAGATAATAATTGGCAAAAGAGGTGCTAATTCAACCCATCTGTCGATACCATCAAGTAACGGAGTTAAGGATCTAAGAGATGCTGAATCCATTAAATTACCAAAGAAGAGCTATTTGCACTGCCTGTTTGGTATATGTTAACGCTAATAATTCTATTTCGGCTAATTCAAAAGGGTTATGAGGATTGAATCTAAGCTTTGCCACCTAACTGACAATAAAGCCGTTGTTCAGGTAAATGGTTGGTTGAATGAAAAGAATCTAGGAAGTGCACTAGCAGAAGGGCTAACAGTAGAAGATGCAGAAGATAAAGCAATTTCAAGACTTAATAAAAGAATAAATGGACTACTCAATAGTGAGACAAACAATCAGTTAATTCACGAGGATAAAATTACAACCCCTTTAAAAGTTGAATTGCCCAAAAGTGAAAGTATTAATAACAATAATTTCGTTAAAGAGCCGGTTGATTGGAGTAATGAATTAACAGAAATAGATTCAGAAATTCAACGATTACAATGGTCTAGAAATGATGAAATAACTTTTCTTGAAAACAACATGGGTTATAAAAGTCGAAATAAAATAACTAACTACTCTGATATAATTAAGTATTTAAGCCTTCTAAAAAATATAGATAATCAAAACCAATCTAAAGTTCTTGAAAGAAATATTACAACATTAATAGATGAATCGGACAAAATTCTGAGAGATCTATCCTGGGACAATTTACAAGGAAGAGAGTATTTAAAAAAAGAATTTAATGTTTCTACAAGGAAAGAGCTTAATGAAAAACAATTAGTATCATTTGTTGAAAAGCTAAAATCAATTCGAAATCAATATCTTACTGATTGAGTCTTCTCAAGACGACAAATAAAATGTTATGGTTAAATCTATAAATTTAGAAGAAAGAAGTAGTGTCACTAGAATCAATAGCAAATTATTTACAAAAACATCAATTAACAAATGAGTTAATTGAACGAACAAATAGAAAAGAAAGATTAATATTAACTGGGGCTTCGCGAACAGCAAAAGCATTAATCACAACATCACTGGCAAAAAAAGAATCCAAAAAATTATTGGTAATTGTACCAACATTAGAAGATGCTACTAGATGGTACCCACTTGTAAAAGACTGCGGTTGGACAAAGACATGTTTATATCCAACAAGTGAAGTCTCACCATATGAAACTATGCAGGTTACTTCAGAAATAATTTGGGGTCAATTACAAGTACTAAGCGATATATTGGAATTAAAAGATGATGAGAATATCGCAATAATTGCAACAGAAAGATCTTTACAACCACATCTGCCCCCATTTGAATACCTTAAAGAAAAGTGTATTAAATTAAACGTAGGAGATGAAATAAATCTAAGTGATTTATCTTTAAAATTGAGTGAAAGTGGATATATCAAGTCTAATAATATAGATCAAGAAGGAACATGGACAAGACGTGGAGATATTATTGATATTTACCCTGTTAGTAGTGAACTTCCAATTAGATTAGAGCTATTTGGTGATCTATTAGATAAGATTAAAGAATTTGATCCAATTTCACAAAGGTCATTAGATCAAATCAACAATATATGCATAACACCCACAGGTTTTGATCCACTAATCATTAATAAGCTTATATCAACTGACAACAAGGATATATCGAGTTTATTTACTAATGATGAGTTCTCTGAGTTAGTAAATTCAAATAAATTGGATTCAGCAAAGAAATATTTAGGAGTTGCATTTGATAAGCCTTCATCATTATTAGATTACTTAGATGATAAGACATTTATTGTGGTTGATGAGAGGCTTCAAGGTATATCTCATGGAAAAGCTTGGTATAATATCGTTAATGAAAATTATACAGATGTAATTACTTCTATAAAAGGTAGAGAAGCAATAAAGACTATATTTAAACCTAATCTTCATAAAGACATTAATGATATATATGATTCTCTAAATCATTATAAAGGTATTGATATAACAGATTTAGAAGACACTACAAAGAAAACGAATGTTTTTAGTATTTCAAGCAAAGTTCATAATTGGCTACCTAATCAATACGGCAAAATAAGTTTATCTTTAAAAGATTATATTAAGAATAAATATTCTATTTGGATAATTTCAGCACAACCTAGTCGTGCAGTTTCTTTGTTAGAAGAACATGAATGTATATCAAAGTTTATACCAAATAATACCGATCTTAATGGTATAAAAAATATTATCGATGACAATATTCCAGTAGCTATTAAAAATAAAAATGAGGGTGAAATTGAAGGATTTTATCTTCCTGCATGGAAAATTGCACTATTAACGGATAAGGAGTTTTTCGGACAACAAAATATTTCTACGACTGGTTATATAAGAAGAAGAAAACAATCGCAAAGTAAAAAGATAGATCCTAATAAGATGAAACCAGGCGATTATGTTGTTCATAGAAATCATGGAATTGGTTTATTTCAGAAAATTGAAAAATTAAATATTAATGGAGATTCAAGAGATTATTTGGTAATAAAATATATGGATGGAAAGCTAAGTGTTGCTGCAGATCAACTTGGAAGTTTAGGTAGGTATAGAAGTTCAAATGCAAAGACTCCTACAATTAGTAAATTAGGAGGAGCTAATTGGAACAAAATAAAGGAAAAGGCAAAGAAATCCGTTAAAAAAGTTGCTATTGATTTAATTAAGTTATATGCAGAAAGAAGTAAAGAAAAAGGGTATAAATTTCCATGTGATGGACCCTGGCAAAACGAATTAGAAGACTCATTTCCATACGCACTTACACCTGATCAAGCAACAGCTACATCTCAGGTTAAATCTGATATGGAAAGTGAAAAGCCTATGGATAGATTAGTGTGCGGCGATGTTGGATTTGGGAAAACAGAAGTTGCTATAAGAGCAATATTTAAGGCTATTACCTCAGGAAAACAAATAGCTTTATTAGCACCAACGACTGTATTATCTCAACAACATTGGAGAACTATTTCTGATCGATTTGCTCCTTATCCTATAAAAGTTTCATTACTCAATAGATTTAAAACAAATAGTGAAAAAAAACATATAGTTAGTGGCCTGAAAGATGGACAAATTGATGCAGTTGTTGGTACACATCAGCTCTTGAACAAAAAATTAGTTTATAAGGACTTGGGACTTCTAGTTATAGATGAAGAACAACGTTTTGGAGTTAATCAAAAAGAGAAAATAAAAGAGTTAAAAAAAAGTGTAGATGTATTAACCCTTTCAGCGACTCCAATTCCAAGAACACTCTATATGAGTCTTTCTGGTGTCCGTGAAATGAGTTTAATAACAACACCGCCTCCCCTACGAAGGCCAATTAAAACACACTTAGCACCCCTCGATAATGAAATAATAAGAAGTGCAATTTCACAAGAGATTGATAGAGGTGGCCAAATATTTTATATTGTTCCTCGAATAAAAGGAATAGAAGATGTAGCAGAGAAATTAAAAATTATGATCCCAAATGTGAAATTATTGATTGCACATGGTCAAATGGAAGAGGGAGCATTAGAGAATGCAATGCTTGCATTTAATGCAGGAGAAGCCGATATTTTGCTTTGTACAACTATTGTAGAAAGTGGATTAGATATTCCAAGAGTAAATACTATTTTAATTGAAGATTCTCACAAGTTTGGTTTATCTCAACTTTACCAATTGAGAGGCAGAGTAGGCCGAAGTGGAGTACAAGCACATGCTTGGTTATTTTATCCAAGCGATGAGAAATTAAATGAGACCTCAAGGCAACGTTTAAAGGCTATAAAAGAATTTAGTGATTTGGGCAGTGGTTATCAGTTAGCCATGAGGGACATGGAAATTAGAGGCGTTGGAAATATCTTAGGTATTGAACAAAGCGGACAAATGGAAACAATAGGATTTGATTTGTATATGGAATTATTGCAGGAAACTATTGCCGAAATACAGGGGCAAGATATTCCTAGTGTTGACGATACTCAAATAGATCTACCTGTTACAGCTTTTATACCGGGAGATTGGATAACTGATCCAGATGAAAAAATAAATGCATATAGATTAGCCACACAATGCGAAAACAATGATTCATTAGTTCAATTTGCTAGCAACTTGGTTGATAGATATGGAACATTACCAAAAGCAGTTGAATCATTAATAGAAGTAATGAAATTAAAAATAATCGCTAAAAAGTGTGGCTTCTCAAGAATCAAGTTATCCAAACCAAATGTTGAGCTTGAGACAATGATGGATGAGCCAGCATTCAAGTTACTAAGAAAAGGTTTGGCTAATCATCTTCATGGAAGATTTATTTACAAGAAAGGGGATAGGTGTTCAACGGTGACTATTCGAGGACTGGGAATCTTGGATAGCGATAAACTTCTAGATCAATTAACAGAATGGCTAAAACTTATGAATTCAGAAATAAACGCTTAATAAATCAAATTCTCAATTCAGACAAATAGGAAGTCAATTAATCAATTGGTTGAACAAAATGCTTTAAAAGTAAAAGATTGCTATAGTCACCAAAATTTGAGTATTTTTACCTTGGGTGAAGTAATAGAAATTAGTTCAAACCAATATGGACTCAGCATCTTTAGCGGAATGATAAGTCTATTGGCATTAGGAATATATACACTTTTGACTGTAGACGCCGGAAACGACGATGATGATTCTGACTCTGGAAGTGGTGGCTTGATGCAACCAGTCAATTAATTGAAGATCAATTAGTTATTAGGTTTGAAAGTCTCTCTCTAAAATCACCCTTAGCAATACCACCTTTAAGCTCACCAATAATCTCAAAGTCTCCCTCCGGATCATTAACTAATAGATAAGTAGGCCAGCCCATACCTTCTTTTGTAGGATATTGCTTTAATAATATTGGTCTATATTTTCTATAAACCACTGTATCTTGTAGTTTTACGCTAATAAATTCTATACCTAATTCGGTCGCAACTTTAGAATCAAAGAAGCTCATCCTGTGACAAGTTCCACAATCCTCAGAACTAAATTTAATTAGAGAACAGGACATAAAAAAAAACTATTATGAACTTATACTAAATACAAGTATTAATAAAAAGTAGATCAGTAATTAGACTTATTGTTTCTTGCAATCACAGAAAAAAAAGGATCACTCTCTGATGAGTAAAAGCCAAAAAGCTTTTTATCTTGAGTTTTCTCATTTAATATTTTTTCTATCCTCCATCCATTAGAAGTAAGGACACTAGTTACATATTCAATTCTTTTTTCCTCTGACGAATATGTCCAGATGTTTGGAGCTTTTGTCCAGAATGCTCGATTGGTGAAGGAGATTATCAATAATGAATCAGATTTGATAACCCTTGATAGTTCTAATGAGACTTTTTCAGGAAACTGGAGATACTGCCAGCCGGCAACGATTAATCCGACATCAATAGAAGAATCTTCAATTGGCATATTTTGTGTCTTATTTAAATTTTGAACCCAGAACTTATCAAGTCTTTGATTAGAAGATAACTCAGCTTCATTCATCCCATGACCGATAACTTTTTTATATTTAACATCATCAGGTAAATGGCTTACCCAACTACTCATTAAATCTAAAATTACGTGATGATTAAGAAGGTATTCTGAGTATAGCTTGGTTAGTCGAATTCTGAATGAATCACTGAGGTGATGAACATATCTTGGTTGTTGATAAAAAATTTGGTCGTCAGCAATATCAATTTTCTCCCTATCATTATATGAAAGTTGCATTTAAACTAATTCTTTAATCTTATTTTAAATCATTTTTTTTAAATTGAGAATAATTAAATCTTAAAAAATAGTATTTAAATTATAATTTTTCGTTATATTAATTTAAATTTTGTTAAACAAGGTAATATATACATTTAAAATTATTATAGAGATATAGTTTTAAATTAGATGAAAATAGATATATTGTAATTCAGATGAATTCTATAAACTTTGAGTTTGTTTTGTTGATTCTATTTTTTCAAACTTATTATTTGTTGGAATAAGTAATAGAAAAGAACAAGTAACTATAAATATAATTACTGCGTAAAAGAAATTTGATTTGTTCCTAGAATTAGAAATATTAGTAAGGATATATTTCTTGCTAAAGGGTATATCAGGATTAATATCCCATTTGATATTAAATCTAGAATCAAATCTTAAAAGATCTAGACATCGAGTGAGATCAGATAATTCAGAGTCATCTAGAATAATTTCTAAAGGCTTCACTCCTTGTCTAGTGCTATTTAGTAATAATTTATGACTAACACCGAAAGGAGATATAGTCACAAGATTTTTAGTAGATGTAAATGTTTTCCGAATTCCAGATATATAAGATCTTGAATATTGAAGAATTACTTGCATCAAATTATCAAGATGCACCTTCTCCCCTTCTAATAGAGGTGAACCAATAATTTTCAATGTCCATGAAGATAGGATACCAATCGTATCTTCTGAGTCTCCATTTGAAACGTCGGGCATACCTGCAAGTTCTAGTGAAGAAGAATTTTGAATAAATTTATAATTTAAGTTAATCATTAATAATTTCTATGATTGATGATATAAAGAAGCTTTCAAACGAGAAGCTCCTCCTTTTCCACACGAGAGAGAGAGGATGATTAATAACTCCCTAAAAAATTCATTATTTTCGTCACTTAATAAGGTATCAATATAGCTACGTTGTAAATTCATTCTTTCACGGATAAGTACCTTAAGTCTTGAACTAAACAAATACCATCTCTCTTGATTAAGTGTCTTAGATTCTTTTGTAGAAAGTAATTGCCTAATAAGAGGATAAAGATTTTCAGCCATAGAAGAAATAAGTTCTACAAGAGAATTAATCTGCATAACAGATAGAGATGAAAATGTGTACGAATTCCTCAAAGGGTTTGAACATCTCATTTTCCAAAATTGAACTCTGCTAGAGAAATCATCAGATAAACCTATTTCTTTTGCTTTCAATAATATAGAATCGTTCGCATTAATCTGAAGAGTTTCAATAACTAAAATCAAGAAATCAAGTTTCCTCGGCGTATCGTTGGCAATCATGCAATTTAAAAAATTCTTTTCAGCAGATATCTCAAGATTTTTTGAGCCTTTAATCACGGATTTATTTTGATTAGTAACTAAATTAGCTTTTTTCATACCCTAAATAATGACAGGAATTAGAAGATTCGCTAGCTTTATTGTTAGTTTTATAAAACCGCACACCAATATTTTATTTTTAAAGAATGGAAGACCTAAAAAAATATATCAATGAAATAATAGATTTCCCAAAAGATGGAATAGTCTTCAAAGACATAAATCCAATATATAAAGAGCCGAAGAGATGGAATGAAATAATGTTACCTCTACAAAAGTTAATATCTACTACAAAACCAGATTACATAGCTGGTATAGAATCGAGAGGATTTATTTCTGCATCGGCTTTATCATTTAAACATGAGATAGGATTTGTTCCTATAAGAAAACCTAATAAATTACCTGGAAAAGTAATAGGCGTAAATTATAAGCTTGAGTATGGCGAAGACAGATTAGAAATTCAACAGAATTCAATCGAAAAAGATAGTAAAGTGATTGTTGTAGATGATCTTCTTGCGACTGGAGGAAGTGCGAGTGCCGCAGGTAAGTTGATCAGAGAAGCAGGAGGGAATTTAATTGGATACGCTTTTCTTGTAGAACTTACAGAACTTGGAGGAAGGAACAAATTAGATTCAAATTTGTTTGTAGAAAGTATAATAAAATATTAATTATCTTTTAACCACAAAAGTACTATTTGTAGTTGATCCAAAGTGATTAAACCATAACTCCACATAACAATAGGCAATGGAGAATTTTCCAAAGAAGATCTTTTTATTCCTAATTCCAAAGCAGATTGACTTATTCCAAGTTTGTCAATAATAAAATTGCACAATTCATCATCAGGTGGATTAATTCTGTTAATAGTATCAATCATATAATCATAAAAAATCTACAATCCATTTGTCATTATATTAAGTATAAATTTTCTAATAAAACCATATTTTTTCAAGACAAAGAAAACAAAAGTTCTAGGTAATTTAAATATACTAATGTTGCTTCTAGAATATCTAACCAAACTGTCAGTAAATATGGATATTAATAAAACATCAACCAACCTTGAAAGGGAATAGAGAAAAGGTATGATTCTGTGATTCTTTTTAAATATTGGCACAGATATTAATTTTGTAAGGCAGTCAACATCTCTCCAGCATAGATTTAAACCTTGTCCACCAACTGGATGAAATTTGTGTGCTGTCTCACCTAAATATATGTATTTACCAGAATAGAATGAATAATTAAAAACAAAATTTATAGGAAAGGAATTAGGTTTATCGATAATAGTATCTGGTTGAACACCATAAGGAAGAAGTGTTGCTAAATAATCTAAAAATAATGACTTTGACAAATTCATTTTATTAGTAGCATTCTCTAAGGATTGGCTACATATTATTTGAAATAAATCACCTCCTAGAGGTAAAACAGCAAATGGACCCTGGGAGTTTAGTATTTCAAATGCCTCATTAGATTTAGCACCTCTTAATAGAACCTTAGCAGTAATACACATCTGATCATAATTAAAATTAAATGAGGGAGTTTTAAGCTTCTTTTTTGTAGCAGAACCCGAACCATCTGCTGCTATTATCAGTTCGTAGTTATTTGTATTAGGTATAACAGATGTAGGGATCTTATTAATATGATCAATATCTGAAATGAATTTTAAAATTGAGAACATAATTTTTTTATGTTCTGCAATCCAACCTACTGCACAATACTTTTGATCTGATAAACTTAAATCATTAATGAGAAATTGAAATTTTTTATTTAATTCATAATCAATCACGTTTAGATATTGAAAAGGGACTAAATTTGAAACTAAATGTGACCATACTCCAATCCTTTCTAATATCTTTCTTGAGGAATGTGTAATAGCGTATGTTCGATCTCTATCTATAAGTTCTTCATCAGATAATCTTTCATATAGATCAACTCTACATCCGGCATTTGCTAGTGATATTGCTGCCAATGAACCAGTTAATCCAGAACCAATAATTGCTATATTCATAGGAGTTATTATAACAGTTACAACAAAAGATATTTAGCTTGAAATTCTCATATTAACAAATTCTTCAAATGCAGGACGCAGAAGAAATGGATAAGATCCTACCCATAAATTAATTTCGGGACACCAAGCATCACTAATTGCCTGGATATTATTAAAATCTCTTCTATTACTAAATACAACACAGTTAATTCTCATTCCTTTCGTAAGGATATTGAACTTATTTTGTAATGGAAAACTTATATTTCCTATAAAACCATCTTCATCCTCTATATCTAAAACGACCCAAGTTCTTTTTTTCTCTAACACTTCTAACCTACCATCTCTATTTGCTTGTTCCAGTTGATTTTCAACCCTATCTTCAACAAAAACATCCGAAATATAGCCATCAACTAATGCTGAGAAGGAGAAACTTTTAAACTTAGAATTTTTTCTACTAGCTTCGAGAATTGGTCCCCATAAAATATATAAAAGGAAAACTACGCCTAAAACCAACCATAAAGAGTAAAACTGACTTGTTACTTGACTTTGGCTGATGAGAAGAGTAATTACACCTCCAATGGCTGAGATCAAAATCCGTTGAAAAATCTTCTGAGGATTACCCAACGCTGAATTAAATTGCTTTCCTGTTGCTACAGAAGGGATCAATTTATTTATTTCATTTTGTTTAATCGGTAATAACATTTGTCTTCATAACTAAAGGATTTGCTCTAAGCCATAAATCAATTTATTTAAAGATCTAATTTTTTTTACAACCAATAGCACTCCAGGCATATAAGCAGAACGATCAATTGTGTTATGAGCTAACTCATAAGTCTCTCCATTGGAACCAAACATGACTTGTTGATGAGCAACAAGGCCAGGCAATCTTACCGAATGAAGTCTTAGACCACTAGAACGAGATCCACCTCTTGATCCTTCGATAGATTCTTCTTCTTTTATTAAAGGTTTATTAAAAGTAGAGCGTTGTGCTTCTATCAATTCAGCTGTTTTAATGCACGTTCCACTAGGGGCGTCAGCTTTTTTGTTGTGATGCATTTCTGTCAATTCAGCGAACTCATAAAAACGAGCCGCTGCAGCAGCAGCTTGCTGAAGTAAAACCATGCCTACTGAAAAATTTGGAATAATCGCAGAACCAAGAGAAGCCTTTTCTGCAAATTTAGAAAGATCCTCTAATTGATCTTTGCTAATTCCAGTAGTTCCAATTACAGGATGGACTCCATAAGCAATTGCAGTACGGGTATGTTTATAAGCAACTTTGGGATGCGTGAAATCAACTAATACAGCACCATTATTTGATACATCTTTAGGAACGTTCTGACTGGCAGCACACAAAGAACCTTCGAAATCACTTGAGAGCAATACATCAAGTGGTCCTAAGCCTATTAGTGATCCGATGTCTTGACCTTCATTTGCCTTCTGACTATCAATTGCGCCAACAAGTTGATAATCTTTGGATAATTTAATTGCTTTAATAACCTCAGATCCCATTCGCCCTAAAGCTCCTGCGACTAAAACCGGTATTGATTGATTAGCAGAACTCATTGAATTGCTTTTTTCATAATCATATTTGATATCCCTTGTAACACGCATTAACTAAATAACACACTAAAGGACCACTGAACACTAGGCTTGGTCGAATTCCGATAGAAGAAAAAGATGTTTACACAGGTTCGCTCAGCCAATCGCAGAGTTTCACCTGTCGAGAATCACAAGCATAAAGCAGTGATGAAGGCCGTTTATGTCGTTCTTGAGCCTCAATACCAAAATGCTCTTACACAGGCTGCAAACTCATTAAATTCACAAAATGGTCCTATTGGAATTGAACTCAATGGATATTTAATTGAAGAACTTAGAGATACAGCCAATTATGAAAGCTTTAAAAAAGATATAGAAAATGCCGATTTATTCGTAGCTTCATTGATTTTTATTGAAGATTTAGCGCAAAAAGTTGTTGAAGCAGTCGAACCTCATAAGGAAAATCTTAAAGCTGCAGTAGTTTTTCCATCAATGCCAGAAGTAATGCGATTGAACAAATTGGGCACTTTCTCCATGGCCCAGTTAGGACAAAGTAAAAGCATCATTGGCGATTTCATGAAGAAAAGGAAGGAAGCAGGCGGCGCTGGCTTTCAAGATTCAATGTTGAAGCTTTTAAATACTCTTCCCTCAATCCTTAAATATCTACCAGTAGACAAGGCTCAAGATGCTCGTAGTTTTATGCTTAGTTTTCAATATTGGCTAGGAGGGACTCCAGATAATCTAAGAAATTTCCTACTAATGTTGGGAGACAAATATGTTTTTCCAGAATTAAATAGAGAAGACGAGAAAATTGAAGTTGCAGAGCCAGAAGTTTTTCCAGATCTAGGGATTTGGCATCCTTTAGCGCCAAATATGTTTGAAGACAAAAAAGAATATCTAAATTGGACAGCTTCTAGGGATGATCTCTCAAATAAAGCTAAAGAGGGTCCTGTAATTGGTCTTGTTCTACAAAGAAGCCATATAGTAACTGGAGATGATGCTCACTATGTCGCAGTAATTCAAGAACTGGAATATAGGGGCGCAACAGTAATTCCGATTTTTTGTGGTGGATTAGATTTTTCTAAGCCTGTAAATGAATTTTATTACGATCCAATCAACACTGACAAACCGATTGTAGATGGCGTTGTTTCTCTCACAGGATTTGCACTGGTTGGAGGTCCTGCTAGGCAAGATCACCCAAAAGCTGTCGAGTCCTTAAAGAAGCTCAATAGACCTTACATGGTTGCTCTTCCACTCGTTTTTCAAACTACTCAAGAATGGGAAGGAAGTGATCTAGGTCTTCATCCAGTTCAAGTTGCACTTCAGATTGCTATTCCTGAATTAGATGGTGCCATTGAACCAATAGTTTTATCTGGTAGAGATGATGCCACAGGCAAAGCTCATACACTCCAAGACAGAGTAGATGCAATAGCTGAAAGAGCTATTAGATGGTCATCACTAAGAATTAAAAAACGTGATCAGAAGAAATTAGCTATTACTGTATTTAGTTTTCCACCTGATAAAGGAAATGTTGGAACAGCTGCTTACTTAGATGTCTTTGGCTCTATATATAGAGTTTTAGAAGAAATGAAGAAAAAAGGTTATGACATAAAAGATTTACCTAAGGGCCCAAAAGAGCTCATGGAGACATTAATAAATGACCCTGAAGCTTTACAAGGTTCGCCTGAACTTTCAATAGCTCATCGAATGAGTGTAAAAGAATATGAGAAATTAACTCCATATTCTGAAAGACTAGAAGAGAACTGGGGAAAGCCACCCGGAAATTTAAATAGTGACGGACAAAATCTTCTTATATATGGAAAAGAATTTGGGAATGTATTTGTTGGAGTACAACCAACGTTTGGATACGAAGGCGATCCCATGAGATTACTTTATTCAAGAAGTGCTAGTCCTCATCATGGCTTTGCAGCTTATTACACTTATTTAGAAAAGGTATGGAAGGCAGACGCAGTTCTTCATTTTGGAACCCATGGATCTCTTGAATTCATGCCTGGGAAACAAATGGGTATGAGTGAGACTTGTTATCCCGATTCATTAATTGGAGGTCTGCCAAATCTTTATTATTACGCTGCAAATAATCCTTCAGAGGCAACAATCGCAAAAAGAAGAGGGTACGCATCAACAATTAGTTATCTAACCCCTCCTGCTGAAAATGCTGGTCTTTATAAAGGTCTAAAAGAACTTGGAGAGTTAGTTGGTTCCTATCAACAACTTCGAGAAAGTGGTAGAGGAATTCAAATTGTTAATGCAATAGTTGAAACTTCAAAGAAATGTAATCTTCAAGAAGATGTAAAACTGCCTGAAAAAGATGCCTCCGAATTAGAAATAGATGAAAGAGATTTGGTAGTGGGAAATGTTTATAAACAATTAATGGAAATAGAAAGTCGATTATTACCTTGTGGCTTACACACTATTGGAAAACCAGCCACTGCTGAAGAAGCTATTGCAACTTTAGTAAGTATCGCATCCATAGAAAGAGATGACGATGGAATCAGATCTTTACCAGGTTTATTAGCTGAATCAAAAGGGAAATCAATTGACGAAGTCTACGAAGGAAATAACAGAGGTAAATTAGAAGATGTTGAACTTAATAAATTAATTACAGAAACATCAAGAGATGCTGTTGGCTCAATGGTTAAGTCTCTAACAGGGAGAGATGGGAGAGTAAATATGAAGAAGAATCTTTGGACTCTAATTGTTGAGTTCTTGAGAGGAATTGGATTCTCTATCCCATCTCCATGGCAAGCTTCGACGAAGAGAGCAGGTTTTGAAAATGTAAATACAAGTTCACTAGATAAATTATTTGATTATTTGAGATTTTGCCTAGAACAAATATGTGCTGATAAAGAAATGGAGAGCCTTTTAAAAGCTTTAGATGGAGATTATGTTATTCCTGGCCCGGGTGGAGATCCTATAAGGAATCCAGGAGTATTGCCAAGTGGTAAGAATATTCATGCATTAGATCCTCAGTCGATACCAACCGTAGCTGCAGTAGCTTCAGCCAAAGGTGTAGTTGACAAGCTTATTGAAAGACAAAAAGAGGAGCAAGGCGCATGGCCTGAAACCATTGCTTGTGTGCTTTGGGGTACTGATAACATTAAAACCTATGGTGAATCATTAGCCCAAATCCTCTGGTTTGTAGGTGTAAAGCCAAAACCAGACTCAGTAGGAAGGGTAAATAAATTAGAGCTCCTATCTCTTGAGGAATTAGGAAGACCAAGAATTGATGTAGTAGTTAACTGTTCTGGTGTATTTAGGGATTTGTTTATTAACCAAATGGCACTAATTGACCAAGCAGTAAAAATGGCGGCAGAGGCAGATGAACCACTTGATCAAAATTTCGTAAGAAAACATGCTCTAGAACAGGCAGAAAAAGAAGGTAAAAGTATTAGAGAATCTGCAAGTAGAGTGTTCTCAAATGCAAGTGGAAGTTATAGCTCAAATGTGAATTTGGCAGTAGAGAATTCAACATGGGAAGAAGAAAATGAATTGCAAGAAATGTACCTATCCAGAAAAACTTATGCATTCAATGCAGATAATCCTGGTGAAATGAATCAAAACAGAGACGTTTTTGAATCAGTTATGAAAACTGCTGATGTTACATTCCAAAATCTTGACTCGTCGGAAATATCACTAACAGATGTAAGTCATTATTTTGATTCTGATCCAACGAATTTAATTAAAAACCTCAGAGATGATGGTAAAGCACCAAGCAGTTACATAGCAGACACAACTACAGCCAATGCTCAGGTCAGATCTTTAAGTGAAACCATTAGATTAGATTCTAGAACAAAATTACTTAACCCAAAATGGTATGAAGGAATGCTTAAGTCTGGATATGAGGGAGTAAGAGAGGTATCTAATAGACTTAACTACACATTAGGATGGAGTGCAACTAGCGGGCAAGTTGATAATTTCGTATATGAAGAGTCAAATGAAACTTTTATAAATGATCCTGAAATGAGAAAAAGGTTAATGGAATTGAATCCTCATAGTTTTAGAAGAATAGTTGGTACATTATTAGAAGTTAATGGGAGAGGCTACTGGGAAACATCTGAGGAAAATATTGAACAGTTAAAAGAACTTTACCAAGAAGTTGAAGATAGAATCGAAGGTGTTAATACAGAAGATTAGTCATATATTAAATAATTGATTTAGTCATTATCGTTACCTGAGAGATCTCTTTAATATCATGAACTCTTAAAATATCAACTCCAGCAAAAACACATCTAGCGGCTACTGCAGCGGTTCCGAATATTCTTTTAGTAGGATCTGATTCATTAATAACTGATCCAATAAATCTTTTTCTAGAAGCACCTATTAATACTGGATAATTCATAGAAACAAATTCTTCTATATGCTTAAGCAAGGTTAAATTTTGATCAACATTCTTAGCAAAACCAATTCCAGGATCAATAATAATTTGTTCAGTTTTTATACCTTTAGATACTGCTAAATCGATTTGTTTTAATAATTCATTTTTTACTTCTTTAACTACGTTTGAATATGTAGCTAAAGAATCCATTGTCATACTATTTCCACGACTATGAGTCAAAATATAAGGACAATCTTTATCAGCAATAACAGTAAAGATTTCAGGATCATGACGACCTCCACTGACATCATTAACCCAATCAGCACCAACATCGATTACTTTCTCGGCGACAGAATGATGAAAGGTGTCAACAGAAATTGGAATCTCGGGATGTAATAATTTTAATTCTTTTATTAAAGGAACCAGTCTTTTAATCTCAATTTCGGCGCCAACCTCAGACGCACCAGGTCGTGTGCTCTGTGCTCCAATATCTAAAATGTGTGCTCCTTGTTTAATACATAATGATGCATGATTAATTGCAGACGGTAAGTCAATATAAATTCCTCCATCACTAAATGAATCTTCAGTGATGTTTAATATTGCCATTAAATGGGTTTCTCTTTCCCAATTTCCTGGCAGATAATTACTAGATTTTTTCGTAGTTAGCAATTCTCGCAAAATTTGTAGGATCTAAAGAGGCACCACCAACTAATACACCATCAATATCTGACATAGACATAATCTCATCAATATTGTTGGATTTAACTGATCCACCATATTGAATAATAACGTCTTCGTAACCAGTCCATTTGCGTATAAGTCCGCAAATCCTATTAGCCTCATTTGCTTCACAAGTTTTACCAGTACCTATTGCCCAAATTGGTTCATAAGCGACTATGAGTCTTTTTACATCAATGCCTTCAAGACCCTGATCAACTTGTCTTCTAATAACCCTTTCTGCTTCACCAAGCTCTCTTTGTTCAATAGTCTCTCCAACACAAACAATTGGAATTAATTGATGATCTTGAGCCGATTTGGCTCTCTTATTTATTTGTTCATCACTTTCACTGAAATATTTTCGTGGTTCACTATGTCCAACAATTGCACATTTAACCGAAAGCTCGTTAAGCATAAGAGGAGAGACCTCGGCTGTATAGGCTCCGCTATCCTCCCAATGAACATTTTGGCTAGATAAAGAAAGATATTCGCTTTTATCCTTAATGAACTCGGAGAGAGGGTATAGGGCTGTAAATGGGGGGGCAATAACAACTTCCCTATCTTTTTTTGGTATCTCTTTCAATAATGGGATCAATACACGCATGTACTCAATCGCCTCAGTACAAGTCATGTTCATTTTCCAATTCCCTGCGATTACCGGTTTACGCACGCTAGCTCCTCATTTTTCGCTCCTTGCCAACTTACGGCCTGGAGGATCAGAATTTGGAACAATGTATGTTTCATTTGCAAAAATAATTTGATCACCCTCAATTAATTTTCTACCTCTTCTGTTTTCAACTATGCCATTAACTGATATTTTTCCTGATTTAATAATCAATTTTGCTTCTCCACCAGTCTGAACGATCCCAATAAATTTTAGAAATTGATCTAATTTCATATTCGTGCGTTTAAATTAAACATTGATAGTTTGATGGAATGAAACAAAAAAACAAAATAAATTTCATTTACCTGATAGGGAGACTCAAGGGACATTTGCCAATCTTGCTGTTGGGTGGAGTAAGCATGTTTGTATACGTAATTTGCTGGCCGATACTCGCATGGCTGTCAGGAAAGCTAATACCTGCTATTGGTCAAGGAAATACAAAACAAGTTTTAACCGTAATTTTACAAGCATTAATTATTTTTATAATTCAAAAAACTGCGCAATATCTACAAGATAGTCTCCTCGCAAAACCCGCATTAGCGTTAAGCCAAGATCTACGAACAACCCTATTTAGAAAACTTCAGAAAAGTAATATTCTTTTCATAGAAAAGCTCTCATCTGGAGATATTGCGTACAGACTTACAGAGGATGTTGATCGAGTTGGGGAAGTTATTTATAAATCTATTCAAGATACGACACCATCGATATTTCAATTATTAGCAGTATTTGGTTACATGGTATTTATTGACTGGAATCTATCACTTGCAACAATAATATTGGCACCTTTAATTTCATTATTAGTTAGTGATTTTGGGGGCAGAGTATTAAAAGCATCTGAAAAAAGTCAAAACAAAATTAGTTCTTTAGCAGCTTTGCTTTCAGAGGCAATTCAAGGGTTGCCGATGGTTAAAGCATTTGCAGTAGAAGAGTGGTTACAAAATGATTTTGATAAACAAGTTAAATTACATAAAGAAGCTAAATATAATATGCTTAAACTTGTCGCATTACAACATCCAATTATTGGATTAATAGAAATACTGGGTATTTTGAGTATACTCGCAATTGGCACATCTAGAATACAAACAGGGGGTATATCTAACGAAGAGTTTGGTAGTTATTTTACAGCAATAATAATGTTAATTGATCCAATAAGCCATATAACTACAAACTACAACGAATTAAAGCAAGGTCAAGCATCTCTTCGAAGATTAAATGAAATTACTGCTAATCAACAAGAAATATCTACATCTGATATGGGTTTCACACCCAATAGAATAGATGGAAAAATTACATTTAAGAATGTATCCTTTTCATATAACCATGATAATGAAGTTATAGATGATGTAAGTTTAAATATAGATAGCGGTAAAATTATTGCCTTAGTTGGCCCCTCGGGTGCAGGCAAAAGTACAATCTTTTCATTAATATTAAAGTTCATAGAACCTAAAAATGGATCAATATTTATTGATAAATATAATTTAAACAAAATAAATACAAAATATTTAAGAAAATCAATAGGTATAGTTCCTCAAAAAACATTTATATTTTCTGGAACCATTGCTGAAGCGATTAGATTTGGAAGGCCCACAACAAGAGAAAACATTATAAATGCCGCAAAGATTGCAAATGCTCATGATTTTATTGAACAATTCCCTGATGGTTATGAAACATTTATAGAGGAAAGAGGTACTAATCTTTCTGGAGGTCAATTGCAGAGAATCTCAATTGCAAGAGCATTACTAGGTGATCCGACAATATTATTACTAGATGAAGCTACAAGTGCTTTGGATGCGGAAGCAGAAGAATCCGTTCAAAAAGGTCTTAAACAAGCTATGCATAGTCGAACAGTCTTGATAATCGCTCACAGATTATCAACTATACAAAAAGCAGATAAAATAGCTGTTATTGAGAATGGCAAAATATGTGAACTTGGCAACCATAATGAATTAATTAACAAGCACGGAAGATATAAAGAATTTTGCGATAAACAACTTATAAAGAGTTTTTAAGAATGTTATCGATGCTATATTATATATAAATTTTCCATTAATTGAATGTCAAATAGCACATCAAATGAAAGGGATGCCGTTCTTACATTTGAGGATAAAAAATATGATCTTAAAAAATTGCCCAAAGAAGTCCAGGAACTTGTTAAAGGGATGCAAGTAGCAGATGCGCAATTAAGGATGCATGAAGACACTTTGAAAGTACTGGCAGTAGGTAGACAACACCTTGCAATGCAGTTAAAGGCAAAACTCGAAACAATAAATCCTATTAATTAATTCCTAGCAACCAACATTAGAATTAATTAACACCTAAGACATAGGTAACAAAGGTTAGTAAATATACCTATAAATTATAAACATTAAAGAATTTCATTTTTTCAAGAAAAATCGTCTAGATCATGAGACAATCTAAAGAAAATATTAAGAGATGGGCACTAAAGGTTATTGGCTAAAGCAGGCCAAGATTGAAAGTACAGCACAATTCATCGAATACGTAAAAACCGTTGTTCCATGGCTTAGATCAGTGGGTGGAACGATAATTGCTAAAGATGTAAATCAAAATTCTGATTTAAACGAATGGGATGGTGGACAATTAGGGGTAATAGTTGAATTTGAATCTAAAGCTGCTGCTCAAAGGGCATTTAACTCATCAGAATTTCAAGAATACATTAAATATAGTGGAATTGAAAATCAATTATCCCTGTCAATAATTGGATAACTGAATTATCTTATGCATAAATAAAATAAAGATTATCAATGATAAGAGATTCTTCAACTCTTCAAAAGGGACAATATTTAAGAGTAGAGATAAATGAAGTAAAAGATCGACTGCCACACAATATTCTAGAAACAATAAGGAAGGATCCTGTAGTCGAACTGATTGGATATAAAATGGTTGATGGAAATCAATTTGGCCTGGTCGTTAAATCTACGAATGGAGAAATAAATTGGTTTTTTGAAAAAGAACTGTCAGAAATAAAGTAATTTATACCTAAGTTGAATATTACTTATATGACTAAAAGATACATATTAAGATATCAAATGATAAATAAAGTATATTTATAAAAACAACTGAAAAGATTATGCCTTACAACCAAATCACAGTGGTACTAGGTGGACTTATGCATATTCCTGTAATAATAATAGTTCTTAGATTCATTGAAAATAGATTTAATAATAGAAACTGGACTACCGAGGAACTTAATTATAACAAGCTAGCCTAATAATTTATTATTAAGAATAAATTTATAATTAAACTATATAAACATAAGCAATTAAATAGTGAAAATAATCGTTATTACTGGACCATCTGGATCTGGAAAGTCTTATTTAAGTAATAAATTATCCAAGATATTTTTTAATTCAATATTAATAAAAACAGATTCTTACTATAGAGACAATATAATAATTAGACTTTTATCAATATTTTTATATGATATTTATGATAGGCCTTTGAGTATTATGAAAAACAAAATAATCAAGACACTTAGATCTATACATAACAAAGACCGAATAATTTTATCTTATAAATATGACTTTAAAAGAAAATATTCATCTCAATCAAAAAAAAGGATTAACTATAAAGTAGACAATCAAGTCATAATATTAGAAGGGATATTTGCTCATAGGCTAGATTTAAACTATCAAAAAACTATAAATATAGTTTGTAATGAGGAAAAAGAAATCTGTTATAAAAGAAGAATAGAAAGAGATCAAGTTGAAAGAGGAAGAGATATTAAAGAAATAAATAAAAAATTTAATAAATCATGGTATTTATTTAATAAGAATATTAAAAACTATCTAAAGAAGTATAAGGTAATACATATAAATCCAGTTGATAATAGTTCTTTTAATAAATTAGTTTGTAATTTAAAAAGTAACTAAGAATAATATTGATATTTATATTAGTTATTATTAATCTTGTAATTTAAACAAATAGTATCTATTTTTTTACCTCTGGAGCGTTCATACCATCGTAATCAGGTCCAACCATTAAACCTACTATCGCAAATAAAGCAATTGATGCGACTCCAACCAAAACTGCCGTTGGTGCTGGGGTACTAGTTAGGCCAGCAAATAATGAATAGTCCATAAAGGATAAATAAAGCTAGTTATAAATAGCAGAAAAAGTAAAAAATTATTCATTTATTAATTGATTTTGAACTAAGAACAATGAAATACAATTTTTGAGACACACATAAGAAACTATTGTTTAAATATTAGAAAACATTCTATACATATTTATTTGTTAATCGTACACATATGATTTAAATGAATAAATAATTGAGAGATCTTATCAATAACATGTGATTTCTTTTAAACACAAAAAAAGTGGGTAAACATGCAATACATATCAACCCACTTGCTTCAGACTAGATAATCTAATTATTTAGATGTATTTGGATCATTGAACCCATCGTAATTAGGGCCAACCACGACAGCCATAATTCCAAAAAGGGCCATAAAGGCGATACCTATGATTGGTGCAGTAGGGGCTGGTGTACTTAGTAGTCCAGCGAAAGTTAAAGGAAGCATGTTCTTTAGTAAGACCCAATATAAATACCAGTCATCAGGGAATATGACCATTGAAATTGTACTTTGTAACATTTAACTCTAGGGAAAGTAAGCTATGACTGGGTTTACAAAGAGAATCATGAAGAGATCTCAATCAATCACAAATTCTTTAAAGGTTCTCAAACTATTTCTAGTCCAGTTAAATGATTAGTTCGAAAAAAGAAAGATAAAAATAAAAAAAATATAATTTAATCTCCTAGGAAAATTTAAAAATTAATATGAAAAAAGAAAAGGATTTGATAAGATAACAAAATTTAAAAGTGTTTAAATGAGGTCTAAGTTGCGCCCGTTAACACCTGTCAATGAATTTGAAGAGGCCTGTAAAAAAGCTATGTTAAATAATAAAGAACAAAAGATTATTGATCACATTAGATATGTTGGTGTATTTACTCAGCCGTCACTAACAAAAGATTTACAATTAGATTCAAAACCACCAGTATTATCACTACTGTGTGAGATTTGCAGAAAAATAGGTAAATATATGCCTGATCACTTTCATAGTGTAAGAAAATGGTCCAAAGAAATTAATGAGCACAATGTAAAATGGGACGGAGACTTAGTTTGCTCGTTGGCATGGAATAAAGACGGGGAAAGATTATCACCGGAAAATGGAACATGTTTATACCATACTTTTGCTGTCCATAAAGAATTATTCCAAGGCCTAGATTAAATTTTTTCTTGATAAAGGTTTACCCCTGACTTAGGTATTCAAATAACACATTATTAAAACCTAACTCTTCAGCTGAATATTCAAGTATTAAATTATCAGATTCGATTTGGGAACGGAAGGATTTAATTGCATCAGATTCATCTCCTGATAGAGGTATGCCGTCGACAACATCAAAGATAATGTTTTGTCGATCAATTTCAGCAAGAACTTCATTTGCCATAATGATCAAACTTAGAACTAATTAATACATAGCCAAAATTCGGAATCTATAAAAGCAAATAAAACATTCCTTTACGAAGCCGAAACACAAAAAAAGACAGCACTTTATCAGCTAAAAGTTGTCCCCTCAATCAATCCATCATCACTTTCTTCAAGTAAAAGCACTACAACTTTACATTAATTCACTTATGATTTACATTCCTTATCAATTGGTTTTGTATCGTGCTTGAACAAGGAAGAACTATCGAGTCCGATGTTCCTAGAACCAAAGTCATTGCAGTGACAATGGCTACAAGCCGACAAGGTATAGGAGTAGTTAAGGAACTAAATAAAACAAACAAATATAAAATTCGCGCAATTACGAGAAATGTTAAAAGCACAAAAGCCAAAGGACTTAAAAGTCTGAAAAATGTTGAACTAGTTAGAGGTGACTTAATGGATCCCGAAAGCCTTAAAAAAGCTTTTGAGGGAGTAGACGTGATTTTTGGAAATACAACCCCTACAAAAGGATGGAAATTATTTAGAGGAAGTATTGTCAGGTCTTATGAAATGGAACAAGGTTTTAACTTGATAAATCAAGTTAAGATCGCATACGAAAAAGGACAATTAAATCATTTTATATTTAGTTCAATTAGTAAAGCAAAAGATCCACTGAAAAATGATCCAGCCCCAGGTCATTTTACGAGCAAATGGGATATTGAAGAATATATAGAAAAATTAGATCTAAAAAAAATTACTACAATTTTAAGACCAGTCAGTTACTTTGAAAATTTCGAAAATAAATTACCAGGTTATACTATTTCAAAGAAAGTATTTCCTGGAATAATAGGTAAGAATTTCAAGTGGCAAACAATCGCAGTAGGGGATATTGGTAAATGGGTAAGAGGTATTTTATCTAAACCAGAGAAATATAAAAATCAATCTATCAATATTGCCGGAGAGGAGCTAACGGGGGTTGAAATGGCTATGAAACTCAAAAGCATAGTTTCTTCAGAAGGGTATCAAACTAGTTATTTGATGATACCGAGAGTTGCAATAAAATTATTGGAATACGACATAGGTATTATGGCTGATTGGATTGAAAGATCAGGGTATGGAGCTGATATGAATAAACTTAAAATAATTCAGAAAGAGTTAAATATTGTTCCTACAACACTTACAGACTGGCTTAAAGTAAAACTTGAAAACCAGAATAAGACAAGTAATTCATGGTCAAGGGAGTGGAAAGTATCTCAATGGAAACTGCAATGGGATAAATAATATACTTCAGATAATGCGGTAAATTAAACTTATAAACCACTCACTTCAATTGATTTTGCTATTGATCTGAGCAATTCAACTATTTCACTGTCATCACAACTTGTATCATCCTTAAGCTCAACACATAAGTCTCTGATGGAAACATTAGTTGACCACCAAATTCCTGATGTTTCTGTATCATCAAAGTTAAATTTTGGCATTCGATATTAAACTATGACAATTTTTGAGCATCAGTAGAAGAATTATCTAAAGCCTTTAATTCATCAGGTAATTCCATATCTAACCCTTCTAATAAATTCTTTAAAAGGATTTTGTTATTTACCTCGTTTTTGCCAGCTCTAAAAAGATGAAAAAAGTAAAAAATAGAACAGCTAGCAAAAATTATAAAAAAGAAATATAAATAGGTACTGTTGATCATTCAAAATTAATAATAACATTTTTATATTCATACCAAATGGTATAAAAATCAATAAAAGTTAAAAAAATAATAATAAAATGAAGGAACAAACACAATCAGAGCTTAAAAGAAATGACATACTAAGTATTTATAGCTAGCAGGCATGAGATTTAGAGAAAGGATGAGATGATTGTGAGGGTCGATTGAAATAGTAAAAAACCGATAAATGTCTAAGACCAAAAGCAAAGAGAATTTATTAAAATATAAGAAAATAAACTATTATTGGCATTTACAATAGAAAAAACTATCAAATAACACTTAATATAGTTAAAATTTTAAAAGATTTATGCTTACTAACATAAGTTTTATATTTTTAATCTCTTTGCTATTAATTTTTGGTGGGTGGGCTTTTAAAGCTTTGATCTCATTAGCTCAAGGGAAACCTGTAGAAGTAAATTTCAAAAATCCTCTAAATTTAAAGGCAAGATGGCCGAAAGAAACTAAAAAGAAGTAAATAATTATCTAAAAACTAAAACATAAAGTTTTTATTGCGTTTTAAAGGCTTTTGCTCAATTATCATTAATAGAGTATCAAAAGAAGTTTAAAGCAAATAAAAATGCTTGAATCCCTAGATCCATTCCAACAACTTTTATTAGGTGTATCAAGTATTGGGGTGCTAATGATAGTTTTAGTAATTTTCCTTACAGCTAGCCCAAGCTTTGAAAACACAGATAGATTAAAAAAGATTTTAGACTTTCTTGAGAAAAAGAATTAAATTTTTTTCTCAAGAATAAAGTAACAACATAGTCTTTATGTTATTGAAAGTATAATTTATTAATTCGCTAATATTTTCAAAAGATAACTTAATCAGATCATTCTCTAAATCATAAGTAACGTTTATATAATATATCTACTTCTAAAAATGTTAAAGGACTTATTGGACAAAAACAAATACTTGATTTGTGCAGGATTAAGTACTCTATCTCTTATATTCACCTCAATCTCAATAATTTCGGTATCAAGATCAGTTAAGCAGTTATCATCTGATTTGGAACCAATTTCAGTATGGGCTGATTCACAAAATGAATGCATAACAAAAACATTTCGAATCAACGGGAAGAATACACAAGGTATCCCCTCAAAGGTTTGGAGCTGTAATGGAGGAGGACAGTAACCTCATTGCTCCGCTTTAAAAGCTAATAATCTCCCCATCTCTTTCCTATTTCGTATCCCCATTGGTTTGCAAGTTCCACGACTTCTTCATGTGTTTTACAGCTAATAATTAATTTATACTTCTCAGGAGATTTATTAACTAATTCAACCAAACGGTTTAATTGATCAATTTTGTATATGAACCTTTCAAAATCTCTTTTTGACATTCTTAAATTAAAATATTGAAAATAAATAAAGGAATTATCTTATAAATATAAATAAGGATAAAAATTGAATAATGACATTTAACAGTAACATTTAAAGTATTAAAATTTAGAATGATTGGGTTGTTTCCAAACATATCTATCAATATCATAATCTTTCTTTACTGCAACACAATTTGTAGCTACGTGCCAAAGAGACTTGTGAATTGGAGTTGGATTATATAGATATACTTTAGGAAATTTATTTTTTAATATTCTAGTAGCAAGTCTTGCATGATAGTGAGGTACTGTTGGTTCAATATGATGAATAACGTGAGTAGAGCCTATTGAGTGATGCAGAAAATCTAATATTCTTCCATAAGGTCTATCTATTGATAAGAATGCCCCTCTCATATACGAGAATTGATTGGCTCCGAGATGAGGAACATCAGTATCGGTGTGGTGAAGCCATGTATAAATCACCAGCCAAATGTTAACAACAATTAGTGGGCCTAAATAAAGACTAATCATTGAATTTAGTCCAAAATTTAACGACCAAAATATCAAAAGAAGCAACATAAAAACAATTCCCCAGTCAGAAATCCAGACCTTGTTTGCCCATACGGACGGCCAGAGTTTTTTGGAGAAGGGCGTTGTTGGCCAGAAATGATTACTAGTACCATAGCGAGGCCCTCCTGTTTTACCAAGAAGTAAATAAGCTGGCCATCCAAGAATCAAGTGAAGGAATAGTTGATTAAGGCCATACAAAATATTCCCAAAAAATAATGATGACTCCATTTCCGTTTCACCTCCCTTTTTTTCAGATTTACCATCTCCTGAGATCACAACAGGAACATGCGTCTCTCCATCAGTTATGTGATTGGTAAAAGCATGGTGAACAGCATGTGACCTTTGCCATGAAAAGTATGGAACTAGTAAAAAAGAATGAAGACAATAACCTACAACTGTTTCTAATTTGCGATTATCTGAAAATGCTCCATGTCCGCATTCATGAGCTAAAACCCAAAGCCCCATTGAAGTGGTACCAGAGAGTATTGCATATAAAATCCAAATTGGAATCATCCCTTTTGTAAGAGGAATAAACAGACCAAGGAAGACAACAATAATTTGAATTACTACTGTCCTGGAGAGATAAAAAAGAGATTTATTCGTCTGGCGAGTAAAACAGTGCTTGGGTATGGTTTCTCTAACTTCTTTTCTAGAGGGGATATCATCCAATGAGATATCTAATGCTTTCCCATTTAAGCCAGAAGGAAGAAAAGTCCTATTTGTATTTTCGTTATTGATTCTCTTGAAATTAGTAAGCAGACTTTTTTCCAATTTTTATAACATGAATAAGTTCACATACGACGTTACTCTTCAAGAGTGCTATGAGGCTATAGGAATTTCTAACTTTCACAAAAGATAGTTCTGAATGGACAATAAAATCTAAAAAAACGATTTATTCCCTTGGTTATCTACTAAGAAGGACCGAGAAAATTGATAACCTTTACTAATATGTATAAAAATTTAGTTATCCCGACTTTCTGGATACTCAACGGATCCATCCGCCTTTCTAACAGGTTTTGAATATAGAACTCTTAATAAACCTTTTGTGTCCATATTAGGACTTGTTATAAAGAAGCTAATAATAAAGAAACCTCCAAAAATAACTAATATAACTATGAGGGGTAAACTTAAACCCATCTCTGAAAATGATAATAAGAAAAAATACATCTTAAGTAATACTAAATAAATATAATGTTTTAATATTAATAGTTTAATAAAGAGAGAAACTAATTAAATTATTACGAAATAATCTATAATTGAATTTTATCGAAGGGCTTCTCAACTATATCATTATTATCCATAAATACATTATATGTATTTTTACTATTTTTAAAACTTATATTTGTAAATGGTTTACCGTCGATAAAATGCATGGCTGAACCACCTTCAATTGCAATACAATTATTGAGTTTCTCTTCAACTAATATTTTTTTTACATAAGGAATACGTGAAGGTTCCTCATCATAATGAGGGCAACAAGTCCCACTAATAAAATCTAGACAAGGTAAGATTCTTAATTCATTATCCCATGAATCTGTAATACCACTTGTAAACCAACAAATTGCTCCTGCACTTACTCCGCTCATTATTACGCCTTTATTATACGCATCATTAAGTAAATCATTCATGCCCCAGCTATTCCAAATCGCAAGCATGCTCTTGGTATTGCCCCCGCCAACAAATACAACATCTTGTTCCATAATATGATCTTTTAGATTGGTAGTTCTTTTAAAAAACTCAATATGACTTGGTTTACAATTTAATCTATTAAAAATTGAGTAAAAACGAACAATATAGGTATCATCATCACCTGTTGCCGTTGGTAAAAAACAAATTTTAGGGGTGGTTTTTCCTGAAAGGTCAAGTATATATTTTTCGATTAAATAAGATCTATTGTTTCTGCCAAAACCACCACCACCTATTGCAATAATATGTTTCTTCAATGGTCTAAAATAAAGATTTTTATATAATACAACTTGAAAATAAAAAAAAACAACTAAATATTAAATTTAAATAATAATGAGAGAATATTTAATAAAAAACTAACAATCACCAGGGAATAGTACTACTATCCCAGGCTAGAAACTTACCAGAATCAGATGTTTTCTGTTCAGAAATAATATTAATCAAATATTCAGAAGATTGAGAAGGTGTAAAAAGTTTGCCATTAGGAACTGAAGCCTGAAAAGGCTTTGATAATTTGGTATTACATGTGCCTGGATGCAAAATAGAAACAATAGAAAAAGGAAATTTTCTACGCCACTCGATACTAAGAGTTTTTAAAAATTGATTTTGAGCAGCTTTAGAAGCTCTATAGGAATACCAACCACCCATCCTATTATCACCAATACTACCAACTCTTGCACTTAAACTTGCAAAGGAAAAAGGAAGTTCAGGTCTAATAAACTTTTCAATACTTTTAGCTATCAGAATTGGAGCGAAAGCATTAATCGAGAAATTTTTAATGATATTAGACCGATTTACATGTGAAAGTCTTTTTTCAGGTTTTACAAGATTTGAGTGAAGGAATCCACTTGTATTGATAACTAAACGAAGCGGCTTATTAAAACGTGAAATTTGTTTTTCAAAAGAAGTAAATGAATTATCATTCTCTAGATCTAAATAAATACCATTTTGATTAGTTAGGTTTCGGCCACAGAGAACAACGTTCAAATATGGTGATACATTCTTCAAATAATCAGACATAGATTTACCAATATCTCCAGCTCCTATAATTAGTGCAACACCATCCCAATCTCGAATAGTCATAATCATTGAAGATTTTTTTAAATACTAGAGAAATATTCTCCAAAGCGAGGAATGAAGCAAGACAGATATTAATATTCATTGTAAATATAATAGTTTAAAGTTATAATAAATAAAAATATTTATACCATGGAAAATGATTGGTTGTATGAATTTCAAAAATATGTTAAAAAAATTGCAGTTCCAATAATTTTGATTTTGATTCTAATATTAATAATATTAATATTATATTGATATTATTAATAAATGAACACCTTCTAATAATCCACCATATTAAATAACAGTAGTTATATTAAACGCAAAAACCATGACAGTAAAAGCTACCTACTACGGAGCGAATAGTTGGCTTATAGAATTGGATAAGACGAGAATTTTGATTGATCCGTGGTTGAATGGAGATTTAACATTCCCTCCTGGAGACTGGCTAATAAAAGGGGTATTGGGTAAGGAAAGCGAAGTTCCAAGTGGAATTGATTTTTTATTACTAACTCAAGGGCAACCGGATCATGCCCATCCACCAACGTTAGAAAAAATAGATAAATGTGTTCCGGTAATTGCTTCACAAGCAGCAAGCAAGGTTGTCAGCCAAATTGGTTTTACCACAATAAAAACGCTCAAGCCTGGTGAATACTTTAAAAAGCACAATTTAAAGATTCAAGCTACATCAGGTGCATCAGTACCTAATATTGAAAATGGATACATTATAGATTCAAGCTTAGGTTCAATTTATATTGAACCACATGGTTTTCTTGATAAAAAAATAAAACCTAGAAATATAGATTTATTAATAACACCAGTAATAGATTTTTCATTACCACTTGCAGGTAAATTTATTAAAGGTAAAACTGTTCTACCTCAATTATTAAAGTTATTTAATCCAAAGACAATTTTAGCAAGTACGACAGGGGGAGATATTAAATTTACAGGGATAATAAATAATTTAATTAAAGTGGAAGGTTCAGTTGAAGATATTAGTTTATTGAAAGGTACTAGTACTAAATTGATAAATCCTGAACAGTTTAAAGAATACAAAATATAACAATAACGAGAACGAATTTAGTAATCTATGAATTATTTTTCTCATATTGTTTGACATAAAATTGAGATACTTCGTTTAACATTTTGATCACGACGTCATTTCCACACTTGGTTCGTTCTTGAAGTCTCATGCATGCTTCCTTGATATTCACAAAAGCATCTTCTCTCATTTCAGATAATTGTTCTTCAGTATAGTCAGATTTACTCATCGTGATCCCTATAATTATTTTGATATTAGTACATAGGAAAGAAAAAATATCAAATTTAATCAAGTATTAATTAAATCAGATAATGACTTGAATTGTTTACGATATTTAATAAGGGTTTTTAAATCTGGGAAACCTTCTGTTTTCAGTTTAGATATGAATAATTTCTCAAACCCTAAGATTTGCTGAGAAGAACCTGTCTCATTTTCGGGACTAAATAAAAGCTTTGTCTTATCATATAGATTCTGATATATGTCTAGATCAGTTTGGGTATCAAAAACAGAACCATCTTCTGCAGTAAATGACTTTTTATTAATACTTTTAAACAAAGATAGTGAAAGAAATAATATTGCAATCAAGATAAAAATAGCAATTGCGATCAATGTGATATCCATAAATTTAGTAATAATTTCATAACATCTTAGTTGATAATGATTAGAAATGGGAAAAGGTTATTAAAAAATGAGTATCATCACATAAAGAAAATAAAGTCAATTTGCGAAAATTCATAGTACGCAAATTATTTAAATACATATATAATATATATGTATTTAAATCGTTAAAATGAATTCTATTTTATTAATAACAATATTCACTCTAACAATTTCCGTCTTTAATTATTTAACCTATAGACGAAGAAGAGATACTTATATTAAAGCCGCTAAGAAATGGGATGGGATAGTTAATGAGCTAAGCAATAGAAAATAGACTCCTCAATTATATTCTCCAGGCACATCGTTCTTTTGCACTGTAACTCTTCCAACTTTTTGTCCTGAAAATCGAAGCAATTCATCTCCAGAAAATTCAAAACCTCTCCTTGATGCAATCAGGGCGACGTCATCAGCCGTTGAGGAAGAAAGAACTTCATCTTTTAAAGAGACATCATTCTGCATTTCCTTTAAAAATCTTCTTAATTGATCTAATGACATTTAAGAAAAAATAAATTCAAATTTTAGAATCTTTACCTTAGATTATCAAAGACCTAATAATTTAAATATCAATAAAATAACAACAAAACATAAATTATTAAAACTCAAATTAATTTTAAAAAAGAAATAAATGTATAATTATAATACTACTTATAACAAATGAAGGTAATCCTAATTATCTCTATCTTAATGGTGTCTTTTGCCAGGACAGCTTATTCATACCCTGAAAGTCAAATAAAAGACTGTGTTTCAAGCGCTTTAAGTAATCCTGCAACGAAATCGATTTCTAAAATCGCAATAACAAATTATTGCGATTGTGCCCTTAAAGCAATATTTGATGAAAATAAAGATATTAGAGAATCAGGTTACGAATGCGCGCAAGAAAACTTTAATTAATCAAACATATACAAATTTAAAGTCAATCAATAATAAATCTAATGAAAATTTGCGTCGGACCTACCCCAATCATTAGGCAATGCCAAAACCCAATCATCAATAGAAGTTCCCAACCACTCCTTATATTCTTGAAATATACATCTTCTTACATTGGCATCTGATGCAGATTCCATTCGCAAAACTGCATGTGAAACTACCTTGTTAAGAGTCAACTTCAAATCATTATCATCGCTCATTTAATCAATGAAAAGACTAATACATCTACTAATAGCAATAAAATAAAAAAATAAACACGAAGATCTTAATAAGATCATCAATAACATGACTTTTAATGTGGCTAGATTAAGAGTAAAGGAACTCGCAGAAGCCTTAAGCGTTGATTCGCCAGAAGTGATTGCAATATGCACACTCCTAAAAATACCTGCTTCATCACCACTTTCATCATTATCACTTGAGCAAAGCAAAGAAATAATCGACTATATTGAAAAAAAAACGAACTTTTAAAAAAATATTAATGCGAAATAAAGAAATCAAATATAACTATAAATCATTAGCCTCTCTGAACAAAGCATCTTGATAATCAGATTGTTTTTTTAAATTTTCCATTATTTTTGGATCAAAATGATCTATGAGTGACTTGCCAAACTCAAAAATTTCCAAATCAGACAATCCCTGATCACGCAAACCAGCAAGAATTGCAGAAATGTCTTGGAAAGCCTCCTTACACAATTCTTTTTTATCTTCAGACGTAAGAGCCCTCATATCAGATAATTACTACCAATATCTTAAAGCATACTATATCTAAAGATTGAAGGTTCATGATTATATAAAAGAATAGATTAATACCTGTAAAATAAAAACGAATATATATTTAATTCATTCATCTCTATACTATAAAAAATTAATACTAAAAAGAATCAAATTGAATCTGATAAAAACAATTAAAATAAAAGGCTATTTAAAAGTTTGGGCAGCACCAATATCATTACTCATATTCCTATTTTTATTTGGTGCCTTAGGATATCGAATTACTGAAGGATGGGATTGGGGAGATTGTTTATGGATGGTACTGATAACCGTTACAACAATAGGTTTTGGAGAAGTTGAAGTTTTAAGCTCAGCAGGGAGAATAATAACTTTTTTAATCATTGGAGGTGGTTTACTTATTGTTCAATTAACTCTTCAAAGGTTTATACAATTATCAGAACTTGGATATTTCATAAAACTTGAGGAGCTAAGATTAAGAAGATTGATTAGAAGGATGAAAAATCACGTTATTATATGTGGATACGGACGGACAGGGAGAGAAATTGCAGACCAATTAAAATCCGAGAAGATATCCACTCTAATAATAGAAATAGACTCTTCAAGAAAAGCCGAAGCTGAGGAACAGGATCTAGACGTCCTTATGGCAGATGCAACTATGGACGAGACACTATTGCTAGCTGGAATTAAAAACTGTCGCAGTTTGGTAGTTACCCTTCCAAGTGACGCTGCAAATTTATATGTTGTATTAAGTGCAAAAGCCCTAAACGACAGTTGTAGATTGATCGCTAGGGCAGCAAACGAAGAAGCTGCTAATAAATTAAAACTAGCAGGAGCAGATGCTGTTGTTAGTCCATATGTTGCAGCAGGAAGAACTATGGCAGCTTCAGCATTACGACCAATAGCTGTAGATTTTATAGACTTACTTGCGGGGTCTGATTGCGAAATAGAAGAATTCAAGATCACCGATAGTATTAAAAAAATTGATACCTACAAAAGTCAAACTGATTATGTTTTTGATTATTCGAAACAAGGTGAAGCACTCCTTTTAGCAACAAAAGTCTCGGGACAATTAATAGGTAATCCAAAAGATAAGTTATCTTTATATCCTGGCATGATTTTGATATTTCTCGGAAGTAAAGATCAATTAAACAGGGTTAGAATCTGCTTGAAAGACCTTTTAGTTAAAACCAAATAGTTATTTTAAATTTCTCAGCGAGGGTTAACACTACATGAAACAAATAACACATTAAAAAAAATATGATTAGAACAAACTCATCCGTACTAAAGTAAATGCCATTAGAAATCAAAGAAGAATTAACAGTCGAGATAGAAAGGAGCCTAGAACCCACAAAAATTAATGAGAGCATTTTTTCAAAAGATTACGTAGATTTTTTGAATGAAGCTGGATGGAAGTTAGAAAAAAAACTTCCGTCAAACACTTATATTTATTCAGATCTGCTCGAAGATACTGATTGGAAGTCAAATTATATTGGTTACAAATGCTCAAGACATTACAGAAGAGATCTTGATGCTTTGAGTTGATACTTTTATCATATAGGTAAAGCTCAACATCTATTTATAGATCTGATAAAAAGATTTATAAATAATTGATTTTAAGAAATGGATTCACCAAATCAAACATGGAAAGTATGGTTTTTTGTTTTTTGCCTCAATATAGTTGCTATAGTAGGAGCTATCTATCTTAAATCAATTGGAATCGATATCTATGCTTTTAGAGGTTCATAAAAGGTTATAAAATAAAGTGTTTTAAAAAATACACACGTCAATTTCATCAACCAAAATAGAATGACTAATACGAATGAAAGTAATTGGAAGAAAGTTATTGATAATATATTGATTTATAATCTCTATATCTTAATAATAGGTGCTATATTCCTTGGAATTAGTTTTACATTGAGTATTAATGGTATCTCCGATTTATATAATTTATTCCAAAAGCTCTGGTACCCATTATTTATTCCTTCATTAAGTCTATTCTTTACAGCAATATTGCTTGAGGCTATATTTAACAAATTAATAGATAGAAAAAAAAGTTAAATCAAAAAAGTTAAGCTTTCAACATTTAAGTCAAATCAATTGTTTTTAAAATTAATTGGCATAAAATAAAGAATATACATATAGAATATGAGATTTAAAGTTTACATGATTAACGATCTAGGTCATTGCCACAATGAGACTGTTATTGCAAATAATGAGAGGGAAGTAAAGAGGAATGTGCAGCAAATTAATCCTAGGTCAAAGGTATTAGAAGCTAAATGGGTCTATAAGTAATATGGAAGAACTTACTTATAAGGATCTAAGCGAAGCTGAATTAGATACTCTTAAAGATATCTATATATCTAGTAGAGTTAATACAATGACTGAGAGTGATCTAAGAAAATTTGTAAAGGAAATCATCATCGATCAAATCAAAGGAACTGTTGGCAATGCTGAGGAAAAGGAAGCATGGGAGGAAATAAAAGATCACTTCTCAGAAGACTTAACTCAAAAGATTCTTGAGGCGAAAGAAAAATGCAATAAAAATCGTAAAGTTGAGCAGAAAAGTGTAGAAGAGATTGAATTTGATCGAAGACTTGGACTTCTAAAGCAACAACAAGAGGAGCAGTCAAGCAAAGACATGTGGTGATAGAAATTAATCACTGAATTTCTTCAATTTTTAATTAGATACTTAATTTTTATTTCTTTTATTGTAAAAAGAAACCTGCTATGCGAAAAACGTACGAAAATAGAATATAAATAATTAATCTTGAAAGTCTGTATTTTAATTCACTCAGAAAACATAAATATTTACCTGAATGAGAGAATAGAGAAAAAAAGGATACTCCAAGCAAAATTTTCTCCATCCATAAAACTGACTTTAGAATTATAGAATTAATATCATTAATGTTTAATGATATATATATATAAATTAAAAAAAATATTAAAAGAGTAAATAATAATGATTTTATCAAAATACCTAAGGTTATACCAATAGGGTAATCAAGCGAGGAAATTCTTTGTCTGATCTCCTTAACATGATTTTCTTTTAATCGAAAATACTCCGTTTGAGGTAATCTAAATTGTTTATACCGATTATGTAACTCTTTTTCTAACTTTACAAAATCACTAGAATACAATTTAGCCACTACTCTATCTGGCTTTAGTTGTTGCATCCTATTCTCAAAATTTTTTGTTATTCCAATCTTATATAAATCTCTATTTCTTATTACATAAAGCCAACCATTCATTTTTACTTAAAAAATACTATTAATAAGTGGATTATGCCGCTTCATTATTTCTTATAGAGTTAAATTTTTCTCTCATTGTAGGATTATTTCTAGTAAGTCTTTTAACAGATACCTCTTGAGCTTTATCATTCGCAAGCCTAAGATTTCTATCAGCACCAAGTAAGGAATCTTTGGTTTTTTGAAGATGAATAATAGATTTATCAATCTCCGTAATTGCTGTTTCAAAACGCTTTGATGCTAGAGAATAATTTTTACCAAAGGAATCCTTGAATAGTTCAAGGCTATTTTCAAAATTGGTGATATCAATATTTTGTTCTTTAATGGCAGCTAGTTCAGATTTATACTCGAGTGCCTTAAGGGAAGCATTCCTTAGCAAAGAAATTATTGGTAAAAAACATTGGGGACGAACAACATACATTTTGGGATATCGATATGAAAAATCAACAATGCCAGAATTAAATAAGTCATTATCAGATTCTAATAAAGAAACTAATACAGCATATTCGCAATTTTTTTCAATCCGATCTTTATTTAACTCCTTTAAAAAATCCTCATTCTTCTTCTTACTAGAAGTGCTATCAGATTCATTTTTCATTTCAAACATAATTGATACAATTTCATTTCCATCATTATCACTATCACGAAAAATGTAATCACCTTTACTACCAAAGCAAGCGTTATTATCTTTCTCAAAATAAGCGTTAGGAAAAGCTGTTGCTCTTAAACGATTAAATTCATTTTCGCAATGTTGCTCAAGTGACTCACCAACCATTTTTGTGGACAATTTTATTTTCATATCACGAAGTCTCTCAATTAAATCATCTCGTTCTTTTAACTGAATCTCATATCTCATTTTTATAGATCTTTCAGATAATTCCTTTTGTAGTTCAACCTTATCTAGGTTGTTTTTAATTTTTTCATAACCTTCTTTTAATTCAGTAATTGCGTTAGAAACAGCAATTTTTTTCTCATAATCATTCTTTTCTCTCGTTTTCTCCAACAAATATGAAAGTGAGTCTCTCTCTTTTTCGAAGGTATGCTTAATCTTATTCACAGCCATATTTTTTTCAGCCTGTGCAGCAAACAACTGAGACTGAAGTGCTTGAATTTTCTTTTCATTTACAAATGTCGCCTCTTGCATTTGTACTCGAATATTTTGAACAGCCAAATCTACTGATTTCTGTTTATCCTTTTCAAGGAGTTTAAGTCTTTTACTCATTTCGTCTTCAAACTCCTGATCTCTAACTTGCTTAATGATATTTGAGTAATTATCTTCATCAATACTGATTTTACTTCCGCATTCAGGGCATTTGATTTCATTCATATCTGAAATAATGAGGCTAATCTACTATTCTCCCTTTTTATCTTCTTTGACATCGACAAGCAAGAATTATGTTAAACCCAAAAATCATTAAAAATCAAGCTGCCAGTTAATACAAGGCCTGTTGAAAGAGAAACACTCTTAATTTATTCTCTTTTCGATGTTGGGTAAATTTTAGACAAATCAGCTTTATTTGACTCAATAGCCGAAGCCTTCCATTTATACCATTTTTTGTTTCTAGAATAATCCTCCTCCTCCCATATCTGATTCTGGAATATCAAAATCCCACAAAGTATAAAAAAGATGAGCGCACCTAGAAAAATATGCCAATCAAGCATTACAGAAGCACTAGAATAACGCACATAGCAAAGGATTTCCAAAATAATGTCGCTTATAAATAAAGCGTCCCTAATGTTACAAGTCAAATATTAAAGAATTTTCAAGACATATGAGTGTTTAGGACCATATCTGAATAAAATATTAAATATGACTTACTTCTTAAATAGTTTTAAATATAAAAATAAACTCAGGTAGATTTACCAATAATTTTTACTACATAATATATACAAATATACAAAATAAAATAAAGTTGCAAGGTATTGAATACAAAAAATGTCATTACTAAACTTTGCCCTTGCCCACTCAGAGCTAGGAATAAGCCACTTCACAACAGATTTAATTCTTGTTCTTTCATTCGCAATTGTAACAGCGCTTCCAATGTCTCTATTAAGACCTCAGATTCAAGAAGAGAATGTTAAAAGCAACGTATTCAGAAACTGAAAATAAAACCTCACAGTGAATAATATATAAAATTTAAAAACTAAAATAAAAAGTTAAAGTAATTTAATATATCAATATAAATTTTCAAACCTAATTAATAAAAGTTATAGGATTTTATTATTATATTAATTATTCTATGTAAATAGAAAATAATTAATATAAAAAAATAATTTGTTATTTTGTTCCAATAAATTGAATAAGAAGAGTATGAAGATGACCATTTTTATATCAATAAAGTATTCTGCAGATGATCATTAAAGTGGTTTTTATATTTTTTTATTTGACACGTTTTAAGACCAGGTGTATGTACAATAGTTGCAGAATCAAATGATCATGTCAGATAAAAGTTTATTTATATACGATGGTGAATGTCCTTTTTGCAATTACTTTGCACAATTACTTGAATTAAAAAGTAGTCTAATAAAAATCGAAATATTAGATGGACGAAAAAATCTTTCCTTATTATCTCAACTTTATAACCAAGGCTATGATTTGAACAAAGGAGCAATTCTTATCAGCAATGGAAATATCATGCATGGTGCGGCAGCAATTAATTGGATTTGTAATGAGATCAAAGAGCCAAGCGACTCACTGCTAGAAGTGCTTAGAATCATCTTCACCTCTAACAAGAGAACTAATTTTATATTCCCATTCCTTTTATGGGGAAGAAGATTATCACTAACATTAAAAGGAAAGGCATGGCAACCTGTTAGCGAAAATAGCCAGTTTTATTAAATTTGTCTTACTACATGAATTCGTAGTTAAAAATTACCAAAATAGTTAATAGCTGGTTTTAAGTCCAAGTCCAAAAAATTAGTCATTTTTTAATCAATACCTGTTAGAGGTGTCCAGATAAAATAATAGTATGGTCAAATTACAGTCAGGACTGGTTCCATAATTATCAAGGATACATTCATTTGTTCTAAGCATAATTGTGAATCATCTATTCTAAATTTTCTTTAAGTCTATTTTAAATTCCATTTGTAACATCAGTTGATGAGTGGATAGATCCAATACCTATGACGAGATTAAATATGTAAAATAAGATTTTATATATCTAAGATACATATGCTTATAGAAATCCTAGGAAATAGCACTTCATTACTAGTTATTCTTTTAATTGGGCTATCAATATATTTCGGAATCCAAGCCAAAACAAAAAATATAAAATGACGATTAATTCTTTGGCTAACTGCAACGAAACCTTATAAAAAGAAGTTTTCAAAAAAAAATTAAAAAAATAAATTATTCAAGTAGATGCTTTTTCAAAACCTCAAGATTATGCCCCCTCTCCCGCTCATAAGTTGAAAGAGGTATCCAACTCCAATCTATAAAAAAAGTAAGCATCACAGCGACAAAAATAGACAATGGCAAAACAAGCTCAATAAAAACATGCCACACCATATAAACCATTAAGTCCGAAGTGTTAGTAACAATCTCTTCATAAAGCGGATCAAACAAAAAACCAAGATACATACAAGGTCATTAGGATAACGAGAGTAGATATTAGAACGTGGATATAAATAATTAAAGAAAAGATAAAAAGGAGTATATAACTGATCAAATAAAAGCTCAATTAACCGTAAATAGAATGCTGGACAAGGGTTTATAAGAATTCCTAACTATCATGGAAAATAAACACCTTTGATTTTTACAAAACGAAAATGCTCTAAAAGACAAAACGTTTCTATTTTAAAATCACATGGACTAAGATCAAAAAAAAATAAAAAAACGATAATTCCCAGAGGTATATGTATTTTTTTTTGAGGAAGCTATACCAAAATCCTATAAAAAAAAAAAAAAGCTTTAAATAAAAAGCAAGAATACTAGAATAAAAGAATGGAAAACTCGGAAAAAAACTGAAGAAAAATCTAAGTTGGTAAATAAAATATAGACGAGTAATCGCAGGGATTTATCAAGGAATATATTGCAAATAAAAAAGCCGAGAGGCAGATATGCTTCTCGGCTAAATCTAAATTTTTTGATTCGGTATTTAAGGAATTAGCCCTCTCCTTCTGGAACCAAACGAAATCCCTTGCGTCCCATCTTAATCTCAAAATTATCACCTGGCTTGAGATCTAAAAGAGCTGTATAGGCCTTTCCTATCAATAGGTTTCCATTTCCTTGAACGGTAGCCACATAACTAAGCTTTCTTCCACCTTTACCAATACCACCAGCACTTTCAGCTGCTAGGTTTACACCTTTAGCTTCAAGAAGTGCTTCGTAAAAAGCAGTGTAGTTAAGACGCTCTCCGCCTCCTTTCTTAGTGGAAACATATCCACAAGCTTTAACAAGATCAGATTTTGAGACATCTCCCAAGTCTTTGACCTTGGCTAATAAATCCTTACCAGTGAGCATGATAAATAAATGGTTGTACTTATAATACTAACTTATAATTAACAAACTTACAATATTTACATTAGTCCGAGACATTAAAGCTAAAAGTTATGGGAACAGAAGCATCTAGATAAAACTCAGCAATTCAAGGTTATATGGAATTTTATTCATGGTTGAAGGCATTGATTTATAGGAAATATCCTTTTTGCAAACATTAAAATGAATGATTCGTGGTCTCATTTATCTATTAGAAAACGCTCAATCTCCAGCAATAGCAAGATAATTTTATAAAATAAGAAAAAATCTACATGTGCTTATAGACAGCTATGGGTAGATTGGAAAGTTCACTCAATTAAATCGTTCAACATATAAAGCTTTACTTTTGAGAGTTTGTTATGGGATGAATCAAAATAAAATTACTATTTATAACAAAAAATGAATCTCGCTAAAATTTCTCTGATTTGCATTGAATCTATATTCATCCTTGAGCATTTGGATAGTTTTGAACACTATTAAACTCCTAGTATCGAAGAGAAATAATTACTTTCAAACTTACCTTAAAATTTATTATTCCCCTTTAATCTGAATAAAAGCAATAGAACGTAATTTCCTAAAAATGTTGGTATATGAAATATTCAAGAAATAAGTGAAGCTATTTTATTGCATGTTCGTTTTAAATTTTGATCGAATACAGCACCATTACATATCATCACCGAAAAACTTCCTTACTATCCTCATTCATTTTCTTAACAGCAATAACTTGACTCAATGTATCCGACGTTTCTCTAAAGCATCTATTCCAGCTTGAGGCTTGCTTTGAGATAGGGAATAACAAAATATAAACTGAAGTAAAACTAAATCACCAACTACTACAGAAAATTTAGAGATAAAATCTTTCTTTTTTTACTTTAAAAAAACTTGTATATAAGAGGTAATCAAAAAGACAAGAGGAATACCTCTACTTACTGTTTCCTAATAGATAGAAAATTTTCAGCTCAAGTGATAAAAATTAAAGTTAAAATACTAAAACATGAAAAATTCTAAATATTGATAAAAACCATTAAATAGGGTGTTTAATCAGATTCATCCCACTTACCAATTGAAAATTCAAGAAATCGATCAACATCATCATTAGGACACCCAGTTTTAATTTTTAATTCCTTACATGCGTTAGTGATTTTTTTAAAGCAATCTTTTACATCTCTATTTGTCTCTATTGCTTCATACATCTGCCTATCAGTAAACGCCATATTAAGAAGAGGAATAATTTAATAAAGAATATTTTAATTGAACTTTGTTGGCATTCATAAATAAGGTAACTTAATGGAAGCTATTCAAGACAATAACTACATAAACATTTGAAGCTAATAATAATTAATTAAGAACCTATCTAGTTAAAGCCATAGCCCAATTCGGAGAGGAAGCGCTAAAGCCTAAAACATTCTTGGTCAGTGAGGAATTACATTTAGCAACGATTCCATTGGTAGGTAGATTTGAAAACAATTCATTTTTGATCCATTGAGAATGCCATCTTTTGACCTGCCTAGGATCATCAGTTCTTAAAGTAATCGGGACTTCAAATCCCCAGTTTTGAAGTCTAGTCAAATCTGACAACTCATCACTGTTTGAACAAAAAATTTGGAATGCAAAAAATAAAAGAGAGTTATTATTATCAATTGTTGAGATTGAATTTGATAGTAATTGATCTATTGAAATATTAGAATTTGTATTTGGTGAAAACAAGACGCCCTCCAACTCAACTTCAACTTTTAAAGACTCATCAATATTTAAAGGAATTGCATTGATATTCCTAATGTTTTCTATAATCACACTATCTTCACGTGAATATGCCTCTACTAATTGGCCATATTTATATCTAAGACCTATTGCACAACCATCAATTTTAGGTTGAACAACAATGGTTGATCCTTCTGGTAACTTAGCCCACCAGGTAGAGAAGCAATCCTTATCAAGTCCAAGTAATCTCATATATATATCAATAGGAAAATGTCGAGCCAAGTCGCTTCATTAACTTCTTTTCTTAAGGAATCAATAAAAGGCGTAATGGCATATCAAAAAAAAAATGCATCGAGGAAAAACAAACGGTATCAATATAAAACCATTAGTACTGAAGTTTTTTGGACTGAAAAGAGCTTAACTTCAGATACGAACACATCGAAATGAATGCAAGAATGATTTTGAATTGCTAGATATTTCGTTTAACTTTTTAGCATAAAAGATTTTTTCAACATTGAATAAAATAAACATCAAATAAGAAGTAAATAGACAAACAAAGTATTTATTCTCATGTCCTCAAAGCTTTTATGCAATAACTTATAAAAACACAGCCTTATAAATGACCATATCAGAGAAATATCCGGAGAATATTCCATGGGATTTAAATTTCGACCAAGATAAATACAAATCAATTCAATGGATGCTCTCAAAAGCAGATATCGTCTACACATTTACAAGGAGTCGTATTGACGATAAATATGTGTATATACAAAAAAATGATGGTAAAAGAAGGGCATATAAAGAATATGAAGCAAGATTTACCTACCAAAGATTGTTTGATGAGGGATATTCATTGGCTGCCTTTACCTGATTGAGAAACTAATTCTTGACGTTGAAGAGCATAAGTGTACTCTAAAAGATATAGTCATTTTTTATACATGCCAAGGGTAAAAAGAGAGAAGTATCCAGAAAAGGCTCCATGGGATTTAGGACCATTATCTGAGCATAAAACTCAAGAGAATTGGAGGCTCGTAAGAGGATCAGAAGTTGTCATTTTTGCTAGGAAAGGAGAAGACAACCACTATTTTATTATGCAAAGAGACGATAAAGAGCCGATTGAGATCCTTGCTTTTCAAGCAAGACTCACATACCAACAACTTTTAGATAAAGGTTTCAAGCTTGAAGTCTCATAAATTTTTTTAGAAAGATATTAACCTTTTTTTAGAATACTATGACTGAATTAGAAGAACTAGAAGACATAGTTGGAAATTTAGACAGCATAGAACCTTTCGGAATTGAACCCGACTTTAGTTCTCTAGGTTTAGAACCAGCAGAGGTATTAGGATTTCAGACTGAAGAAGAATTGGAAAAGGCTATTAAACTTCTAACAATGGATGTCAAACATACCCACTTTCTCATGGTTGACATATAGATGTTAAACATGAATTCAAAAATTTTAGCTTGTATGAAAACTTAAAGTTACATATATATTAGCGTTGAAACTCTTGAATAATTTCAGCCTCAGACTCAACTAATGGTCCAGACCAAATTGACCAAAGAAATAGAATAGTGACAGGACAAAATAAAATCCCAAACAAAGGGGATAGAAATTTCAACCAACTCGTCTTGTTATGCAATTCCAATAAATTCCTCTTATTAGGAGTTTAAAATTCGATAAGAACCACAAAACATAAATATATAATATTGATAAAATTTTTAATTTTAAAAGCTCAAAAAAGCTGGTCAAAAGCTTGTAAAATTAACTAACTTTGGAAGTTTAAATACTGTCGAAAGACAACTAAAGGGAGGCAATATTTCTTTACACGGTTTCTCTATTTAATTTATTAATTGTGGGAGTGGAAAGGCCTTAATACTCCTTTTGATGGAGTCTATCGAAACATAGCTTGCAAATAATTAAACCTTTCCAACGCCACCAAGTTTGATCAGACTTTACTTTGCATAATTGACAATGAAATTGTTTAGTCTCCATTGTCAAATCTTATCAACACTTATGCCCAATCAGTATCTTCTAAGAGACACGAATAGTCTGAACTATCAAAGAAAGTATCTTCATTAAGAAGATCATCTACGTCTGCACGAAGCCAATAACTTAAAGCCATTTTTATAAAAAGTAGGGTTAAACAATACCTGGAATGATCCAGCCTGTTATTCCGTAATTAATTACAGCTGCAAGAAGGCCCATCATTGCTAGGCGGCCATTCATTTGCTCTGCTGTTTTCCAGTAATTAGTTTCTTTGTTCATTATACGAAACCTGGAATGATTTGACCGGTTGTTAGGTATGCACCAACTAGTGCTAGACAGCCAATAGATGCTGCTAGGCCATTAATTCTTTCTGCAGTTACCTTTTCAGGATCAATGTTTCTGATGTTGTTGTTGTATTGAGTAGTCATTAAACAACACCTGGAATGATTTGTCCTGTTGTTAGATATGCACCGACGAGTGCCCAGCATCCAACAAATGCTGCGTAGCCATTGAGTC
>QCEW01000003.1 GCA_003280445.1 Prochlorococcus sp. AG-363-A03 | reverse complement strand
TTAAATCTGACAAACGGAATTTAGCTTCTAAATCAGATATCAAGGATGGGTAAACTCACCAAAATCTGGTTACAGAGAATTAGTAAATCTAGTTAGACAAATAATTTTTTCTTATACGATAAGTTGACTTAATTACTTTTCTTTTTTTCATAAAAATTATAGGTAATTCCTCTTTGGGGATTAGATGTTTTTTGCTTTTGCTATTTAATTGATGTTTAAATGTATTTTTTTTCTAAATTACTTATACTTTTTAAACTGTATTAAAATATACATATGAATACTAATAAATTTTTTAAGACGCATTTTGTATTTTTGGCTACCTGACTAATTAATAACTTGATTCATATTCTATATAGTTTTTGAGGTTGATTTGTTTAAAGATTATCAACCAAAAACAGGCTACGATGAATACTTTTCCTCTGATGATTTTTTACCGAGATCAGCTCTAGAGCCATTGCTTTCTTCTTTAAGAGAGATGGGCTTAGACCAATTGAACATAAGTCATGAAATCGCAAGAAAACTTCTTCTTCGACATGGGGCAACTTTCCGTCTCAATGATTCTGGTAATAAAGGTTCCGAAAGGATTCTTCCATTTGACCCTTTGCCCAGGGTTATTGGTTCTTCGGAATGGTTGGATTTAGAGAGAGGACTCATACAAAGACTCGAAGCAATAGATTTATTTTTAGCTGATGTATATGGAAAACAACAAATAATTAATGATGGAATTATTCCACGAGATTTTATAGAAAGTTCTGATGGCTGGAGACCTCAAATGCAGGGTTTTGTTCTTCCTTTAGGGAAATGGTGCCATATATCTGGTCTTGATCTTATTAGAGATGGAAAAGGGGAGTGGCTGGTTTTAGAGGATAATCTTCGCTGCCCTTCAGGAGTTGCTTATTTCTTGGAAAATAGATTAGTCATGAAAAGGATTTTCCCCAGCCTTTTTAATGGGAGGGTTGTTAGGCCTATTGATGATTATCCATCGTACTTGCTGAAATCTTTACAGGAATTGGCTGTTTGGACTGATAGCCCAAAAGTTGTTCTATTGACTCCTGGAGTATTTAATAGCGCATATTTTGAGCACAGTTACTTAGCTCAGCAAATGGGAATTCAATTAGTAGAGGGAACTGATTTAGTTTGTCAAAACCAAAATGTTTATTTGAAAACTACTTCTGGTATTAAAAAAGTTGATGTAATTTATCGTCGAATAGATGATGATTTCTTAGATCCTAAATTTTTTAGAAAAGATTCAATGCTGGGAGTCCCAGGGCTTATTGATGTAATGAGAAAAGGTAGAGTGGCTATTGCAAATGCCCCAGGAACAGGGCTAGCTGATGATAAATTAATTTATACTTTTGTGCCTGATATGATTAGATATTACTTAAAAGAAGAACCACTTATTAATAATGTCAAAACATATGTTTGTGCAAAATCAAAGGATCTGAATTTTGTACTAGAAAATCTTGCTAAATTAGTTGTAAAAAGTGTATCTGAAGCAGGGGGGTATGGAATGTTGATTGGGCCACATTCTTCTCAAATTGATATTGATAGATTTTCAGCAAAAATAAAAGCTAATCCAAGAAATTATATAGCTCAACCAACCTTAGATTTGTCTACAGTTCCATCACTTAGTGATGGTGAAGTTTATCCTTGTCATGTTGATTTAAGACCCTATGTTTTGCGAGGAAAGAATACTTGGGTAAGCCCAGGAGGATTAACAAGAGTAGCCTTAAAACGTGATTCTTTAATTGTTAACTCTTCGCAAGGAGGTGGTTGCAAGGATACTTGGGTTGTTAGTCAATAATTGCAATGTTACTTAGCAGAGTCGCTGAATCACTTTATTGGATTAATAGATATCTAGAACGTGCAGAAAATATTTCTAGATTTGTTGAGGTTAGTGAATCTATGGCATTAGATTGTCCTCCTGGAAGTGCTGAACCATGGTTGCCTTTGATCGACGCAAGTGGGGATAGGAATAATTTTGATGAGATTTATAAAAATAAAACTCCTAGGGATGTAATAAATTTTCTTATCAAAGATAGAGAAAACCCAAACAGCATTTTAAGTTGTATTTTTATGGCAAGAGAAAATGCCCGTCAAATTAGAGATGTTATAACTTCTGAAATGTGGGAACAAATTAATAGTTTATATTGGAGTATTCAGGAAGGTGAGGTCATCTGGCATCAACCTTCTCAAGAACAATTATTCGAAATTAGAAGAGGATGTCAATTATTCTATGGTGTTACTGATGCTACTTTCAGCCATGATATTGCATGGCATTTTAGTAAATTAGGAAGACTAATTGAGAGGGCAGATAAAACATCTAGAATATTAGATGTAAAGTATTTCTTGCTTTTACCAAATCTAAAAGAACTTGGCGGAGCTTTAGATGAGCTTCAATGGATTTCATTATTAAGATCAGCAGGGGCTTATCAAATGTTTAGAATATCTGAGCAAGGATCAATCAAGCCGAATGCAATTGCTAGCTTCTTATTATTAGATCCTATTTTTCCAAGATCTGTTAGGTTTTGTCTTGAGGGTATTAAGGAATCTTTGGGGAAGATACAAAACTCACCTGTTTCCGAGAAGCCCAATGATCTTGAATGTTTAATAGGTTTGTTGCTATCAAAATGGAGCTTTGTACGAATTGATCACTTGATTAAAGATGGTCTACATGAGGCTATTGATAGTCTTCAAATTGATTTAAATAAGCTACATGATCTTATACATGGAATTTATTTTGTTAATGAACAAAGATTTGATACTGAATCTTTACAAGAATGAAAAAGAAAGTAATACATACACTTGCTTATTCATATGAAATTCCGGTATTGCTTGAAGAGCATCTAATTTGTCTTAAACCTAGATCTAATGGCTTTCAGGAATTATCTAAATTCAAGCTTAAAATTACCCCCTCTAAACATACTATTTTCCCTCTAATTACAGATAATGGTGATAATGCTTTTAGAGTGTATTTTACAGAGCCTACGAAATCATTTTCTATAAAGGCCGAAAGTAATATAGAAACAATGATTCATCCAGATTTATATAATTTAAAAAATAATTATGATTTAAGTTTACCTTTGAAGATTGAATCCAATGATTCATTGATTGGATCTATTAAAGGATGGTTTCCGAATGGTCAGCATGATCCAGCTGCTATTAAAATCGCGCAAGAAGCTTTAGCGGGAATAAATAATAATGTATTGGATTTTTTATATCAATTAATTGAATTAATTAAAGATAGAGTTAAATATACTCCAAGACATCTTGGACCAGCATGGAACTCTGGAAGGACTCTTAGCGAGAGAGTTGGCTCTTGTAGAGATTTAGCAATATTGTTGATGGAAGCTTGCAGATGTGTTGGGATCCCAAGTCGCTTTGTTAGCGGCTATCAATTTATGGATAAACCTCCTGCTAAATATGAACTTCATGCATGGACAGAGGTCTTTATCCCTGGCTTTGGATGGAGAGGTTTTGATCCAAGTGGTTGTGGACTTATTAACCATAATTATGTTGCTTTGGCTTCTTCTTCTAAGTCTGAACTGGTCGCACCAGTAAGAGGGAGCTTTGTTGGGCCTTGCGATGTAAAGAGTGAACTAAAGTGGAATATCGAGGTTACTTGACGTATGTAAATATATAAACTATCTAAACTATTTTTTCTAGCATAAATAGTTTAGGTAATTTATATATTTGTTGCCTTGAGAATATTTTTAGCCATACATACTGTTGTTATTAGTAAAGAAATGATTATAGTTTAATCAGTGATGTTTATGTATACATGACTAAAAGTCAGTTTAATATAAAGATCTCGAAAGATTTATTGATTAGAGTTAAACGACAGGCAATGATGTCAGGTAAAAGCCTGACTGAGCATATTACAGACTTGGTTACTAACTCCTTGTCCGAGAATGATATTGAAAATTATAATTTGTATTCGGTTAACAAGATTAAGGATTTTGAAAAAAGGTTATTGTCCCTAGAATCAATAGTAAAAAATAGGGAATATATAAGCCCGAATTTTAAACCATTTACTAATTTAGAAGCGATTAATTGTACAAAATTTATGAGAGGCGTTTTTAACAAAGAATTAGAAAAAAGAAATTATGATAAATATGAGGCTTTAGATGATTTACTCCATTCGATACAAATATTTGATGAGTTGACTAAGCCCTTTTATGAAAGATTGAAAGAAATAATGCTTAATGATGATGCCACTCCTTGGACCGGGAAAGAACTTAATGAATTAACCGGTGAGGATAAATGTAATTGTTCAATTAGAAAAGGCCTAATCAGTTGGACTGGAATGACAGCATGCCCTTCACAGCAAGAAATATGTGATAAAGGAGAAGCGTTGGTTTCTTTTCTTTGAGAGGAGATTAAATATTATTTATAAGCTTTTCGCTTATTTCCCATAATTTTTTTCTTGAAGTTTGGTTTAGTGCTTTTGGTGCATTTCTGCATTTTTTTGGAAACCCTCTGAAGTTCAACCTAGGACCATATTGTTCTCCTCCTTTAGCGTTAGACCATGTAGCGGCTGTTATTTGAGGCAAAGCACCCATTTTCGCGCTTTGAAACATTGGATCCATTAATTTATAGGCAAGTTCTTCTTGCCATGATTGATTCGCTTTAACCGAATTTGGTTGTAAATTTGTACGAGCAAATCCCGGATGAGCTAGTAGTGAAGATGTTTGTGAATTGCGTTCTTTAAGTCTTGAGTTGAGCTCCAAGCCAAACATTACGTTTGCAAGTTTGCTCTGCGCATATGAAGCCCAACGATTGTATTTAAGATTTCCTTGTAGATCATCCCATTGAATTTTCCCAATATATTGAACGCCCGAGGTTACGGTGACAACCCTAGAATTACTTTTCTCTTCAAGCATTGGTAATAGTTCCAACGTTAAAAACATGTGAGCAAGATGATTAACAGCAAATTGTATTTCGAAGCCCTGCTTGCTAAAAGTCTTAGGAGGAGCCATTATTCCAGCGTTGTTTATTAAAACATCTAAGTGATTAAATTCATTTTTTATAAATTCAGCAATTTTTTCAACATTTTTTAAATCGGATAAATCTAATTCAACTAGCTCAATCTTCCCAGGAAAACTTAATTTTGAAAGTTCTTTTTTTGCTTTCTCTCCTTTACGTAAGTCTCTGCAGCACATGATTACTGTTGCCCCCTTTTCTAGAAGGAATTTTGTTGTTTCATAACCAAGGCCGCTATTTGCTCCAGTGATTAAGAATATTTTTCCATTTTGACTCTTGATTTCATTTAATCTAACCATAAATCTTTAAACATTTAATTTATTATAATTACGATTTGATATGATTGTGTAGGTTAGGATTATTATGTTTGAATTATTTTAATATTATTTATTAGGTTTTAAATTTTGTTAAGTCTATAAAATGATTTCTTAAATTTGTAAAATCCTGAATTTGCATAATCCCAGTATTTAAGATCTTCTTTTCTGTATATATAATTAATGGTAATTTGATTTTGATTGGCATATGTGTTTATTAAATCTAGGTTATGCCCAACTCCCGGGTAGATAACATCAATATACTTTTTATCATAGAAAAAGATATCTATGTCAGTTGATTTTATTACTTCTGAGTTTGGGATTAATTTATTTATATTTTCAATTAAGCCTAGTTTGAATTGAATTACTTTTTCGCTTAGCTTAAATACATCGTTGATGATTCCATTACTCAATATATAAACCTTTGAGTATGAATTAAATAATTCAAATCTGTTCAAAATATTCATATCATTATCGAACATTAATAGAATATTGCTCTTAGGTAAACGAAATTGAACTGGAAGTTTATTTGATTGATGTTGATTATTTTTGATAACATTAACATTTCTCGATATGCTAATTTGAGTCTTCTTAAATCTATTAACTGTATACTTATCGATGTTTTCTTTGGATGCTAAGTAAGGCTTCTTATTTGTGTGCATACCAGCTACCCATCTCCAGCTAAGAGTGTTTGACGAAGCATCCCCATCAAATAGGTGTTTCATGAAAAGCCTTGCTCCTAGTTGCCATGGAAGTCCCAAAGTAAAAATCCAAATACTTGCAAACCACATCCTTGAGTGATTATGTAGATAATTATTTTCTTTAAGCTCCTCTATCCATGAGTCAAAGCAATCTATACCTGTCTTTCCATCAATCGCAGAATTAATTAAGTTTAAATTATGTGAGTTTTCTTTGAAATTTATATATTCAAACCATATTGATTTATAATTTTCAAGATAACCCTTCCAGTAAATCCTCCAGAGAATTTCATCAGTATACTTTTGTTTCTTGTCAAACTTTTTTAATTTTTTCACGATATCGTATTCGTAAAGAATTCTATGAGATGTATATTTAGAAATCTGAGAAACATTAGTCCTATTTTCTATCCCATAATCGTAATTTCTTAGCTGATGGTATGACACAAGGTTATTTTCAATAAAGTCATCTAATACGTTATTAGCTTCTTCGAAAATATTCATATGATTATTAATTTTGAATTTTGTCTTAGTATTGAAGTTTCTTTAATGCTTTTATAGCTTCTTTTATATGAGCTGGACCATTTAAAAGGTCTTCGAAAATATGTTTAATTATTCCTTCGGAATTTATTATATATGTTACTCTTCCTTCGATGAATCCCAGCTTTTTTGGTACACCGAATTGTTTCCTAAGAATGTTGTTTTGGTCGCAAAGTAATGGATACTGAAGTTTATTTTTATTCGCAAATCCAAGATGACTTTGTGTACTTCCATTACTTATCCCCCACACCTCAGCTCCTAGTATTTTAAAAAGATCATATTTGTCGCGGAAGCCACATGCCTCGATAGTACAACCAGGAGTATCGTCTTTTGGATAAAAAAACAAAACCAGAGACCTACTCAGTTTATTTGATGTTCTGATGTTTCCATTTTGATCTTTCAATGAAAATGATGGAATCTTATCGCCAACTTTCAGTTTCACTATATTTAATCAAAAATTTATTATAAAGAGCTCTCTTCTTTTCGAGAGCTCTATTTTGGGTAAGAACAGTACCTAGACATAGATAATAGGAGTTGATAAGTTAAGTAGCTAAGTGGAAATTATTAAGTTAGTCTAGAAATAAAATCATAAGCTTTACGTCTGTGAGTCATTTTTTTATTAGGTTCCATTTTTTCTAGGTTTCTTAAAATCATGGACAATCGATTTTGGTCTTTAAATTTATTTTTATAATCATCTATGAATGTCCAAAAAAGACTATCCCAAGTTGAACACCATTCTTCAGATTTATAGTTAGACATTTTTCGGATATAATTGGAGCCTGAAATATATGGTTTAGTTGTAAATAGACCTCCATCTGAAAATTGACTCATTCCATAAACATTTGGAACCATAACCCAATCATATGCATCTATAAATAACTCCATAAACCATTTGTATACTTGGTTTGGGTGGAATCTGCATAGAAGCATTAAATTTCCAACTATCATTAGTCTTTCTATATGATGAGCATATCCGGTATCTAAAATATTTTTTATTGAGTCGTCTAAAGGCCTTATCCCTGTTTGACCAGTGTAAAAACTAGATGGTATTGCTTTATCCTCAAAATCCCAGAAGTTTCCATTTCTTAGTTCTACACCATTACGTCTATACATTAATAGGATAAATTCACGCCAGCCAATAATTTGTCTAACAAATCCTTCATAGGAATTAATCCCAATATTATTGGATTGATAAAAATCCCAAGATTTATCTATTATTTGTCTCGGGGTAAGTAATCCTGAATTAATTAATGGAGAAAGAACACTATGCCAAAGTGTCCTATGGCTTGAATGTATTGCATCTTCGTAATCTCCAAATAAATTTAATCTTTCAATTAAAAAATTATCTAACCATTCTTCTGCATCTTTATGAGATATCGGATAATTAAAGTTTTCATGACTCCCATAATATTCCCCATAATTAATAGAAATATCTTTCTTCGCTTTAGCTAAAAACTTGTTTGTTTTTATATTTTTTATTATTGGTACTTTGATTGACCTTGGTAACTTCTTTCTGTTAACTTTGTCAAAACTCCATGCGCCCCCAGTAGGAGAACCATTTTTTTCAATAAGAATATTCAGGTTTTGTCTTTGACCCTTATAGAATTTTTGCATGCCATGAATCTTTTTTTGATTAAGGACTTCTTCATATATATCCTTGCAAGTTAAAAACATTTCACTTGCTATTATGTCTAATTTGATATTATTTTTTAATGTGAAATCTTTTGTCCTTTTTTCTAGTGACCAATCAAATGCTTCGTAAGTAATAAAATGATTAAAACCTTTTTCAAATAGATAATTAAGATTATCCTCTGTCCTTGTTTCTCTTTTATGCTTTATATAAATCACACTAAGACCTTGTTTTTTTAGTCTTTCTTCGTAATAGTCCATGGTCGCTTTATGGAAAATAATTTTTTGACAATGAAATCTTTGCTTCCATTGACTATCAGATCCGAAAAATAAACTGTCTTGGATTAAAGCAATGTGTTCAATCTCAAGAAATTGCTTTTTTATTTTAAATAATTGATTTGGAAAAATTAGGAATATTTTTTTCACTGTTCTTGCTTAGAAAAAAAGATTTACTTCTTGATAAGCATCTAAGAAGCTAATTGTGTTGATTAAAAATAACTAAAATTTGTTTTTAATGCGAAGAATTTATTCAGCACAGTTAACTTTGTTTTTTCTTCTTCGACATCTTTCAGAGCAATAAATGACATTTTCCCAGCCCTTAGACCATTTCTTTCTCCATTGAAAGTCTCTTTGGCACTTTGGGCATTTTTTTGTCAATTTAAGTTTCACTTTTGGTTTGGTGATTTGAATCTTATTTTCTGATCTGGGAATCCATGCTTCAACTTCCTACCTGAAACTCTTCTTCTCCAAATTTTGAATGAAGATGGTTTTAAACTTCCTCGCATTAGCTGAATTACTTCTTGCTCTTTAAGGTTGAATTGAAAAGCGATCGCATCGAAAGGAGTCCTATCTTCCCATGCCATTTCTATGACGCGATCAACTTCTGCAATACTTAACTCTTTATTTATCATCCCATAACATCTTTGAATACACTTTAGATGTAATTTCTAAATAATTAGGTACGTATATCCCTAGGATTTTTATTAGATTTCTTAAAAAGCAATTGCCAATAAATTTGTTTTGGATGTATGAAATGAATTATTTGTTCTCGCACTCAGGATTTATTTTTGTTATGACAGATCATGTTGATAGGAATTGAAGTCGAAGTTCGTTTCTCTGTCAACACTGGAAGAGTGCTTGCTCTCTTCCAGTAACAAAAAAATTGTCAATTGTTAAGTAGAACTTATCTAATAACTTGGATTAAAATATTCAACTTATCCTGCTATCTTGTTTTGTATAATTGATTACCTAACTTACTGTTAAGTTTTACTTATGTACTGGTATAAAATAATATTAGATTATTAATCATTGCCGGTTTTTTTGTATTTTAGATAGTTAAAAAGTCTACTAACTTGTAGTGTGGAAAAAATATATTCCTCCTGATTTCATATGCAGACCTATGGAAATCCAGATGTCACCTACGGGTGGTGGGCTGGCAATTCAAGGGTTACTAACCGCGCTGGAAAGTTTATTGCAGCTCATGCAGGTCATACGGGCCTAATTTCATTTGCTGCTGGAGCCAGCACTCTTTGGGAGTTAGCAAGGTTTGATCCTTCCATAGCAATGGGGCATCAAAGTTCTATTTTTCTTGCTCATCTCGCATCTATTGGTATTGGATTTGATGATGCAGGTGTTTGGACTGGAGCGAATGTTGCTTCAGTAGCAATAGTCCATATTATTGCTTCTCTTGTTTATGCAGGAGGAGCTCTTTCTCACTCTCTACTCTTTGATGGGGATTTAGCTGATGGGCCAGGACCTACTACTCAAAAATTCAAACTTGAATGGGACAACCCTGATAATTTGACCTTTATTTTGGGTCATCACCTGATTTTCTTTGGAGTCGCTTGTATTGCTTTTGTTGAATGGGCCAGAATTCACGGAATTTATGACCCAGCAATAGGAGCTGTTCGACAAGTTGAGTACAATCTTAATTTGACAAATATTTGGAATCATCAGTTTGATTTCTTAGCTATTGATAATCTTGAAGACGTCTTGGGCGGCCATGCGTTTTTAGCATTTGTTGAGATAACTGGTGGTGCTTTCCATATCGCTACGAAGCAGGTTGGAGAATACACAGAATTTAAAGGAGCTAATATCCTTTCTGCCGAGGCTGTTTTATCTTTCTCATTGGCAGGTATTGGTTGGATGGCCATTGTCGCAGCATTCTGGTGCGCAACAAATACAACTGTTTATCCCGAATCTTGGTTTGGAGAACCGTTGGCTTTGAAATTTGGTATTTCTCCCTATTGGATCGATACTGTAGATGTAAATGAGAGCACTGCATTAGCAGGCCACACAACACGAGCTGCTTTAACAAATGTCCATTATTATTTTGGATTCTTCTTTTTGCAAGGTCACTTATGGCACGCCATTCGTGCTTTAGGCTTTGACTTTAGGAGAGTTACAAATGCTGTCGCTGGTTTAGATAGGGCACAAATTACTCTTAATGACTAACTAATTCAATTGATTGGAGAATCTCTGAAGCCCCGTAACTTTTGCGGGGCTTTTTTGATTAAAAAATTGACTGATATTTAGCGAGGATTCTCAAATCCCTTTTTATACTACTTTTGTAGGCAAAATCAATGAATAATTACAGCTCTTCTATTGATTGTTTTTGTGGATTAAATAAAGACCTTTTACGATTTCAAGCAAATTTATTGCACTAAATGTAAGGTAGGTCGAATTTCGACTTCAATTTCCTCAATTATGCAGTCCTACGGAAACCCAGACGTCACCTACGGGTGGTGGGTTGGTAATTCTGTCGTAACAAATAAGTCAAGCCGATTTATTGGCTCGCATGTTGCTCATACAGGATTGATTTGTTTCGCAGCTGGTGCCAACACACTTTGGGAGCTCGCTAGATACAACCCAGATATTCCAATGGGACACCAAGGAATGGTGAGCATCCCACATCTTGCTTCTATTGGTATTGGATTTGATCCAACTGGAACAGTATTCGACGGAACATCAATTGCTTTTATCGGCGTATTCCATCTGATTTGTTCAATGGTTTATGCGGGTGCAGGTCTATTGCACTCTCTGATTTTTAGCGAAGATACCCAAAATAGTTCAGGTTTGTTTGCTGATGATCGTCCTGAACATCGTCAGGCAGCAAGATACAAGCTTGAATGGGATAATCCAGACAATCAGACTTTTATTCTTGGTCACCATTTGATTTTCTTTGGTGTTGCATGTATTTGGTTTGTTGAGTGGGCTCGAATTCATGGGATTTACGATCCTGCAATTGGAGCTGTTCGACAAGTCGAGTACAACTTAAACTTGACCAACATTTGGAACCATCAGTTTGATTTCTTGGCTATTGATAGTCTTGAGGATGTTATGGGTGGTCATGCATTCTTAGCATTTGTTGAGATCACAGGTGGAGCATTTCATATCGCTACTAAGCAAGTAGGCGAGTATACGGAATTCAAAGGGAAGAACATTCTTTCCGCTGAAGCAGTTCTTTCATGGTCTCTTGCTGGTATTGGTTGGATGGCAATTATTGCCGCTTTCTGGTGTGCAACCAATACAACTGTTTACCCAGAGGCTTGGTATGGAGAAACATTAGCTTTAAAGTTTGGAATCTCTCCATATTGGATTGATACTGCTGATATGACTGGTGTTGTTAGTGGACATACTTCAAGAGCTTGGCTTGCGAATGTTCACTACTATCTTGGTTTCTTCTTTATTCAAGGACACCTGTGGCATGCAATACGTGCTTTAGGCTTTGATTTTAAAAAAGTTACTGATGCAATTAGTAATCTTGATGGAGCAAGAGTTACTCTCACTGATTGATTATCTGATTCTTTAAGCAAAAAAAAGAGTCTCGTCATTTGACGAGACTCTTTTTTTGTGAAAAATTAAAGAGCTTTTAACTTTCTTTAGTTTTTGTAGTTGTCAGGCTTAGCCCAAGGATCGATCCTTTTTGAATCATCAGAATAGTAGAAGAATTGAGAAGCTCCAAAAACTGCTCCAAGTCCACAAAGAGCTGCAGCTATATTAAATCCACCGGATGGTTTGATTAAACCAATATCTGATGGGTGTGGAAGCTGAGTGGCAAAATCAAGAAGGTGAGAAAAATCAATCATTGAGTAAAAAAATTGTTTTTATAGTTAACCCAGGTGGCCACTATGCCAAACCCGTGTTTGAGGATATTACATTAATTTGAGAACTAACATTGAAAAACAAAATTTTCTTAGTCATTTAAAACCCTTTAACTCGAGATTTCTTCTTAGAAGGAGAAATATCATCAACTTTTTCTTTGGCTGAGGAATTTTTCTGAGAAAGATAAAAAATCACTGCTAAAAGAGAAATTCCAAGTAGAACAAACCAAATTATTGTTGCGATATACGGAAGTCCATGGAGGTCTTGTAATTCAAGTTGTAAAGCAGATTTCATTTTTGATATTTAAATTTTTCTTGAGTATTTCCATGAAAACCTAGTTTAGTTGGGGTTTAAGCCAATTTGAAGAAAAAAAACTTTACTACTTGTTTATACGCCTTATGACTATTGGTAGTTTTTGAATTCAGCTGCCTGTAAGGTGTGCTCACCGTATTACGCCAAAAAACTTAAATCATGCAGACCTACGGAAACCCGGATGTCACCTATGGTTGGTGGGCTGGAAATGCTGGGGTTACAAACAAATCAGGTAAATTCATTGCTGCACACATTGCTCATACTGGCTTGATAGCCTTTGCAGCAGGTGGAAGTACCCTTTGGGAACTAGCGAGATACAACCCTGAGATCCCAATGGGACATCAGAGTTCGATCTTTCTTGCTCATTTAGCGTCAATTGGTATCGGCTTTGATGAGGCTGGTGCTTGGACAGGTGCAGGAGTCGCCTCTATTGCCATCGTTCATTTGGTTCTTTCCATGGTTTATGGAGCCGGAGGCTTATTGCACTCGGTTCTATTCGTTGGCGATATGCAAGATTCAGAAGTTCCTCAAGCTAGAAAGTTCAAACTTGAGTGGGACAACCCAGATAATCAAACTTTTATACTTGGTCACCATTTGCTTTTCTTTGGTGTTGCATGTATCTGGTTTGTTGAATGGGCCAGAATTCACGGAATTTATGATCCTGCCTTAGGTGCTGTTCGACAAGTCGAATACAACCTTAACTTGACAAATATTTGGAACCATCAGTTTGATTTCTTGGCTATAGATAGTCTTGAAGATGTTTTGGGAGGCCATGCTTTCTTGGCTTTCTTGGAAATAACAGGTGGGGCTTTCCATATCGCTACTAAGCAAGTTGGTGAATACACCAAGTTCAAAGGAGCTGGTCTTCTTTCTGCTGAAGCAATCCTTTCTTTCTCTTGCGCAGGTCTGGGTTGGATGGCTGTTGTTGCAGCTTTCTGGTGTGCTCAGAACACAACTGTTTATCCAGAAGCTTGGTATGGTGAAGCATTGATCTTGAAGTTTGGTATTGCTCCTTATTGGATCGATAGTGTTGATCTTTCAGGAGGTCCAGCTTTCTTCGGACATACAACTAGAGCTGCTCTAGCAAATGTTCATTATTACTTTGGATTCTTCTTCCTTCAAGGTCATCTATGGCATGCTTTAAGGGCTATGGGATTTGACTTTAAGAAAGTTCTTAAAGAGCCTCTTCCTGCTCAGCTTTACTGATTTTTAACAAAATTGATTAAAAAAAGAGAGGATTCAATCCTCTCTTTTTTTTTGGGGTTTTTTTGATTGGCCTAATAAATTCTTGCGCAGCATTGATTTGATAAAGCTAATCTGACTTTATGTCTCTCTTTTATCTGGAAAAAAGAATTTCAAACATAACGACCTTTAACTATTCTGCACATATCAATTGAACAGAGTGTAATCTGCACCCATATTTCCCTGATTCGCTTAGAAATTATGCAGAGCTATGGAAATCCAGACGTTACTTACGAGTGGTGGGCTGGTAATTCTGTGGTCACAAGTCGTTCTGGTCGATTCATCGCCTCCCATATTGGGCATACAGGCTTGATCGCATTCGCGGCTGGAGGAAGTACCCTTTGGGAACTTGCTCGCTACAATCCAGAGATTCCTATGGGGCATCAAAGCTCCTTATTCTTAGGGCATCTTGCCGCCTTTGGCGTAGGTTTTGACGAGGCTGGAGCTTGGACTGGTGTTGGTGTAGCAGCCGTGGCCATTGTTCACTTGGTTTTGTCAATGGTTTACGGAGGTGGTGCTTTATTGCACGCAGTTTATTTTGAAGCTGATGTTGCAGACAGCGAAGTTCCAAGAGCTAGAAAGTTTAAATTGGAATGGAATAATCCAGATAACCAGACGTTTATCCTGGGCCACCATTTATTTTTCTTTGGAATGGCTTGTATAGCCTTTGTTGAGTGGGCAAGAATCCACGGAATATATGATCCAGCTATTGGTGCAGTAAGACAGGTCAATTACAATCTTGATTTAACGATGATATGGAATCGTCAATTTGATTTCATAGGAATTGATAGTCTCGAAGATGTAATGGGAGGCCATGCATTTCTTGCTTTTGCAGAATTGACCGGTGCAACAATTCATATGGTTGCAGGTTCAACTCAATGGGAAAACAAGAGACTTGGTGAATGGAGTAAGTACAAAGGAGCTGAATTGCTATCAGCAGAGGCAGTCCTTTCGTGGTCTCTTGCAGGTATTGGTTGGATGGCAATTGTTGCAGCTTTCTGGGCTGCTACTAATACAACCGTTTATCCAATTGAGTGGTTTGGTGAGCCTTTGAAGTTACAGTTCTCAGTCGCTCCATATTGGGTAGATACAGCAGACAGTACTGGTATAACAGCTTTCTTTGGTCACACAACTAGAGCTGCTTTAGTTAATGTTCATTATTACTTTGGATTTTTCTTTTTACAGGGTCATTTCTGGCATGCTTTACGTGCCTTGGGATTCGATTTCAAGAAGGTTTCCGAAGCAATTGGTAATACAGAAGGCGCAACAGTCAGGGTTGAAGGCGCTGGTTTTAATGGAAGAGCTCCAAGATAGATTAAAAAAAATATCCCTCCCCTCTGGGGGGGTTTTTTTTTGTCTTTTTTTAAAAAAAAAAGCTCTTTTTTGGTAAAAATTGATAGAGACCATAAAGACCTCTAACTATTCTGGTAAAAACAATTCCAAAAAGTGTAATGTAACCAAAATTTCGACTTCATTTCCTTAATTATGCAGACCTACGGAAACCCAGACGTCACCTACGGGTGGTGGGTTGGCAATTCTGTGGTGACCAATCGCGCAGGTCGATTCATAGGGTCACATATCGGACACACAGGTTTAATTTGCTTTGCAGCTGGAGGAAGTACCCTTTGGGAACTTGCTCGCTACAATCCAGAAATACCAATGGGACACCAAAGTTCCATATTCCTTGCTCATTTAGCTTCTCTTGGAATTGGCTTTGATGAGGCGGGAGTATGGACTGGAGCTGGTGTAGCAACAATTGCTATTTTCCATTTGATTTTTTCAGCTGTATACGGAACGGCTGGATTAGCCCATTCACTCTTATTTGATCCGGATTTAAAAGATGGTCCTATCCCAACCACTAAGAAATTCAAACTTGAATGGGACAACCCAGATAATTTGACATTCATTCTTGGACATCATTTGATTTTCTTTGGAGTAGCTAATATTTGGTTTGTTGAGTGGGCAAGATGGCATGGGATTTACGACCCTGCCATAGGTGAAATCAGAACAATCTTCCCTGGATATGGTGATTTTGGAATGGTTTACGGTCACCAGTTCGACTTTCTAACCATTGACAGCCTTGAAGAAGTAATGAGCGGACATGCATTCTTAGCATTCGTTCAAATAAGCGGTGGTGCATGGCACATAGCTACAAAACAACTAGGCGAATACACAGAATTCAAAGGAAAAGGATTGCTTTCAGCAGAAGCAGTTCTTTCATGGTCTCTTGCTGGTATTGGCTGGATGGCAATTGTTGCAGCATTCTGGTGTGCACAAAACACAACTGTTTATCCAATTGATTGGTACGGAGAGCCTTTAGCTTTGAAATTTGGAATTTCTCCTTATTGGGTAGATACAGGAGATGTCTCAGATAGCACAGCGTTTTTAGGCCATACAACTAGAGCAGCCTTGTCAAATGTGCACTATTACTTTGGATTTTTCTTTATTCAAGGTCATATCTGGCATGCTCTTAGAGCGATGGGCTTTGATTTCCGTCGTGTCGTTGGATCAGTAGCTTCTCTAGCAACAACTGAGAGTTAGTAGATTCAAGTTCAAACTTCAATCAAAAAGCCTCATCAAATTTGATGAGGCTTTTTTTTGATAAAAATCTCTAATTAAAAATCATTCCGTTTTTATATCAATATTTGAATCATTAATTGAATCTTCAGAAGTTACCTCAGGTTCAGAAGTCACCTCAGTTTCAGCAATTACCTCAGGTTCAGAAGTTGTCTCAGGTTCAGAAGTTGCCTCAGGTTCAGCTATTACCTCAGCTTGCGACTGTGTTGATTCATCTTTCAGTTGAGTTTGTTCTTGATCTAATTTTGATTGAACTAGCTCTTTAACTATCAAAAAAAGCTTTTTAAAACTCAAGAAGAGTTCTTTAAAATTTTCATATATGTTTTTGAGAGTGCTTTTGATCTCTTGAGCTTTTTCCCCTTTATTGAAGAAAAGCAAGGCGGAAATTACTGATACTGAGACTAATATGAAAATAAATAGGGCACCCATTTTTTTTATCAGTTAGATATCATTAAGATCGCTCTTATTTGTGCTGCTATCAAGTGTTTATTTACATTGAACAACGAAGATAGCCTTTCTCTCTTAAATCAAGCTCTTATGAGTATTGAAATTTTTTATGAATACAGCCAAGCTTACTATTTTTTTTGATGGTGGATGCCCTTTATGTAAAAGAGAGGTTGATTTCTTGCAATCACGAAATCAAAAAGGATACCTAAGTTTTATTGATATAAATACTTCTGATTTTTATTTAGATCTTAAATATGGAATTACCTATAAGCAAGCAATGGAGAGAATTCATGCTTTGAAAAGTGATGGTTCAGTAATTAAGGATATTAAGGTTTTTCAAGAGGCTTATACTTTGATTGGTTTAGGTTGGATTTATGCCCCAACAAAAATTCCCATTTTTGATAAATTTATTGAGTTTATTTATGGGTTATGGGCAAAATACAGATTAAAACTAACTTTTCGACCTTCTATTGAGAAATTGTGTGCTGAAAAGGGTTGTGAACTTTCTTAGTTATACAAATAGTTAGTTAATCTACTAAAAATACTTTCAACATTAATTACACAAGATAGTAAATGTACTATCCAAATGTTGAACCATTGAATCCCCAATTTGATGCTTTAACGTCGAAAAATTCAATATAAATCCTATTTTTGTTTATGTTGGTTTTGGATGCAATTAACTCGCATAAAGACTTGCTCATCGAGGGAGGGTTTAGCGAGCCAATTGATTTAACCTTAATAAAACAGCATGGTTCATCGGATCCGGCAAATGTCATATTGGCATCTCTTTGGATCATCGTCATTACGTAATTTTCAGGTTTTCCAGTTAAATCAGCAATCTTTTTTGAAATTTCTTTTTGGAGCAAATCATTATTATCTACAACACTTTTGGATGATGTGTTGATTTGAATGAATGGCATGAGTGAATCAGTCTTTGACAGATATTAATACTTGAATGGGAGATTGATTTTTAAAAACATAGAAAGATCTAAGTATCCTTCCTCCAAAGTTATAAATAGAAATTTTGCAAATCTTAAAAAAATAGAAAGATCTTGTTAATTCTCCTGTTAGAGCCTCAATATTTTTGTTTTTCTAGTAATTTGGTTTGGACTTATTGAGAAAAATGAACCAGAATTTCCAAGCCATTGTTCAAAACACAATAGAAGATAATGCTTCGAATGATCAGACCTTTTTACTTAGTGGTTTTCTAATATTTTTTAATTTGTTGGTAATGTTGTTCGTGGGTCTATATTGGATGAATCCAGTAATGCATGAATTTATCTCTGGAAGACCTCTTTTGTAGTAAGCATTAGATAAATCCCATTACATTAATTTGTCTTATCAATGTACTTAAATTTCTTTAATAGGAGAGATAATTGCATTAATCAGGTGGATTATCATTTTTACTCATGAATTTTGATCTTCTTTTTTCAAAAATTATCAAATATGTACTCAGTTTCTTAATTATATTTTTTGGTGTAAATCCAGTATTTGCTGGAGCCAATGTAGCAGTTAAGGGTGAAGGGGACGAAGTTCCAAGTTATGTTCGATCTGACATCACTGGATTCGATTTTCACGGAGAAGACTTACATCTTTCCTCCATCGCTGGTGCAATGGCAAGAGATGCTGATTTCAGTAACGTTGATCTTCATGGAACAACATTAACTTTGTCAGATCTCAAGGGTTCCAACCTCAATGGTGTAGACCTTACAGATACTCTTTCGGACAGGGTTAATTTTCAGAAAACAGACCTTAGGAATTCTATTTTAATAAATATGATTGCATCTGGTAGCAGTTTTGCTGGTGCTCAAATTGAAGGAGCTGATTTCACGTTTGCGATTCTTGACAGTGAAGATCAAAGAAACCTTTGTAAAATAGCTGACGGTGTTAATCCCACTACAGGTGTTTCTACTAGGGCTAGTCTTGAATGTAAGGGAGATAAACCATCTATGCCGGCTGCTTAAATATCTAGGAATATATTAAAAATATTTGTTATATAAAATATAATTAGTTGCATTTTTATTTTTCTTTAGTTTTCTTAAGAAAAGATATTTAATCTATCGTGAAGAATTTTTGGCCACATCGATCTAAAGCAAAAGGGTTCTCATTTCAAAATCTTGCTCGTAACTATCGTTTAAAGATCTCTAATTCTATAGTGTCTTCAAATGAAATTTCAGATCAACTTATAGATGATACAAATTTAATATCTATGAAAGAAGAAAGTAAAGAGAATTCGATTGCTAATCTATCTATCAAAAAAACACATTGGGCGAATAGAGATTTTTCAGAATACAAGAAGGCTGCTTGAGTTTTATTTTCTTGAAGAATTATTTTTTGTATCTTGTATATTTTTAGTAAGAGGAATTGTTGATAAAATAAAAGATACGACAAATAGTAATGTAATGCCAACAAGGCTCCAAAAAGTTAGGTTAGATAGCTCTAACTCTCCAAATGAGACCGTTAGGTATAAATTCAATTTAAATAAAGTGAAGAATTCTTAATGTGATTTTAGCAATAATTAGTTTTTTTTAATGATTACTTTTTGTCTTTTAAGGTTTACACATATTTTTTCTTTCCATCATCACTTATTTTGTAAATCCCTCCTTTTGGTCCGACAAATAGCATTTCGCCATTAATTTTTGATTTACCAAATTTACTTAACCTAGATCTATGAATATCTGCTTTTTCTCTAAGTTCATCCTCTGAATACCAAGTTCCTAGTGGGATGTTTTTACAAGGGTCAAGTAAAAGAGAGTTTGTAAATTCCTCAGATATCCTTTTTCGACGAACATTAATATGTTTGAACCTGTTCTTAAATCTCTCCATCAAACTCTTTCTATTAGAAAATTTTTTTCTCTTATTTAAAATTAATAATATATATAAAAAATATATTATTAGAAATATTGGAATTAATTTCACTATAAATAATTATAACCTTATCTAATTAAAGCAACTTCTTGAAATAAAGCCAGTTGATTGCAAATTATTGAATTGATGTCTCTTGATTCTGCCTCTTTATTTTCTTTTGATTATCAAGTCGAAGCCTAGATCTGTTTTTTTTGAAAGTATTTCTTTCTTTACAATACCTTTTTTAAATAAACTGAAAATTATTATTATTGATTCAAAAAAAAGAGAAATAATTGAAAATATTATTATTATAAAATTATTAGTAATAGAATTTTTATTAATTGGTTTTAGATCTTTATTTTCTTGCTTTTTCATTTTAGTAAGGTCCGTAATGGGTTGAGCATTCAGCACCACAATATGCACCTATATTAATCGCTTGCTCTAAATCTAGTTTTGCTGAGAGAGCGGTCGTGACAGCTCCTGCGAAGCAGTCTCCACATCCATAGGTGTCGATCTCTTTTGAACTAGGCTTAATGGATTTGTATTTAATATTTTCAGGAAAGATTGTTCCACCTAATTTCCCTTTTGTTGAAATGTATATGTCTGGTTTGGGTTCAAGTTCTTCAAGATTTATTTTTTCACCAGGATCAAGACCGCTACCAATTAAAGCGTTAATTTTTACTTTGGAATTCTTTAGGGTTTGCTCCCCTGTTCGGGGTGTCGCAGAGAGGAATTTAGCTTCCCTGGCAAGTCTAATTCCCTCTTTATCTGTTGCCGTAATAAAAATACCATCGTAATTTTGCATATCATCCCAAGGTAGATTGTCAGAAGCAATTGGCTGTAATCTCTCTCCAATAACTGTAATTGCTCTTTCTCCATCTTCACTAATCAGGCTAATCCCTTTTCTTGTTGGTTTTTTACGCCAAGCCACTTTTAAATTTAAACCAAGTTTAGTCAGTCTTTCGTAGCATTTCTCACCATAATTGTCATTACCTAATGATGTGATTAAGTCAACAGGTCCATTTGTCAATCTTGCCATTTGAACAGCTGCGACTGCAGCACCTCCTGCCGCTTCCTCAAAGCAATCTTTTGCATGTGAAATTTCTCCAGCTAATGGAAGTTGGTCAACCTTTAAGAATGTGACCCATTCAACATGACCAATAACAGCTAATTTAAGTTTAGGGAGCCTAAATATTTTTTTAGGTGCATCAATTCTCATTCTTGGATAACTATATTATTTCTAATATAGTTATCCAAGTTCATAGGTAAAACCATGATATTTTTTTGTTCATAAAATAGAAAAACATTATAATAGTTCTGATATATTATTTTGTATTAAAGTTTTTCTTATGATAATTCAGATTAAATGGTTGAAATGGATTTATTTACTATTGGCTTTATTGGGAGCCGTTTTACCTACACTCGCAAATATCGAATTTGCCAAAAGCTATGGACCTGCTTTTGATATTCAATTATTTATAGAATTGGCCAATAATAATCCAGCGTCACAGTCTTTATCGAGAGATCTATTTATAGGCTCAACAGCAGTATTTGTTTGGATAATTTCAGAATCGAAGAGACTCGAGATGAAAAACCTTTGGATTGTAATATTAACTACGTTTACAATCGCGTTCGCCTTTTCTGCTCCTCTCTTTTTATATTTAAGAGAATTAAGAATTGAAGAAATGAATAGGAATCAAACTATTTAAAAAGCATTAGATATTTTTATTTAATATTTTTTGATATTGGTACTAAAGCTAGACAAATAAGACTAACAATTAACCATAAGTGAAAGGCTGTATCTAAATTGTCTATTAACTTACCAGCCATCCAAGGGATTGTTAAAGAACTAATTCCAAAGCACTGAGAATATAAAGCAATTGCCGTACCTTGATATTTAATTGGAGATGATTTTATAATTGAATCTGAAGCAGATGGAAGAAATATGCATAGAGAAATTGTTAGCGGTATGAAAGCTAAAAGTATTAATATATATCCGTTAAGCAATATATTAGAAAATGATAAGATAATAAAACCTATTAGTAGAGATATTAAGCATAATTTGAATTTAAAAGATGAATTTTTATTCCTTAAAATATAACCTACTGGCCATTGGAAAATTGCAAGTAAAATAAGTTTTAGGGTTAGTAATGTAGCTACTCTTTTCTCAGTAAATGGTGGCCTTATTATACCACCGTTCGCTAAATCTAATGGAAGAATACTTTGCAATAAACTCATAACCCCTGTTACAAATAAAGTTACTAAAAACAAAGGAAATAACTTTATAACCCATCTTAGATTAGATTTTCTCTCTAGATTTTTATAATTGAATTCTATATCCTCTTTGGTCTCGAGTTCGGCTCGGTTTGTATATATTCCTAGATTATTTAATAGAGTATTGAGTATATATAACATGCAAAAAATATCTATTAAATATATTATTCGTGTGAATTCAAAATACGTTCCAATTGTGCCTAGCAAGACCCCTAACGTTACTCCAATAGCGTCAGCACTTCTTGCAAGAGAATAACCTTCACTTGATTTAATTTTGCTATGGCAATTTAATGGAACTGCTAATTCTACGGAAGGCCAATAAATTCCAGTTGCAGCTCCTAAAAAAAACTGACCACATAGGTATGCTAAAAAACCTTGTGAATAAAAAAGTATGACATCCGAGAATATTGCAATTAAACATGCAACTTTAATTGCTTTTCCATAGTTAAATTTTTTGTCAAGTAAATGTCCTGTTCCAAATCTTGTCGTTATTCCAGCAAATGCAGCTGTGGTTATTCCGCTACCGATTTGCTCTGCTGATAAACCTAAACTATTAAAAATTATTGGACTTAAATACAATACCCCCCCTGCGCCTATTGCTGTCCATAATCGAGCTTTTATGATTAATCTTAGGGATAAAGGGACTCTCTCCCAGTAATTGCTAAAACTAGACGTTGAGAACAAATTCATTCATCAAAAAATTAGTTGTTCTTGGAACCGTTGGAAGCTTACTAGCTCCTTATTTTTTATATCCAAAACTTCAAGCGGCAGAGAGATTTGAAATTCATTTTGATGGAATGTCTATTCCAATTTCAATTAAAGAATTGATTGATTGGAGTAATGGTCAAGAGGAGACAAATTCAGAATTGGCTGACTGGCTTAATTTACTTGGCTTTAAAGAAAGGGAAGGTTTGGCAAAGTTTTTAAGTACACCTTTGGTAAGAGATAAAAGTATGGCAAGACAAATTTTGAGAAGTTGGTCTGGTCGAAAATTACTGGATGAAATAAGTGATCTAATCCTTATGGATGAAGACAGCTCTGGCGAAAGAGTTCTAGATACTTTGGAAAATCTTTTAAATGAAAAGGATGAGGTGACAACTTTTGATCTTTTAAGTTCACTTTCTGTTAAAGCAATTCATATTGACTTGGATGGGTGGATTGAGGTGGCTAATAATTGGAGAAGTGAATTAAATAAACAACAAAAACTCATATCTGATTTGGTTTCAATTAATGAGTTATCAGTCAAAAGAGAAGAAAACAATGTTTTACCTTTTGAGATTAAAGAAACTGAATATGAATTGATTCAATTAATTGTTTCTCATAGAAATGAGCCCTTGAACTTAGAGGTTTGGAATCCTTCTTTTAGGGAGAAAACTAGAAAAAATTGGGTGTTGTTAATGCCAGGTTTAGGGGGAGATCGTAATCATTTTAATTGGCTTGCAAGAAGTCTTAGTCATAATGGTTGGCCTGTTATTGTTATGGATCATCCAGGTAGTGACTCATTAGCATTGGAAGCTTTGGTGAAAGGAAGACTTCCTCTCCCTGGCGCTGAAGTTATTCCTGAACGTCTGAATGATTTAGAAAGTATCCTTAAAGCAAAAAACTCAGGAAAGATTGATATTTCACAAGAGAATGTTGTATTGATGGGGCATTCTTTGGGTGCTCTCACTGCTCTTTTGGCATCAGGAGTAAAAATTGATGACCAGCTTGAAAATAGATGTCAAAAGGTACTAGATAACCTTTCTCTTACTAATTTATCCTCACTTTTACAATGTCAGCTAATAGACATTACTTTGTCCGATAGGAAAAATATGAAAAACCTTTCAGCTGTGGTTGGTATGAATAGTTTTGGGAGTTTTTTGTGGCAGGAAAATTTAGATAATCAAATAAATGTTCCTCTTTTTCTCACTGGAGGAACTTTTGATTTGGTTACACCTTCTATTAGTGAGCAACTTGGATTATTGCTTGCTGTAAGTTCAAGTCCATTGAGCAGAGTCCTTTTAATTGAGGGCGCTAGTCATTTCTCACCTATTAGAGTAGAAGGGCAAATGAATCAGTCTGAGGGTAAGGATTTATTTAATCTGGGAGAATCAATTGTGGGATATCATCCACTTTCCGTGCAAAGTTTATTAGCTTTTGAGATAACTAGCTTCTTAGATAAATTAGAAGAAAAAATATCAATTCCTTCAAATACTAATCTAACTAAAGGTGGACTTAAATTTCATGTTTTAGATAGAAATATAATTGAAAAACTTCTTTTGATTCAATAGCTGACCCTTGGGTCAATGTATGCAATAGCAATATCTATTGCTACACTAATCATGACAACAAGGCTAGATATAATAACAACTATTCCTTGCACGACTGGATAGTCTCTTTGGTTAATAGCCTCTTTAAGTCCAAGAGCAATTCCAGGCCAAGAGAACGTTATTTCAATTAAAAGTGCTCCACCAATTAAAGATGAAACTGTTAATCCGGTAATTGTCAATATTGGTAGCATTGTATTTGGTAAAGCATGTTTTAATAATATTCCGGAGTCATTTATACCTCTACTTTTTGCTGCCTCAATATAATCTTTTTTTAAAACTTCCTCTAGATTTAATCTTAACGAACGACTAAATATTCCGCTTAATAATATTCCTAGAGTGACTGATGGTAATATCAAATGTTTAATAGAACTAAAAATTATTTCAATGTTTTTATTTAAAATACTATCTACAAGTAAGAAACCAGTAACTGGGGGAGGAGGAATAGCTCCAGGAGGTAATCTTGCTCCAATGGGAAACCAACCTAGCAATACAGCGAAAATAATTTGAATTAGCATCGCGGCCCAAAAAGGAGGGAGAGCATAAGTTCCAATACCAAAAATCCTTCCCAAAAGATCTATTTTCCCTTCTGGCCTAACTGCGCCTAAAAAACCAATTAAACAACCCAATAGTAAAGCTATTAATATTGCAACTATTGCTAATTCCATACTTGCGGGAAGAGCTTTAGAAATAATTTCTTTTACAGGTTCTTGTGTGCTTAATGAAGTTCCCAAATTTCCATGTATTAGATGATTTAAATATTCAAGGTATTGATTAATTAGTGGTTTATCTAGTCCAAGTTTAATTCTTAGACTTTCTCGTGCCAATTCATTAGCTCGAGTTCCTAGAATTGCATCTACGGGGTCGCCTGGTGCGATTCTTAATAATATAAAAACTAAGCTCGAAATGATCCAAAGCATAATGGGCAATAGAGCTAATCTTGCTATGACATATTTGAAGAGTTCCTTTTTTGATGACAAAACTAGTCCCTTTTTAAGTTTTTTAGAATAATTAAGCCATTTCCCGAGAATTCTGGATGACTTATATTTTTTAAAGACCAAGCTTTAGGTCTGATTAGCCAAACTGGTAAGTAAGAACTTCCTTGATCTGCAAGTTGTTCGATTTTTATAAAAGTATTTAATCTACTTTCTCCCTCTCGTTCTTCACTTATCTCCAATAGTTCTTGTACTTTTTTATCTCCCCAAAAACTTCCACTGAAAACAGATTCTCCCTTAAGACAAGTATTATTCTTTATCTGAGTACAACTTAATAAAGGAGCTAAATATGCTATCGGATCAGAAAAATCTCCAGTCCAATCTAATATAACCGCTTCAAAAGAACCCTTTGATAGCTGATCATATACTGTTGTTGATTCCACTCCATTTAAAGTGAGTTTTAAACAATCAGATAAATCTCTTTTGATTTGTTCTTGCCATATAAGTGCTAGATTTTTATCTGCAGGTACAGTTGATCTGAACGTTAATGGAATATTGAGAATATTGTTTTCGCAATAGCCTTCTTCCTTTAATAATTTTCTTGCAATCTTAGGCTCATAAGATGGCCATGGTGAAAATTCTTTCTTGTAAAATTGCGGAGGTGCTATGGAATATAAGGGCTCTCTAGTCCCAAAACTTACTCTTTGACTGATTAGTTTCCTATCAATCGTGTATGAAAGTGCTTTTCTTAAATTTTGATTTGATAATGGTATATTGTTACTCTTAAAGGTAATATAACCAATTGATGTTGGGGGGCCTTCTCCTGAATTAAGCTTATCTTTATTAACCATTATATCTAATGATAAACGATGCATATCAGCTATCGAATTTGCTATTAAAACATCAACTTGTTTAGTTTTAATAGCCCCAAAAAGTGTACTAGAATTACTGTAATTTATAAAGTCGATGCCTTTATTTTGAGGTTTCTCTCCCCAATAGTTTTTGAATGGCTTGATTATTTGTTGACTTGAGTTAAAACTTTTCAAGAAATAAGGACCAGTTCCTACAAAATTTTTACTATTGAAACTATCTTTATAATTTGAATATGAATTTGGAGATACAGGTGTTAAATTTACCGATGTTAAAAGACTTTTGATAGAGCTAGATGGCTTTTTTAATTTTATTCTAATAGTGAATTCATCTTTGACTTCAATACCTTCTACTTTGTCATTTAATAGGTAATTTAAAGTTCCTATTTCCCTGAAGCGATTAAGGCTAAATGCCATTGCTTCTGCATTAAAAGTACTTCCATCATGAAATGAAATATTTTCTTTGAGTGGAATATCTATTAGCAAACCATTCTTACTTATTTTTGGTAAATCTTTGGCTAGGCTTGGGTAAAGATTCCCTTTCTTATTTATTTTGTATAAAGTATCTCCTAGAGCGCTTAGTATTTGTAGCGTCCTAATAGTATTCGCTTGAGCAGGATCAAGGGATTCAATTTTACCTGCACTTGCTACAATAATATTTTCTCTTTTCTTGTATTGAACACAAGATAATTGAAATAATATTAAGAGAATACCTGAGATATTTAAAATATTTTTTATGTAATTCAGTTTTATCATTTATTATAAGATTTTATAATTATATCTAGCTGAATAAAATTGTTATTGATTAGGAGATACTTGTTTAATTGATATTTCGAAGACAGGGGATCCATTAGGGTTGAGTGGCCATTCACGAACCCAACATTTTTCATAAGCATTATCTATACCTAATACTTGAAAAAGCTCCTCTTGATTTTTTAGATGAACACAATCTCCTTGATTTATATTTTTTTCTGTTTCTTCTCTGGTTTTCTCAATTACGTTTTTGGATGTTGTCATGGTTTAGTTCCGAAAAGAAATTTAAGAAAAATTTCCTTTATTCTTTTTATATAATTAGCAACTTAATTTAGATTTGACTAGTTTTCGTTAGCTAAAGGCAACCCATCGATGCTGCAATTCTCTTAACTTGTGACAAGTTTTCGATATCTAAAAGAGCTTCTTCAAGTTGACCTTGATTAATCTTGTGAGTAATAACTACTATCTCTGCTTGTTTATTCCTGGCATCGAATTGCACAATTGATTCAATAGATATTTTTTTGTTTCCAAAAATAGTCCCGATTTCTCCAATTACTCCTGGACTATCTTCTGCAACAAGCCGTATATAATTCTTTTTGGTTATTTGTTTCTTTTCTGTTACGTGACAACTTCTCCAACCTTTTGCGGATAGAAGTGGATCCAATTTAAAGATTTTTTCTTCACTCATGGACTGAATACCTGCAATGTTAAGTATGTCTGCAACAACAGCAGATGCGGTTGGACCAGATCCTGCACCTGGGCCGAAAAACATCACTTGACCAATTGGATTGCCCTCCACGAGGATTGCATTGTTCACTCCATTTACCCCCGCTAATGGATTATCTTCAGGTACTAATGTTGGCTCAACCCAAACAGAGAGTGGTTGACTGTTTTCGCTGTTTGATTGAGCTTCTCCTTTCTCAGATATTGCTAAAAGCTTAATTCCATACCCTAACTTTCTTGCATAATTAACATCTATTCCTTCAAGGAGATTTATTCCAGTTGTTGGTATGTCTGCTCGCTTAATTGCTCCACCAAAAGCAAGGCCACTAAGAATTGCAATTTTATCAGCGGCGTCGGACCCCTCGACATCAGCAGCCGGATCACTTTCTGCATATCCAAGTGCTTGAGCATCTTTTAAAACTTCAGCATAATTAACCCCTTCTTTATCCATTCTTGAGAGTATGTAATTAGTTGTTCCATTTATTATTCCGCTTACTTTCGTTATCTGATTCCCCCCTAAAGATTGTTTTAAAGGCTCTATTATTGGAATTCCACCTCCTACTGCTGCTTCAATGAGGACATAAACCCCAGCGGCTTTTGCTTCATTTGAAATCTCTTCACCATGTCTTGCAATTACTGCTTTATTTGCAGTAACAATAGATTTACCTGCTCTTATGGCTTGGATAATTAATGATTTTGCGGGCTCAATACCGCCCATTACTTCAACAACTATTTGAATATTCGGGTTATTTACTATTTCAATAGGGTTTGTTGTAAGTATTGAATCCGGGATAGATATATCTCTTTTCTTTTTGAGATTTCTTACTGCGACACCAATAAGTTCAAGTTCTCCAACTAAAGGATGCCTATCATTCGGTCTGCTTATGATATTTGCAACACCCTGACCAACCGTTCCTAGGCCAAGTAAACCGATACCAACTTTTTTCATGTTTTTATAGAGCGATAATTTTGTTGAAACTTATTTATTCATTGTCTGAATTAGGTAGTGAGAGATTTTTTGCTTGTGCCTTCATTTTCAGGAATATATTGAGAAAACCATTTGCTCTCGATGGCGTCAAGCTTTTACTTAATCCTGTCATCTCAATAAATTTCTCATCTATAGAGAGTACTTCAAAAGGTGTTAGATCATTCATACCTTTTATTAAAAAAGCAAGCAATCCTTTTGTTATTAGCGCGTCTGAATATCCTTTCCATTGAATTTTTCCATTCAAAAGAATTCCAAGAACATATACTTCTGAAATGCATCCTTTTACTTTAGTAGTTGCTAGGTGAAGATCTTCATCTAGTAAAGGCAGACTTTTAGCTAGCCATAGAATATATTCATAGCGCCTTTTCGGATCTGAAGTCGATTGTAAACGCTCTATAAGATTATCTAGTGAATCACTACCGTAAGTATTGATGGAAGATTTTTCTTTGATCTCAGTCACTTCTTCAGTTCAAACAGTTGATATATCCTAAAGCCTAACTAATTATTTAGTTGCTTTAATTTGATGTAGACCTTTTTCGCTAATCCAACCATTAAAAGGAACGTCCCATCTGTCTCTAGGTAATGGTTCTTCAGATATGCAATTATTACTGATGACTACAAATGATGGTATTGATAACCACAAATCTCTTTTTCGAAGACGATCAAAGTATCCACCCCCGTAGCCTAATCTGTACCCTCCGTGATCAATAGCTATTGCGGGTACAAATAGGATAGAAATATCATTAGGTTTAATAGCGTTTTCCCGCTTTGGCGCAGGAATACTGTTTGAATCTAACTCTAATTGATTATTTGACCAATGATGATAGCTAATACCATTACTTTTGGAACTCGACGGTAGAGCAACTTTTTGATTATTGATTCCTTTAATAAATCTTATATCCACCTCACCTTTCAATGGCCAGTATATACCTATAAATTTTCCTTCTACATGATATTTATTTAAAAGTATATTTAATGTTGACTTGACGTTTAACTTTATTTTTTCATGAATTAATGATGAGTTTGAATTACGGATTAAATTATATTCCTTCCTTTTTATTTCTTTATTTAATTTAATATTGTCATACATATTTTTCATGAAATAATAGATTTTAATTATATATTCAATTATTTAAGATAGATTCCAGTAAGTGCTATTGCTAGTGCATCTGCAGCATCGTCTGGCTTAGGAGGTGAAGTGATACTGAGTTCATTCATTACAGCTTTTAAAACTTCATCTTTATCTGAATGTCCATATCCAGTCACAGCAAGTTTGATTTGCATTGGTGGAAATTCTTGTATCGGAAGATTGTGCTTTCCTAAAGTCATCATTATCACTCCGCGAGCTTGAACAACACTAATTGTCGTACTAGAGCGGTAGAAAAAAAACTTTTCTACTGCTGCAGAATTTGGATTCCATTTATTTATTATTGAGGATAAATCATTTGAAATTTCTTCAAGTCTTTTTTCTTCTTTCTGTGTTGGTTTTGTTTCTATAATTCCGCAATCAAGCATTATTTTCTTTCCTTCTATTTCATCAATAATTCCATAACCTACTCTCGCTAACCCAGGATCTATTCCTATTATTCTCACTTAGTTTGTTGTAGCCAGTTCAAATTCAGATATATCATTACTTTCATTTCTCTCAAATACTTTGCAAAAAGCTTTTATTACTCTATCTCCAGAATCAACTTGTTCAAGGGGATCTTTTCTAAGTCTGTGCCTTAAAGCCGTCGAGACGACACGAGCAATATCTTCTTCAGTTACCTCTTTTCTTCCTTCGAAGGCTGCAAGGGCTCTAGCTGCTCTGTTCGTAACAATATCTCCTCTGAGACCATCAACATCAAGTTCACCACATACTGCTGAAATTCTTAGTCTGAGATCTTCATCGATAGAAACCTCGTTGAGTAAATTTTGAGCATCAACCACTTTTTGTTGAAGCGAGTCTTGCTTTCCCTGAACCGAATCGCTAAAAGATTCAGGATCATTATCAAAGGATGTGCGTTGATCAACAACTTGAACGCGAAGTTTTGCTTCTCTTACGGTTCTTACTTCTACACTCATTCCAAAGCGATCAAGTAACTGGGGCCTTAATTCCCCTTCCTCTGGGTTACCTGAACCAATAAGAACAAACCTTGCTGGATGCCTAACCGAGATCCCCTCACGTTCAACCGTATTCCAGCCTGAAGCGGCAGAATCTAGAAGAACGTCGACAAGGTGATCATCTAGCAAGTTAACTTCGTCGACATAAAGCAAACCTCTATTTGCTTTTGCTAGCAGTCCGGGTTCAAAAGCTCTCACACCTTCACTAAGAGCCTTTTCAATATCAATCGTTCCACAAAGTCTATCCTCGGTAGCACCTAAAGGTAGATCAATCATGGGAACTTGCTTCTCACCTTTTTGTATTTCACTACCACTCTCTATCTTCTCTCTGACATCATTGCTTTGAAGGTCTGGATCATCAAGAGAGCTGTTATAGGGATCTCCTTCAACGACTTCAATTGCAGGTAATAGATCTGCAAGTGCTCTTATAGTAGTGGATTTCCCAGTACCTCTATCTCCCATTATCATTACTCCGCCTATTCTCGGGTCAATAACATTTAAGAGAAGCGCCAGCTTCATTTCTTCTTGTCCGATCACTGAAGTGAATGGAAAAACCCTGCGTTTTCTAGTTGAACTCACTTTCTTATTACTGGTAACAAGATTGTTTCATAAGCAGGCCACTTTAGATTGATAAAGTTCAAAAAAAAAATGATAATGAAAAGCAAATGTTTATTTTAATCAGTAAAAATTCTAATTTGGATTACTTGATTTTTGATCTAGCACTAGAAAAGGGACTAATTCTGCCGATAAATTTCTTATCAATTCAGAAGATCTTGGATCGTTAAATGGACCTTTGACTATAAAACTTGCGAATGCCCTTGAATTATGTGGGGTTTGAATTAGAGCCGTATCTGAATATGAGATTCCAATATCACCAGTTTTGTTGTGAACTAAAAAACCTTTTAATGAAAGATGATAGTCAGTGTCTTTAGATTCTTTCCCAAGACCTCTCAAAATCCCAGAGGGTATTAATGTATTTGTTTTTGATGTGCTCATTATTTCTCTGAAAATATCTCTAGAATTAGTATTAAGTAGATAACCATTATCGACAAGAGACATCGCTAAAGATAGATCCTTGGTTGATGTAATATTTGTCCCATCTAGATCGGGAAGATAGTTATTTATTTGTGTATTTTTTAATCCAATTTCTTTAAACTTTTTATTAACCATACTGATTCCTCCTAATCGTTTGATTAGTAAATTAGTTGCGGTATTATCACTGACTCTTATCATTTCCGTGGCCACTTCATAAAGAGGGAAGCTCTCACCGATTTTTTGGTATCCCATCCATCCTGAGCCGCTACCAATTATATCTTCTGAAAGTATCAATTTTTCATTCCACAATATATCTTTTCTATCTAGCATTCTAAGTAAAATAATTAGAATAGGCACCTTGATACTGCTTGCTGCAGATAGCCTAACGTTAGAATTTATTTCAGCATAGACTTGATTGTCTAAAGATAAGAAAAAAGCACTTACATATAGATCTGGATTTTTAATTATAAGTTTTTCCCATTTACTAATTAATTTTTCTAGTCTTTCGAACCTTTCTAATTTATCATTATAAAATAATGAAATGTTGGATTTTCCAGCTAGTAACTCTTTATTTAATGACCTACTTGATTTTCCTGAGAGATTAATTTTTTTATTTATTTTATAGCTTTGATTAATGGGACCAGCAACTCTTAGTAAGCTGCCAAGTAAAACTGATATGCCTATGCTTGTTAAAAATATATTCGTAATTACTTTGAGATGATTTTTCACTTTAAAATGAAAGGATATAACCTTTGCTATCTATTCTAGCTTGTTATTTTTAATTAATCATTTTTATGTTTAATTTTCCATCTTGCCTGGCTAATTATCCCCCTTATTAGTGCAACTTCATCATCTTTTACCTCACCTCTTAAAAGCAATTGTTTGATTTTCGTCATTTTAGCTTTATATGTATGTTTCATTAAGAAGCCAATATCAAGTAAAAAACTACCTGCATCATTAATACAATCTTCTAATTTAATTAAATTAGCAGGATAGCTTGTTTTTGTACGTGGTTTTAATAAATCAATCTCATTAAATTGATTGAATTGATGAAGAACAATTGCTACTGCATGTGAAAGATTTAACGATGGATAACTATCACTTGTATTAAGACTGATCACTTTATTTGCTTTTAGAAGCTCTTCGTTGGACAAACCCCGATCTTCTCTTCCGAAAACCAAAGCTATTGTCTCCTCTCTTTCTGATTTAAGAGCCCATCTCAATGCATCTTTATTTGAATTAAGTGGAATTTCTCCATGTTCTTTCCTTCCGCATGTGGCAATAATTCTTGAGCAGTCTGAAAGTGCTGCATTGAGGTCCTTATATACTTTTGCTTCTTCTAATATCTTCAATCCTCTTACAGCCATCTTTTTCCCTTCTTGAGATAAATAATCGCATTTAGGAGAAACTATTCTTAATTCATGAACACTAAAGTTTTCACATAGTCTTGCGACACTCCCAACATTGATTGGTCCTGCTGGTTCAACAAGTACTACTTTTAAAGATTTTTTTATAGACACTATTAATTTAGTGAATGCATATATGCCAATAGATCAGCCATTGATTGAGGCTCGATTTCAAAACTTGGCATTGGTGGAGTCAATCCTCTAATAACTTGATTTATAATCTTTTTATCACTCATTTCTTGAGTCGCCTCATGGAGATCAGGCCCTACAAAACCTTGGGCTGAAATCCCATGGCAACCGACACAATTGATTTTAAATAATTTGCTTCCAGATAAAGCTTCGCCTTGAATAGATAAAGTTTCAGTTATGAAAGGATCTTGCTTAAAGTCTCCCATCCCCCAGAAAAGAATAAGGAATGCGAGAGTAACAGTAGATAATAAGATTATTCTCCAAGAGCTTATCTTTTGGTTCTCATTGATTAATGCTTTTGATGACGGAGTATTCACTAAAACCTCTTTGACATGAAAGAATTGTTACCAGTAATCATAAAAAACGCGAGCAAATGATTGAGCCTCTGCTATGTGGGATTGTTCTTGGACTGGTTCCCATAACATTATTAGGCCTTTTTGTTAGTGCATGGAATCAGTATCGTCGAAGTAGTTCAATGCCGGATTGGGAATAAGAAAAAGAAGAGAGGTGTTTCCATAAAATTTCTCTTTGTTTACTTTCCAACCATTATGTATTCTAGGCATTGACTTTGACGAGCACTCACATATCAAATTAGATGATTTTTTAACCCATTTTTTAGACAATAAAAGTTCTTGAGAAATTTCATATAATTCAGACTTGTATGGCGGATCAAGAAAAATAAAATCAAATCTTTGCCCAGCACTTGGGCAATCTTTTGCAAGATCAATTTTTTGGTTTTTAGGGCCCTTTTTTAGAAATGAGATCAATTCATTGCATACGACTTCAATATGTATTGAGGCATCCATAGTCTTTGATACATCGAAAAGGTTTCTTTTGCATAGTTTTGCCGTGTCCCTCTGTTTTTCAATTGCAAGAACCCTTTTTACTCCTTTTTGAATAGCCTCACATGCCATTGATCCACTTCCACTGCAAAGATCAAGCCAACTAGCTCCTTTGAGTTTGTTACCAAGAATATTTATTAGTGCCTCTCTTACTTTTGAGGAGGTGGGCCTTGTATTTTGGCTTAAAGGACTTTCTATCCTTTTCCCAGAAATTAGTTTCAGTTTCCCTTTCAAACTAAAATTTAGTTTTATTCAACCAATTAATCCAATTAAAAATAAGTTTTTGACCTGCAATTCCTGATTTTTCGGGATGAAACTGACATGCACCCGTATTTTTATGCCAGACCATAGACGATACGTCAGTGGTACCAAATTTTGTTGTAGCTACGGTATGTTTTGGTTCGAAAGGACATGCTGAGTATGAGTGAACGAAATACATCCAATTTGAATCTGGATAATTTTCTAGAATAGGACACTCATTTGTTTTATATATTGGAGACCAGCCAATATGCGGGATCCTTTCATTTTTTTCTTGAGGTAATTTGCGAATGTGACCTTTAATAACGCCTAATCCTTTTGAGGAACCTTCATCACTACTCTCGAATAAAAGCTGTAATCCTAAGCAAATCCCAATCAGTGGCTTTCCGTTGTTAACCCAGTCAATTATTGAAGGCACTAGTTCAGTTTTTCTTAAATTCATCATTGCGGGATCAAAAGCACCAACGCCAGGAAGAATCAAAGCATCACAAGACTTGAGTGTTTTGATATCGCTAATAAAATCTAAAGGTTGGTTAAACCTTTTAAATGCTTGTTGAACGGAAAAAAGATTACCCATTCCATAATCTATTAATCCAATTTTTGCCAAAAGATTTACCTTCGATTCATTGCAATAAGCCTCTAAAAAATAAATTGTACAATTTGAAATTAGAGATGTTTAGAGATTGTCCCAGAGAGGGTGGCTTTAGGGACTGCTCCCACAACAGTATCTACTTTTTGCCCCCCCTTAAAGATCATCAAAGTTGGTATGCTTCTGATCCCATACTGACTAGCAACGTTAGGGTTCTCATCGGTATTTAATTTGAAAACCTTTATTTTCCCTTCGAAATCTTTTGAGATCTCTTCAACAATTGGAGCAACCATTCTGCATGGTCCACACCAAGGTGCCCAAAAATCAACCAAAACAGGTACATCGCTCTGGAGGACTTCTTGTTCGAAAGAGGAATCAGTTACTGCAGAAGCTGTGGACATACCTTAAAAGTCTTAAGAACTTGATCATAACAACTGTATTTTGCCTATAAAAAGTTTTGCTGCCATTTTTAAACGAAGTTTGAATATTAATTTGTGTTTTTTAAATAAGAAAAACCCGAACGAATCGGGTTTTTTGTGTGTGAGGAGTGTGAGAGCAAAGGCTATCACTACCCGATTCTAGCGATGGTATTTAATTCTGTAATCTTTCGATAGCTTTATTTTCCCATTCCAAGTTGCTGTGCTTTTTGATAAACTTTTCCTTCTGTTAACAAAGATGGCGCAACAACTACTTCAACTTTTTGCATTTCTTTGAGGTCCGTAGCTCCCAGCGTGCCCATTGAGGTTTTTATTGCCCCCAATAAATTGTGGGTTCCATCATCAAGGATTGCAGGACCACAAATAATACTTTTTAAACTTCCTGTCGTCCCAACTTTGATCCTTGTTCCTCTTGGGAGGACAGGACTTGGCGTTGCCATACCCCAATGGAAACCTTTCCCAGGGGCTTCTTGAGATCTTGCGATTGGTGAACCAATCATTACTGAATCGGCACCGCAAGCTATGCATTTGCAAATATCCCCACCAGTAATAATTCCACCATCAGCAATAATTGGAACATATTTTCCGCTTTCTTTTTGAAAATCATCTCTTGCCGCAGCGCAGTCAGAAATAGCAGTCGCTTGAGGAATACCAACTCCTAATACGCCTCTTGAAGTACAAGCTGCTCCAGGCCCAATGCCAACCATTACTGCTGCGGCACCTGCTCTCATAAGCTTGAGAGAGACTTCATAAGTAACACAATTACCTACTGCTACAGGTATGCCAATGTTTTCGCAAAGATCATAAAGATCTAGATTTTGACTACCCTTTTTGCCCAGATGTTCTGTTGAAACTACTGTTGCCTGTAAAAAAAATAAGTCTGCACCTGAGTCTTTAATTAAATCTCCATACTTGATTGCGGCTAACGGGGTTCCGCTTACAGCAGCAATTCCACCACTTTTTTTTATTTCTTGAATTCTTTTTAAGATTAATTCTTCTTTTATTGGTTTCTTATAAATTTCTTGCATTAGAGGAACAAATTCCTCTTTACCAATTGATTGGATTTTGGATAGGACTTCCTCTGGGTCTTCATATCTGGTTTGGACTCCTTCTAGATTTAAAACACCTAAGGCCCCTAATTTTGAGAGGGCGACTGCCATGCTTACATCTACAACTCCATCCATCGCACTTGCGATTATGGGGATATCTCTTTCAATTCCACCGATTTCCCAGTTGGTTTTTGTAATTTCAGGGTCAACTGTTCTTGCTCCTGGAACTAATGCAATCTCATCAATTCCGTAGGCTCTTCGAACAGTTTTGGTGCGTCCTAGTTGAATATTCACACCTAAATTTAGTAAGTTCTCGTCAAACTACCAACTGAAGTGCCAAATTGAGCAAATGTTGGGAATAGAGAATCAAGATTTTGCTTATTTTTCGTATTGATTAGATGATTTGGTAATGCTTTTAGGGGACTTTATAAAAATTTTTGTAATTGTTGATTTGTTTAGAGGTGATTTACTTTCAGATATATGGTTATTCACTTTAAAAGGTTTATTAATGCTCAGATGTTCTTATAATTGGTAAAACTTTTATATATGGCTGATCCATTGGGACCTAATAGTGCTGGTCCCGGGGAATCCGACGATCGGATCATCCAGACTGACTTAAGAAACGAAATGTCGCGTTCCTACTTGGAATATGCGATGAGTGTGATTGTTGGGAGAGCTTTACCTGATTCGAGAGATGGACTTAAGCCAGTTCATCGAAGAATTCTCTATGCAATGTATGAACTTGGTCTTACTAGTGACAGGCCTTACAGAAAATGCGCACGTGTTGTTGGAGAAGTTTTAGGTAAATTCCATCCTCACGGGGATACCGCTGTTTATGACGCTTTGGTCAGAATGGCGCAAGATTTTTCTATGCAGATGCCTCTAATAGATGGGCATGGGAATTTTGGATCTGTTGATAATGATCCTCCTGCTGCAATGAGATATACAGAATCCAGATTACAAGCTTTAACCACTGATAGCTTGCTTGAAGATATTGAATCTGAAACAGTTGATTTCGCTGATAACTTTGATGGATCTGTACAAGAACCAACAGTATTGCCGGCAAGAATTCCTCAGTTGTTATTAAATGGTTCGTCTGGGATAGCTGTAGGTATGGCTACCAACATACCTCCTCATAATTTGGTCGAATTGATTGAAGGATTGATGGCGTTGATTTCTAATCCTGAGTTAGAAGAAATAGAGTTGATGAATATAATTAAAGGACCAGATTTCCCCACTGGAGGACAGATACTTGGTAGAAGTGGAATTAAGGAAACATATCTTTCTGGTAGAGGTTCAATCACAATGCGAGGAGTTGCTGAAATAGAAACTATTGAACATCCAGGCAGACCAGATAGAGATGCAGTGATAATAACTGAACTTCCTTATCAAACAAATAAAGCAGGATTGATAGAACGGATCGCTGATATGGTAAATGATAAAAAACTTGAAGGCATTGCAGATATTAGAGATGAAAGTGATAGGGATGGAATGAGAATTGTTGTTGAATTGAGAAGAGATTCATATCCTCAAGTTGTTTTAAATAACTTATTTAAACTTACTCCTTTGCAGACTAATTTTAGTGCAAATATGCTTGCATTAGTTAATGGTGAGCCTGTTATATTGTCACTTAGAAAGATGTTGCAAGTATTTTTAGAATTTAGAGTTGAAACCATTGAAAAAAGAACTAAATATCTATTAAAGAAAGCAGAGAATAGAGATCATATATTATTAGGATTATTATTAGCTTTAGATCAGCTAGACGATATAATTAGTCTTATAAGAGCAGCCTCTGATTCTGCTACTGCAAAAAGAAAATTAAAAGAATTGCACGGCTTAACAGATATTCAGTCTGATGCCATTTTGCAGATGCAATTAAGGAGGTTGACCGCTTTAGAGGCAGATAAGATAAGACTTGAACATGAGGATTTGGTTGAAAAAATAATAGATTTAAAGGATATTTTAGATAAGAAAGAAAGGGTATTTGAAATAATAAAAATAGAATTAAATGAAATAAAAGAAAAATACAATACCCCAAGGAGAACAAAAATTCTTGATCTCGGTGGAGGTCTTGAGGATATTGATCTAATTGCGAATGAGAGATCAGTCGTTTTATTGACCGAGACAGGATATTTAAAAAGGATGCCTGTTAGTGAATTTGAAGCAACAAGTCGAGGTACTAGAGGTAAAGCAGGAACGCGAAGCCAAGGAGAAGAAGAGGTGAAAAAATTTATTAGTTGTAATGACCATGACAGCCTCCTTCTTTTTAGCGATAGAGGCGTTTCGTATGCTCTTCCTGCTTACAGAGTTCCTCAATGTAGTAGAACTGCTAAAGGCACTCCTATTGTTCAATTGCTTCCAATTCCACGTGAAGAAGCTATTACTTCATTGCTTTCTGTGAGTTCTTTTGACGATGAAAACTATCTATTGATGCTTACTAGGGGCGGGTATATAAAAAGGACATCTCTATCGGCTTTCAGCAAGATTAGAGCAAATGGATTAATTGCAATAGGCTTAGAGGATGGTGATGCTTTGACTTGGGTTCGATTAGCTGAGTCTGGAGATAGTGTTTTAATTGGTTCCAAGAATGGAATGACAATTCATTTTAGATTAAATGATTCTGAATTACGCCCTTTAGGTAGATCAGCAAGAGGAGTTAAGTCAATGAATCTTAAGTCAGGGGATTCTCTAGTAAGTATGGATGTTTTATCTACTGAATTGGCTGATCATGTTGACAAAAGTGAAGAAGAAGAATTAAAGGATGAATCATCAGAATCTGAAGGCCCTTGGGTACTTGTCGCTTCTGGAAGCGGACTAGGGAAAAGAGTTCCTGTGACACAGTTTCGGTTGCAAAAAAGAGCAGGAATGGGCTTAAGAGCAATAAAATTCAGAAAAGATGGAGATGAACTTGTAGGTTTACGGGTCTTAGGTAAAGGAGAAGAATTATTGTTAGTAAGTGAAAGAGGAGTAATTGTTAGAACTTCTGCGGATAAAATTTCTCAACAATCTAGAGCTGCAACTGGTGTAAGAATTCAGAAGCTTGATAATGGCGATAAGTTGTCCGAGGTTGTTTTAGTTCCGCCAGAACAAATTAATGATGATGAAGAAAAAGAATCATATACAACGAAAGAATCAATAAATTCTGATACAACGTCAAAAAATTGAAATTGAATAATTCTGCTGATGTATTAGTTATGGGGGCAGGGCCAGCGGCTCTTTGTATCACAGCTGAGCTGGTTCAACAAGGACTTAATGTTCAGGCAATAGCTTCTAAGTCTCCTTTAGAACCTTGGCCAAATACTTATGGGATTTGGGCCTCTGAACTTGAGTCTTTAAACATGCATGAATTATTAAAATACAGATGGAAAGATACTGTTAGTTTCTTTGGAGATGGATTAAGTAAAAAGGGTAATAGTTTTACTAATCATTCTCTTGATTACGGCCTTTTTAATTCAATTAATTTTCAGGAGGCTCTTCTTGAGAGATGTAATGGACTTTCTTGGCAAGTAGAAACTGTCAAAAATATTGATTTTAGTGAGAGAGAAACCATTGTTATTTGTACTTCTGGGAAAAAATATTTTGCTCGCCTCGTTATTGATGCAAGCGGTCACAAAACCCCATTTATCAGGAGGCCTAAGCATGATCAAATCGCTAAACAGGCGGCCTATGGGGTCGTTGGGAAATTTAGTTCTGCACCTGTGAAGAAAAATCGTTTTGTATTGATGGACTTTAGGCCAGACCATTTGAATTCTGACGAATTGGAAGAACCACCTTCTTTTCTTTATGCTATGGATTTAGGAGACGGTATTTATTTTGTAGAAGAAACATCTTTGGCTTGTGCACCTCCAGTTTCTTTTGAATCATTAAAAGCAAGATTAAACTCACGACTATTGAATAAAGGGATTCAAATTGAGGAAATTATCCATGAAGAACATTGTCTTTTCCCCATGAACTTGCCATTGCCTTATAGAGATCAACCTCTTTTAGCCTTTGGGGGTTCTGCCAGTATGGTTCATCCAGCTTCAGGATATCTTGTTGGATCCCTTTTAAGAAGAGCTCCCTCATTGGCAAAGGAGATAGCAAAAGTAATCAAAAAAGATCCTCTTATTCCTACATCTCAGATAGCCAGAAGAGGATGGAAAACCTTATGGACATATGAATTAGTTCAAAGACATCGTCTTTATCAGTTTGGACTACAAAGACTAATGAGCTTTGACGAATCCTTGTTAAGATCTTTCTTTGATACTTTTTTTAAATTACCCAAAAAAGATTGGTATGGATATTTAACTAATACTCTTCCATTGCCAAGACTATTTATTGTGATGCTTAAATTATTTTCTATTGCCCCAGCCAGAGTTAGATTGGGAATGATTGGTTTTAAAATAAAAAAGTAAGAAAAAATTTAGATTTTCTTTTTCCAATCTATTGGAGAAATTAAAGGGAAAATACAATCTTCTTTTTCTATCCCTTCTAGGATTTTGTCATTGATAATTTTATTATCTTTTATTGCATTGATTAGCATCCAAAATCTTTTTAGATGCAAATTTATTCTTTCTCTTGCAAGCTCGGTAGTTGTTCCTGCCTTAAGAATGAAACTCCAATCTGAAGATTGAGATAGTAAAAGTTCCCTTCCAGCTTGCTTAATAATTTTGATGTTTGATTCATCGATTGAACTCTCTGAGCAAATAAATACCATTGCTCTTCCTGCTTTACTCCATTCATGAACAATCCATGCGTTTGAATCGTTTAACCAATAATTATGAAAACCACCTTGTCCCCAACTTGATGGAGAAGGATTGCATAATTGGATTTGGGGTGACAGTTTAAGTGCCTCTCTTAAAGTAATTAATTTAATACCTTCTTTTTTTGATTTTATAAACAAGTTGCAGAGAAATTTGGGGCCTTCAAACCACCAATGACCGAAAAGTTCTGCATCAAAAGGAGCGATTAATAATGGCTCTATTTGCATAGATTTTTCAAGTTTTATAAGTTGTTTCTTTCTTTCCTTTAAATAATTCTCTGCATCTTTTTCAACACTTTTTAATGCAACTTGTGGCTCATATTCTTGTTTATCTTCTAAAGATGTATTTTTAGATGAAATCTTAAATAATTTGATTCCTAAGGGTCTTTTTTCCTCGATTCCTATTTTTTTAAGACTCTCTATTGATAAATCCCAGCCCAAGTCTCTATGGAATTCTCTGTAATTTGGATTGCCTGGATATCCATCTCTTGCTGACCAAACCGGAAGAGTTGATTCACTATCTCTCCCAAAAAAAGCTACTCCTTTTCTTGTACAGATAGGAGCGTATAGACCATATCTAGGTCTTGGATCTGCATTTAATAAGCCATGACCATCAAGGACTGCATATCTGAGTCCTGATTCAGCCATTAATTCATCTAAGCCCTCGTAATATGCACATTCAGGAAGCCAAATACCTGATGGAGAACTCATGAAAAGGCGCCTATGTTCAGTTACCGCGGTTTTTAATTGAGCCCTAACTGCTTCAGGGTTTTCTCTTAAAAGTGGAAGATATCCATGAGTGGCTGCACAAGTTAAGATATCAATTACCTCTGATGATTGTAATTTCTTAAATCTTTCTATTAGATCACCTTGACAAAACCTCCAGCTTTTCAGTTGACGTTTTAAATGGTCTTTTAAATGGGAAACTGCTTTTAGGCAGTCTTTTTCTAATGTATTGAGAACCTCTAATCTTATATTTACCCATTTCTCAAATCGATTTTTTAATACTTCATCTTCCAAAAGCGAAAGCAAAGTAGGCGATAACCCTAGCGTGATTTTAGGTTCTTGATCTTTTGCCTTGGAGGCATTCTCAAGTGTTTCTAAGAGCGGTAAATAACATTCGACTAGAGCTTGAAAGAACCAGTCTTCCTCCAAAGAACCAGGTTCTTCTGACCTCACGTAAGGTAGATGTGCATGCAGGACTATGGCGAGATTGCCTTTAGTCATTAAAACTCCCAGAATGTTGGGTTTGATCCTTGGATACTTATACTCTTTTGACGCACAAGAAAAGATAAACTTTAAGTTATAATTTGAAACTAGTAAAATTAGATACTAGAAATATTATATTTTATATTTATTAAATAGAGTTTTTATTTGAATTTGATATTAAATCTCCAAATTCTATTATCCTATTCATAAAAAATATAAAAAAGATCAACTTAATAACTATTAACTTAATAGGCTTTGTAGAAAATCGAGAGAAATATACTACAATTAATTAAATTCATATAGATCTTAATAAGGTCTAACTTTCTTTATATAACTAATGCTATGGCCAAAGATCCAGGCCGAGTTTTAATTTTCGATACCACATTAAGGGATGGCGAACAATCCCCTGGTGCGAGTCTAAATTTAGAAGAAAAATTAGCTATTGCACAACAATTAGCAAGACTAGGAGTTGATGTTATTGAAGCAGGATTCCCTTTCGCTAGCGCAGGAGATTTCAATGCAGTACTGAAAATAGCTGAACATGTGGGAGGAGAAGAAGGCCCTATTATTTGCGGACTATCAAGAGCCTCAAAACCTGATATCAAAGCTTGTGCGGATGCGATTGCCCCAGCACCAAAAAAAAGGATTCATACATTCATAGCAACCAGTGATATACATCTTGAACATAAATTAAGGAAGTCCAGGAAAGAAGTTCTTGATATCGTTCCAGATATGGTTTGTTATGCAAAAAGTTTTGTTGATGATGTTGAATTTTCCTGTGAAGATGCAGCAAGAAGTGATTTGGATTTTCTTTATGAAGTAATCGAATTAGCCATTTCTTCAGGTGCTAATACTATAAATATTCCAGATACAGTTGGTTATACAACTCCCTCTGAATTTGGAGATTTGATATTAAATATCAATAAAAATGTTCCAAATATCAAGGAAGCAGTTCTCTCAGTTCATGGTCATAATGACTTAGGACTTGCCGTCGCAAACTTCCTTGAGGCAGTTAAGAATGGAGCTAGACAACTTGAATGCACAATTAACGGAATAGGAGAGAGAGCAGGTAATGCTGCTTTAGAAGAGTTGATTATGGCTCTTCATGTAAGAAGGTCATATTTTAATCCTTTCTTTGGGAGACCTCCTGAATCACCTACACCTTTAACAGCAGTTAGAACAGAGGAAATAACTAAGACCTCTCGTTTGGTTTCGAATTTAACTGGAATGGTAGTACAACCGAACAAAGCAATTGTTGGAGCAAACGCTTTCGCGCATGAATCTGGAATACATCAAGATGGAGTATTGAAAAATAGGCTTACATATGAAATTATCGATGCAAAAACAGTTGGGTTGTCAGACAATAAGATTTCTTTAGGAAAATTGAGTGGAAGGAGTGCTGTTCGAGCTAGATTAGAAGACCTTGGATATGATTTGAATAGAGAAGATCTTAATGATGCTTTCGCTAGATTTAAAGACTTAGCCGATAGAAAAAGAGAGATAACAGATCGAGATCTCGAAGCCATAGTTAGTGAACAAGTTCAACTGCCGGAAGCCTTGTTCCAATTAAAATTAGTCCAAGTAAGTTGTGGAACATCTCTAATGCCTACTGCAACGGTAACTGTTGTTGGAGAAGAAGGTGAGGAAAAGACCGCTGTCTCTCTCGGAACAGGTCCTGTAGATGCGGTTGTACGAGCTCTGGATTCTCTAACTGAGGAACCTAATGAATTGATTGAATTCTCGGTAAAGTCAGTTACGGAAGGCATAGATGCTCTGGGAGAAGTAACGATTAGAATTAGAAGAGATGGAAACCTCTTCTCTGGTCATTCTGCTGATACCGATGTTGTTGTTGCTGCTGCGCAAGCATATATAAATGCTCTTAATAGACTAGTAGCTGCTCAGGGAAGGAAATCGATTCATCCTCAACACGACTTTGCTGAATTAGATAAAAAAGGGGTTTAATAACTTTGCGAATAGTTTTTAGAAACTGTTTAAAAAATATATAAAAACCTTTCCGTAAATTTTTTTTAGATAAATCCCTTTAATCACTAATTAATGATTAATATGCATTGTGACGATTTAATATGTGCACATAAATGGCCTTTAAAAGAAATCTTTATAGACTTATAGGACTTGATGGCGCCCCTCACCATGTTCTAGATGCACCATATGAGAGTATTGAAGCAGCTCTTAAAGCAGCCAAAGTGTGGTGCAACGGACAGGGGTTGAAGTGCACAATTAAAGATAGAGGTATTGGTGTTCAAGTGCTTGCAGGCAATGGAACGTGGAGAACCGTTTGCTATCCATCTAATTGTTTGCAACCTTCTCTGGCATAAAATAAATTATTAATATCATTCTTATGATTTTATTTAAGAGAATATTTTTTTAAAAATGGGTTCAGGAATGCGCGGCTACTGGACACTTACTTGGTTTGGTTTGATCTCGAATACACTTGCAATTCCGATTATTGCTTATGTAGTTAGATCAGGACCTCCACTTCAAACTGCAAATATCACTCTTGCTATTAGTCTTGCTTGGCCTGCTGCTATAACTGGAATTGTTGCATCAGCAGGACTATTCGCTCAACGAGGTTGGGGAGTGATTTTATCAATAGTTGCTTTATCTATGACTCTTTCAGGAACTTTGCCTTATGGAATAATCAGATTAATTAGAGAAAATGATCTTTTTGGGATAAGTGGTTTATCATTAGTAATTGCTTTACTTAATTTATTTGCTTTACTTTATTGGTGTAAAAGAGGTCATAGAAGAATAAGACTTTAACTAATATTGCTTGAAAAAATGCTAGCTTTCTTTTTACCTTGAATTAAAGCTGGGGTATTTTAATCTTCTGTGACGCATTCGCCTCCATACAGAGACAAAAGCCCTAAGAATTAATTCTATTTCTGCTCTAGTTAAACTACTCTCCTTTAATTGGCCATCAATCTGACGAGATTGAATTATTTTTCTGACTGTTTTGCAAGCATCTTTGTCTGAGGAGGAAGCGTCAAGAGCTCTTAAGGCTGCTTCACAACCATCTGCAAGCATGAGGATACCAGTTTCTTTTGAATGAGGAATAGGCCCTTTATATCTGAAACGTTTCTCAGGAGCAGAGGGATCACTCTCTCTAGCTTTGTGAAGAAAATATCCCATTTTTAAAGTACCTTGATGTTCTGGTATGAAATCAGCAATTGGTGATGGAAGTCGATATCTTCTCGCAAGCTTTAATCCTTCATCCACATGTGCTTGAAGAATATCGGCACTTTTATAAGGATTTTTTATTTCTTCATGTGGGTTTATTCCATCTTTTTGATTTTCAATAAACCAATTAGGAGCATGTAATTTCCCTACATCATGATAAAGAGCTCCAGTTCTTATTAAGTCAACATCAGCTCCGATGACTCTTGCGCCTTCCTCTGCGAGACTTAAAATTGTCAAAGTATGTTCAAATGTTCCTGGCGCTTCCCTAGATAAACGGCGAAGTAAGGGTCGTTCTTGATCAGCAAGTTCCATTAATCTTGCTCTAGTAAGTAATCCAAATGTATTTTCTAATATAGGAATAATTAATATTGTTACCATTAGTATTGCACTTATAATAAATGCCTCATTAAAAAGATAACTAGGGTCGAAAAATATACTGCTGAATTGTGAATTTTCCGTTTTAATTAATTGATTGAAAATAAACCATTGACCTAATAATGCACCAAAAGGTATAAATAAAGCAATTTGAAGAACTTGTGCTCGGCTTCTCATTCTTCTCCCTAAAAAGGCAACAAGAGAACCCGCTACACAAGCAATTATTAGTCTAACTTCACTTGATCCATTAAGAGATGATGGCCACATCAGACTTGCAGCTGCAATCCAAGCTAATGATGTTGTCGTACCTATTCCTTGTGAAAGAAGTAATGTGGGAGGTAATATTAATTGCATAGGACTTGCTAGAGGGCCCAGCCAATTTTTTGTTAATTGAACTACGAATAATAAAGTTAAAGATAGTAGACCATGTCTAGCCTTAAGCCTAGGTTTTTCTCTTCTCATAATCATAAGAAGTAATCCACAACTTCCCATTGATTCTGAGAAAGTAATTAACCATTTTAATGGTCTAGGACTTCTACTTACTTTGTTGAAGTGTTCTAGAATATCAAATTCTTGTGAAGTTATTTTCTCACCTTTTTTTAATATAATACTTCCCTCTTTTACTTTTATGGTGTTTATATCATCTTGATTAATTAAATTTTCAAGTAATAAATTAGTTTTTAATTCGTCAACTTTTAAATTACTTTTTTGATAAAAACTAGTTGATAGTATTTTTGCACCTAACGATCTGTTTGGAGAACCTCTTTTACCAAGATCTATTAATTGAAGTGAAGAAGCTTCATTAAGTTGATCAAATGCAAGTGTGTCAATAATTCCTTGAGAAAGCATTTTTTTTGAAGCATTTTTTATCTCTTCATTCCATTTTTCCCATTCATTATCTGAAACATTTAGCAACCATATTTTCTCTGAAGTTGTTATATTTAATCCTTTTATGCCAACCTCAAAATCACTATCTTTTAGTGTACGAATTTCTTTAATCTTCTGAAAAACAATTTTTTCTAAATTATTTGATTGATTCTTGTCTATTACTTGTACAAAACTTTCTTTTAAGCCTTGTTTTTTTTCTTTTAAAGCCTTAGTGTCTATTACCGTTGCATCTCTAGGGGCTATTTCATTGAATTGAGCAATATCTCCAGGTTTGAGATCGGGAACAGCAAGTAACTTGTAACTTGAAAATATTGCTACTAATAGGCAGACCATTAATAGGCCTAACTTGTCAGTAGCTGACCAGCGAAGTATTGGACGTCTGGGAGATTGACTCCCTAGCCATATTCTCCAAATCTTTTTTGGACTGGGTAATTTAGCCAAAGACTTTTTCACCTACCCTTAACGCTAGGTTTAATGAGTTGATTAATTGAAATTGTATTCATTTTATTTATGCCAAAAATTTTAGATGGAAAAAAGCTTGCTCAGGAGATTGAACTCATACTTCAACAGGCTATCGAATCTGGTATGGAAGTTGCGGAACGGCCTCCCGGTCTTGCTGTCCTAAGGGTGGGGAATGATCCTGCGAGTGGAGTTTATGTCAATTACAAGGAAAAAGCATGCGATCGAATTGGTGTTAGAAGTTTTGCAAAGCATTTAAAAGAAGATATTTCATTGGAAGAACTTAAGGAAACCATTAAAAGCTTGAATCAAGAAAAGAATGTTGATGGAATTTTATTGCAGCTTCCACTGCCTGCCCATCTTGATGAGGCTACTTTGCTAAGGAGTATTGATCCCGATAAAGATGCGGACGGATTACACCCTTTGAACCTTGGAAGATTAATCAAGGGAGAAAAAGGCCCAAGATCATGTACTCCTGCTGGTGTTATGTGTCTACTTGAGCGAAATCAAATCAAAATCGAAGGAAAAAGAGCAGTAGTTGTTGGACGTAGCATCCTGGTTGGTAAGCCAATGGCTTTAATGCTTGAGGCTGCCAATGCAACTGTCACAGTTGCCCATTCACGCACTAAAGATTTATCTTCTCTGACTAGGGAGGCTGATTTACTTGTCGTAGCAGCTGGCAAGCCCCATCTGGTTGGGAAAAATCATATCAGCGAGAATTGCGTGGTTATTGATGTGGGTATTCATAGACTTCCACCTGAGCAAGAAAATATTAAAAAGCCCCAAAAGACTAAACTTTGTGGAGATGTAAAGTTATTTGAAATCCAAGATAAAGTAGCTGCATATTCACCTGTCCCTGGCGGTGTAGGGCCTATGACGGTGACAATGCTATTAGCAAATACGGTTGATAGGTGGCAGAAACATTGTGGATTACCTTTAACTATTAGTCATTTACTTCCATGAATCACAATGTCCTGAGAGAATTGGTAGGAATCGATTTTTTGCATGCAGGAAGCAATCGCTTCTTTTGACTTCGTTGAGTATCTAGAGAAAGCTAGAGCTCGCGTTGAAGATGCGCTGGATGCGTCTCTTGGCCCTGAAAAGCCAGAAAAATTAAGAGAATCTATGCGCTATTCCCTTTTGGCGGGGGGGAAGAGATTAAGACCAATACTGTGTCTTGCTGCTTGCGAACTCGCTGGAGGCGAGGTTGAAAAAGCATTGCCTACCGCAGTCGCGCTTGAAATGATACATACAATGTCTCTTATCCATGACGATCTACCTTCAATGGATAATGATGATCTTCGTCGAGGGCGTCCTACTAATCATAAAGTCTACGGAGATGCGGTAGCAATACTTGCTGGTGATGCTCTATTGACCAGGGCTTTTGAAATGGTATCTATTCGTACAGAGGGGATACCGCCTGAGAGACTTTTGAAAATAGTAGGTGAGCTTTCTTTAGTGGCAGGTGCTCCTGGCCTGGTGGGAGGACAAGTAGTCGATCTTGATTGTGAAGGGAAAGAAGTGGATTTGGAAACCTTAGAGTACATTCATCTTCATAAAACAGGCGCTCTCCTCAAAGCATGTGTCACTTGTGGAGCATTGATTGGAGGAGCTGATGAAAAACTTCTGGAGGCATTAGGTGTCTATGCGAGAGGGATCGGTTTGGCATTTCAAATAATTGATGACATTCTTGATGTAACGGCAAGTAGTGAAGTATTGGGCAAAACAGCAGGAAAGGATTTAATTGCTGATAAAACAACTTATCCCAAATTACTTGGACTTGATGAATCAAGAAAGAGAGCAGATCTTTTAGTAGCTAAAGCAAAAAATGCTCTTGATCCTTGGCAAGAGAAATCAAAACCTCTTCTAGCATTGGCTGATTACATTACAAGTAGAGATAGATGAATATTAATTCTGGTTTCGAATTTCAATTTATTTATATTCTTGATAATGCTGTACTGGCCTGGGGGCTAGCTGCTTGTGGCCTTGCTCAATTTTCTAAATTATTATTTGAACTAATTTTTAAGCAAAAGTGGAGACCTTCAGTACTTATTGAAACAGGTGGCATGCCTTCAAGTCATTCTGCTTTGGTAACAGGTACTGCTGCAGGAGTAGGACTTGAGCTTGGCTTTAATGATCCAGTTTTCGCTTTAGCCTCGACAATTGCTTTTATTGTGATGTATGACGCTTCTGGAATAAGAAGATCGGCAGGCTTAACAGCCGCAAAAGTCAATCAAATTGCAAAAGATAATTCCAACGAATTACCTTCAGAAGCCACCCTAAAAGAATCTTTGGGGCACACTAGAACCGAGGTTTTGGTGGGAAGTTTTCTTGGCCCAATTGTGGCTTTGCCAGGTATTTTCTTCATTGGCTCCCCTTTGCATATATTGCAAATGATTGGATTAATTTCTGTGTGAAAAAAGTAAAAATAAAAGAAGATTTTGTTGTTTTAACTAAGGATCAAGAAAAATCTCTTGAATTATTTGTTGAATGGTTAAAAACACCATATTCCTATAAGCCGTTTGTCATGAAAGGTTTTGCAGGAAGCGGAAAAACATATTTATCTATGAAGTTATTAAAAAAAGTCGATCAGTTAGGTTTGTGTTGGACTGTAGTTGCTCCAACTCATAAAGCTGTAGGTGTATTAAGAGAGGGATTGAAAAATGAATCTATTAAGCCCACATGGTTCCCTTCTACCATTCACCGTTTGCTTCGACTTAAGTTAAAAAGACAGGCGGATGTCGAAATTTGCGAAAAAACAGATCAAACTGAGAATTCTTTGGAGAATTTAGGACTTGTATTAATTGATGAAGCATCAATGATTGATTCCAAATTATTGGAGATAACTCTCGAGTGTGCAAGGTTTAACTCTACTCGTTTGGTTTTTGTTGGTGATCCAGCTCAACTCCCACCAGTGGGGGAAAACACTAGCTCAGTTTTCTTGATGAAACGAGCAGTAAATTCTGAACTAAGGGAAGTTGTTCGCCATCAAGGGCCTGTACTTAAACTGGCAAAGATAATTAGAGACGGGGAAATCCCATGTAAGCAGCCACCAATATTAACGGTTATTAACTCTAAGAAAGGTAATGTAGGTATTTTAGATAGAAATAGCTGGCTTGAAAAAGCAAAATCATCCTTGAGATTATCTTCCTTAGAGGATGATCACGATAGAGCAAGAATTTTATGTTATACGAATCGAATTGTTGATAATTTAGTTCCACATGCAAGAAGAGCCATTCATGGCGAGATGGCAGATCAATATCAGGTTTTACCTGGCGAGGTTTTAATTAGCCGTAAAGCTGTAATGGTAAATGCTTCATTAAACGAGGATGAGCTTGGAGAAGAACCCGATATCTTGATTAGTTCCAATAGAGAGATGGTAGTAGAAGATGTAATCCCAAATAGTTTTGACTTGTCTTCTTTGGGAATGCATCAGGATTTTGAAAATCCTTTGCCTGTAATTGAAACTCAAATAGCGAAAGTAAGCTGTGATCAAAAAGAATTTTCTTTGAGATTAATTCCACATGTAGGATCTAAATCTCGTGTTGATTTGGACCTTGCTTTGAATGAATTGAGCAATCATGCGAGAGAAAGAGGAAAAAAAAATAGTGCTTCTATTTGGAAACTTTTCTTTTTTATCAGAGATTCATTCGCTTCTTTAGGTCCTGCTTCTGTCCTGACAATTCACAGGAGTCAAGGAAGTACTTTTGGAGAAGTGTTTATAACTTCTGATGTCTTTTGGCCTAAAGATCTTGAATTTAGAAGAAGGCTTGTATACGTTGCTGTAAGCAGAGCAAGCAAAGGAGTATGGATTGTCGGTGATAATACAAGCAAGATAAATCAATCTCTTTTAAAGAAATTATTAAGCGATTAATTTGGAAAATATTATTTTAAAAAAACAGATTTGCTCTAGGCATAATTCATAACACTTCTTTTCCAATTTTCTAGAATAAGAGGCGAACTTGCCCAATGTAGATGTATCCAGCTTGCATGAATTAAATGATTGCAAAAACCTTCATTTTTAATTTCCATATTCCATCCTTTGATATCCCATAGGCGATTTATTTTTGAATTATAGCTTTCATTAATTATTTCCCAGCGATGAAATTCATGACCTATTAGTTTATTCCCAGGACTGGCAATAGGACTTTTATTTTTAGTTCTTGCTTCTCTATACCCAATTTTTAACCTACCCTTTTTGGCCTTAAAAGGTAATATTCCAGCCATTGAATGTTCCCTACCTTCAAGATCAAATATACTTTTGCCAAGAAGCATCATTCCACCACATTCAGCATATATAGGAAACTTTTTTGAAAACATTTTTATTGAGTTAAGGCTTATCGTTGAATTACTCAATTGGTTTGCATGTTGTTCAGGGAAACCACCAGGTATTATTAATCCCTTGGCTTCTTTTGGGATTTGTTCGTTTTCAAGTGGTTTCCAAGTGATAATTGGCATTCCGTTTTCCTCTAACAATTCTTTTGTTTCTTGATACCTAAAATGGAAAGCTTCATCTTCAGCTATGGCGATTGGGTGAATAAACCCTGACTTTTCCCTTGGTATAAAGTTAATTGTTTTGTTGTTAGATTTTGGAGCTAATAAAAGCTTTCTCAAACTTTCAATATCTAGATAATCTTTTGCTATTGAAGCCCACTTTTTAATTTTAATTTCTAAGTCTATGATTTCATGGGCTGGAGCTAAACCTAGATGTCTTGTTGGAAGATATAAGTCTTTGCAAGGTGGAAGAGAACCTAATGACTTTATATTAATTTGATCAAGAACATCCAATAGTATTTTTTCATGTCTAGGAGTTTGAACATTATTCAGAACTACACCTGCAATTTTTAATTCCTTATCGTGTTCTCTAAATCCTTTTATTAAGGCCGCAAGTGAAGCAGCCTTCCCTCTAGAGTCAACAATAAGAATTACTGGCAGACTCAAAACCTTAGCTAGTTCAGCTGTGCTACCTTTTGAACTGCTGCCGACCCCATCGAATAATCCCATTACCCCTTCAACAAAAGAATAATCAGTTAATCCTCCGAAGTGATTAAAATTTTCTTTAACCCAATTTTCACCAGAGAGAATCAAATCAAGATTGCGACAAGCTTTGTTTGAAACTGCCGAGAGTTGTTGTGGGTCTAAATAATCGGGCCCAACTTTAAAAGTTTGAACTGTTTTATTGATACTTTTCAACCAAGAAATTAAAAGAAGGCTTAAAAGAGTTTTACCACTGTTACTAGAAATAGCAGATATTACGCATGCCATCTAATGATTATATTTATTTGGCTTGATTAACTAAATCAAGAATTTCTTTGGCTATTGGTGTCGCACTCGCAAGTAAAGGACTGGTATTGCCTCTACTGCTGGAGAGTAAACGAGCAACATCATCTTCTAACGAGTTTTTTTGAATAGGAACGACTTGCTCAATAAGTTCCATTCTTGCCATACCCCCAGCTTCTAATCTCATACATTCTCCAGATTCTGATGCAAGAATTACACAAATATCGTTTTTTTGTTTGTTTTTGGCTTTCGCAATTAATCTCAGGCCAACTATTTGACCAGGGTTTATGCTTGGTTTACCTATTGGTAGAGAAGTGACACCAACTTCAACAAGAGTTTTGTCAGGACGAAGAAAATTAACTTTTAACTGGTCTTTTTTTGAAAAAATGCAATTTTTAAGTTTCCAGTTCAGTCTATCGGCAATCCATGCTGCAAGTAAAAGACCTTGAACTGTTTGAGAGCCCTCAATATCAATATCAATCTTTTGTAAATTATCAAGAGCATTTCTTCTTTGAACTGGATCAAATACCATCGCTAAGGTTTCTCTCCATCCTCTCAGACGAAGCCAATTAAGGTCGTTAACAGCTTGTCCAGATTGAATTCTTTGAAGCAACAAATTCAAGCAGACTATTGGTTCACCGAGTGCAGTATCAATAATTAATCTTCGATTTGGCAACGCTAGAGCATTAAGGAATTCAGGAGCCTCATCAATTCTTCCATTCCACCACAACCAAGAGGGAAGCTCATCAGGAACAAGAGTTTCAACAATTTCAAGCCCATCATTGATTGCGGTTCTATTACCTCTTAAAACAATTACGTCGCCACATGCGGTTTTACCTCCGCCTTCTTCGGGAAGGGGACAGTATGCGGCTACTAAAGTTTCTAAATTATTTACTTTTTCAATTGTTGGTGCGATGGTTATTAATCTTCTAGGTTGCAAATTACTAATTGATGTGTCTATGTGTTGCCCTCTTAGATCTTCAACATTTTCAACTAACTCTTCGCATTGAATTGAAGATTGAACTCTAAAATCTAGTGGTGATGTGCTGTTTGGAAGATCCCCTTTTAAAATAATTTCTCTTGCAGCTTCTATAAGATCATTTCTTTGACTACCAACTACGGGCCCAGATATTTTTCCAGTTTTGACTAGTTTTTGTTCAATCCAGGCAGGTTGCCAGACAATCAAACAAAAGGTATTAGCTCCTTTGTCTCCTCGTTCATCATGAGACCAGAGTTGCTCAAGATAAGTAGGAATTTCAGATGGAGGTAGCTGAAGCGGAGTTTGAAGTGTTAATTGGGGAGACATTTAATTTGGTTCGAATAAAAGATTTAGATTCAATTCTTTCAAGGCCTTCTCCAAAGAAGCTGATCTTTTCCAATAAGTAAGTCTGATTCAGTAGGCCCCCATGTTCTTGATTCATATTGATAAACAGGTAATTCCCACGGAGAATCCTCAATCTTCTCTAGTAGAGGAGTATATAAACGCCAAGCAGCCTCTACTTCATCGCTTCGAGTAAATAATGTTGGATCCCCAAGCATTGCATCAGCAAGGAGTCTTACATAACCTTCATCCGATGGCTCTCCAAAGGATTCATCATAAGAAAACTCCATATTTACAGGTCTACTTCTCATCCCCGAGCCAGGTGATTTAACCTCAAAACTAAATTCAGCTCCTTCGTTTGGTTGAATTCTCAGAATTAATTGGTTTGATGTTGGGCATCCCCCTGCGGCATCAAAAAGGTGAACAGGAGCTTCTCTAAATGTAAGAACAACCTCACTTAGCCTTTTAGCTAATCGTTTCCCTGTCCTAACATAAAAAGGCACCCCCTGCCATCTCCAATTATCTATAAAAAGTTTCATAGCAACATATGTTTCGGTTGTGCTGTTTGGATTAACACCCGGTTCTTCTCTGTATCCAAGGAGTGGATCTTCCTCGCTACCTCCCTTTGAGTATTGTCCCCTAACGCAGCATTCCCAGGGCTTTTCCTCATTGGCAAGCTTGACCGCCTGAAGGACTTTGGCTTTTTCATTCCTTATGGCTTCTGGATCAAAATGTCCAGGTGGTTCCATTGCTGTTAGAGCAAGCATTTGAGTCAGATGGTTTTGAACCATATCTCTTAGAGCACCTGAAGATTCGTAATATCCAGCCCGATCTTCAACTCCCACTGTTTCGGAACTGGTAATTTGAACACTCGAGATATAATTTCTATTCCAAATAGGTTCAAAAATTGTGTTTGCAAATCTGAGAACAAGAATATTTTGAACGGTTTCTTTTCCTAAATAATGATCTATTCGAAATATTTGACTTTCTTGAGCACAACCCTGAACGAGAGAATTGAGTGACTGAGCGCTATTGAAGTCTCTTCCAAATGGTTTTTCAATGACGACCCTACTTCGTTTTGGATCTTTTAATAATCCTGCGGCAGCTAAAGCTCTACATCCACTTCCATAGAATTTGGGTGATACTGAAAGGTAAAAAGTTCGATGACCGTGAGTTGCTCTTAATTTATCAATTATTTCAAGTCTTTCGCCAAGCTTTACGAGGTGTTCTGGTTGTTGCAGGTCTACAGGTTCATAGAAAAGATTTTGAGAAAATAGTTCCCATTCCTTCGGATTTTCTGTTATCTGAGAAGAAAGAGCTTCTTCCATTTTTTCTTTAAATATTTCATCAGTCCATGGCCTTCTTGCGCAGCCTAAAACTGCAAACTCACTGGGTAATCTTCTTTGCTTAAAGAGCTCAAATAAAGCAGGAACAAGTTTCCTGTGAGTTAGATCCCCTGAGGCACCAAAAATAACCAGACATTGAGGTGGAACTACTCGCTCTTGGCGAAGACCTATTCTCAATGGGTTTGTTACTGGCATGCTCATTGATAAATTCCTTGCCAATTAGATGAGAAATATTATCTAAGTTGCTTCTAATCATTCCGCCAATTAGTTGTCGGATGTCCAAAAACAAAATTGATATTTATCGTATAAATATAGAAAGAATATTTCTAAAGTAATTGATAATTATCGCTTTCCAGACTTTTTTATTTGTCTAGTAAGTCTCAGCATGCCATCTGCCTGCCTTTCTGAGCTTAGGTCTAAGTTCAGACCAGTCTAAACCTTTCGCAGAGGCTGCAGTAGTCATTGCCTCATCTATACCTGGCTCCATTCCTTTTAATCCACACAAATAAATGTGAGTTTTAGGATTCTCAATCATGTTGAATATTTCTTCGGCATGTTCTAAAACCCTATCTTGAATGTACATTCTTCCTCCTTTTGTATTCTGTTGTTCTCTGCTGATTGCTTTTGTATATCTGAGATTTTCGGGGAATTTGGATTTGTAGTGTTCAAAATCACCATCGTATAGAAGGTTGGCTGTCTTTGGTGCACCCATGAATAACCAAGCTTTCCCTTTGAAATTCCACTTATGTTTTTCAATTTCCGTAGGTTCAAACATCCTTCTTAAATATGCTCTCATTGGAGCTATACCAGTACCTGTAGCAAGCATTATTATGTTTGAATCTTCTTCGTCAGGAAGAAGCATCTCTTTGCCTACTGGACCACTAATTTTGACTTTATCTCCAGGGGATAAGTTACACAAATAAGTAGAACAAACACCATTGATGGTTTCTCCATCTTTTTCGTACTGAAGTTGTCTCACACACAATGAAAGTGTGTTACCGGCAAAGTTGTCTCCATATCTAGTACTAGCAATTGAATAAAGCCTTGGCCTATGCGGCTTCCCTTTTGCATCTTCACCTGCAGCAAGTATTCCACAACTTTGACCTTCAACATATTTGAAGTCAGGATCGGCACCAGATAAATCGAAAGTTATGTGTTGTACTTTTCCTATTGCTCCTTCTTTTAATGCTGAATAGTTTTCAGTAACTGTTCCTGTGAAAGGTGCCTTTGGTTTGTAAGTATTAACGGGTACATCTGAGTGAGGCTTCTTAGCAGGAGCAGCGGCTTTAGCAGGAGCAGCGGCTTTAGCAGGAGCAGCGGCTTTAGCAGGAGCAGCTTTAACCTTCTCACTTAGAGCATTCTTACCAGTTCGAAGCATTGCACCAAAAGAATATTGCCTGCGTATTAAGTAGAAAAAACCAATTATGATAGGAATATGTGCAAGACCACCAATAACTACCTTTGTCTCTGAGTAAGCCATAAAAACTTAAATTAGAACGTGAGATTACCAAGAAGAGGTTACGTTTAGCTGTTTTATCTTGATATTACTAATTTATTAGTTCACCTTTTTAGATCGTCACAAGATAATTTCTTGTCTCAAATACTGTTATCTAAAGGGGTTTTAAGGATTGTGCTTTTTTTTTAATTAATCGAATAATTTTTCATACTTTATTTTTGTAAAATGTTCTGTTGGTTTTAAGGATTAGTAAATAGACGATGGTTCAAGCAAACTTAGCAGTATTAAAAAACCTTCGAAAGGATATAGCCCAATTGAAGGTTTTCAATAAATTTTATTTATAGCCCCAAGGGGATTCGAACCCCTGTCGCCTCCGTGAAAGGGAGGTGTCCTAGGCCTCTAGACGATGGGGCCAGATGAAGTGATAAATCACTTAATAAGCAATTGCCTATCACAATTGAAAGTTACGGGCCCGCCTTGCCACTCGTCAAGGCTTCTTGAACCTTATTTTGGCCTCTCCATACAGGAACGGTGAAGTAGAAACATGCACCTTCAGTTGGTTTAGAAACCACCCAGATCTTGCCACCATGCACTTCAACAATTCTTCTACAAACTGAAAGTCCAATGCCAAAGCCAATTGTCTCTTGAGAAGTTTGTGGAAGTCTTACTCGATCAACAAATATTCTTTGCTGTTCTTCTGTAGGGATACCCGGTCCATTATCTCGCACAATTACTTCAACCCATTGATTTGTTCTGTGAAGCATTGTTATAAAAATTTCACCTTCGTCTTCGGAAAATTTCAAAGCATTTTCTATTAGGTTTAACAAAACCTGCATCATTCTTCTTTGATCCGCGAACACTGCGGGTAAATCAGATGGGATGTCTGTATTTATTTGTATTTTGCGATTAAGCCATAGCTTTTCAAGCTCGAGTATTGCCTCAGCCGATATGCTTGCAAGATCAATTTTCTGAGGATTAAACAAAGTTTCCCATCTAGTACTTCCAACTTCTAATAAGTCTTTGGAAAGTAATTCAATTTCTTCTAGCCTTCTTTTTAAAACCTCTTGAAATTTAGACATACTTATTTGACCTAGTTTTTGACTTTGAAGAGCTAAACCAGCTGCCGTTAATGGAGTTCTTAATTCATGTGCAACCATCCTTAGAAGACTTTCTTGCGAATGTATTTTTTTTGTGAGTGTTTCATTTTCTTGTCGGAGAACTAGAAGATCATCCTCTAGAAGAAGCTCTTTTTGTGTTTGATTGGATTCAAGTGTTTTAGCTCTAAGACTTATTCCCTCTCCATTAATAAGAACTTCATTTTGCCATCTTGGGACCCAACTTTTTACCTGTGAAAAAATCGAACTCCCAGCAAAGATTTGTTTAGGTGAAGGTTCTAATTTTATTAAAGCAGGAAGGGCTACTAATCTATAAAGCTCTAGTAATTCAGGATTGTCAGAAGGGTCTGAAAATTCTAGATTAACGTTGAATCCACAATCTTCTCTTTCAAAAAATTCAATTAACGATCGAATATCTCTCCTTGAGAGATGGTGGCGAGATGCCACAAGCAACAGTTTTAACTGCTGTCTATCATTAGCTTCGGCACTATCCACAGTGTCGAGCAATCTCAATAATTACGCATACCTTAAGGTAATGAGACTCATTTTAGGTATTAGCTAATAATTAAATGAATACTTTTAAATCTCTCAATTCCAGGAAATGGCTATTTCTCATACATCTGGTATTGAAAGAACTAGAAGCTCTTCAGTAGGTATTGATAGACTTAGAATTGATTTTGATAGTAATTTAAAGCGTTGGTTTACTCGAAACATTGGTTTATGGCATTCTAGAAGACAATATTTTTTTGATAAAGAAAAGGCAATTAACTTAGAAATGTACATAAATGTCAGCAAGTTAATCCAAAGTGATTCGGAATTTGAAAGCTATCGGTTTAAGTGGTGGTGCGAAGATGAAAAAGATTTTTTTATCAAAAGACCAACTTATAAAAGTGAAGGAGAAATAACTGCTCGATTACAAGGTCATCAACTAATACGTGATTGTTCTTATTTATCTGACTCTTCAGGAATATCTAACATTAGGCAGGTTGATGAACACGAATTGATCTTTGAGTCCAACTACGATAATTGGCATGTATTGGAACATACACGCTTAATAGACCAAGATAAATTTAGATCCAGAAATATCTATAGTTGGTTTAATGATAAGTTAAAAATAGTTGAAAACCACCATGAAATAAGGATTAAGAATCCCAACTGACGACTTTATAAAATCTGTTTTGACTGACCTCAATGTATATTATGGATTTAATTTGCAAGTGAAGAATTTTTGTAAAATTTTTTGCTTAATAAGATTTATCTTACGGACTAAAATCACTTGAGAAAAATGAAAAAATCTCCAAGAAAAATAATCTTGGCTATGTCTGTTTTTGTCGCTTCAATACTTTTATCAAGTTGCAGTTCTTCCATAAAGTCAGAATCTAATCCAACTAAAATTAATTCTGATAAAAAGGAAGTTAATTTTATTCCTGCTGATGATGAAGATATTTTTTTATACAGACAAATAGGAATTAGCTATCTCTGTATGGCAAGGCAGATTGACGTTGAATTTCCAAAGGCTATCTCCTTGGCGGCGAAAAATTATGCGTTGCTTATTTCAAGTAGGCATGGGGGACTTATTAAAGAATTAGGAAAAGAAAAAATACCAGACAAAAATATTTATAATGGAGCAGTTTTGCAAATCCTTGATGGTGCCATTAAAAATTGTCCTGATATGGTTCCAGAAGTAGATAAGGAAAAATTCTCAAAGGCTGTTGAACAATTAAACCAAAAGAAATAAATTGAATTTTTAAATAAAAATTATTTAATATGTCAACTCAGAAATCTGTTAAATTATTAGACTATGTTGAATATCCTTATTTAATACCAGATATATATTTAGATTTTGACATTGGCACTGATTATGTTGTTGTCCATTCTTTAATGATAATTAAGCCAAAGCTAAAAGAATCTTCAAAGCTTATTCTTCAGGGTAATCAAATTAACTTATTATCAATATCAATAAATGGAAAAGAATTGAAGTCAGATCAATATTCACTTTCAGATAAAGACTTGATTATAGACAGTCCTCCATTATCAGAATTTGAATTAAAAATAAAATCTCAAATAAACCCTTATAGAAATACATCACTAGAAGGTTTATACTTAAGCTCGGAAATGTTGACTACGCAATGTGAAGCAGAAGGGTTTAGAAGTATCTGTTATCATCCAGATAGGCCAGATGTATTAAGTAAGTATAAAGTAAGATTAGAAGCAGATAAAGATTTATATCCTGTATTATTGTCAAATGGGAATAAGAAGTATTCAGGAAATCTAAAAAATAATAGTCGTAGACATGAAATTATCTGGGAAGACCCTTTCCCTAAGCCTTGCTATTTATTCGCTTTAGTCGCTGGTAAATTAAATTCAGTATCAGATACATATGTTACAAATTCAGGAAGATTGATTGATATTAAAATTTACGTTGAATCTGGTGATGAGAAATATACAATTCATGCAATAAATTCTCTCAAAAAAGCAATGAAGTGGGATGAGGATAATTATAATCTTGAATATGATTTAGATGAATATAAAATTGTCGCTGTAAGGCATTTTAATATGGGAGCTATGGAAAATAAGGGATTAAATATTTTCAATTCAAAGTTGGTATTGGCAGACTCAGAGACAGCAACTGATGAAGAATTAGAGAGGATAGAAGGTGTAATAGCTCACGAATATTTTCACAATTGGACTGGAAATAGAATTACATGTCGAGATTGGTTTCAGCTTTCATTAAAAGAAGGACTTACAGTATATAGAGATCAATCCTTTACTTCAGATCTTCATAGTGCAGGTATAAAAAGAATAGAAGATGTTTCATTTCTTAGGAATTTTCAATTTGCTGAAGATAAGGGACCAACATCACACGCTGTGAAGCCTAGAGAGTATGTAGCTATTGATAATTTTTATACAACAACAATATATGAAAAGGGGGCTGAGTTGATAAGAATGCTTGAGATATTGTTAGGTAAAGAGAAGTTTTTTAGAGGCATTAATCTTTATATTAATACTTTTGATGGGTGCGCTGCTACAACAGAAGATTTTATAAATTCGTTAATAAAAGGAGCCTATTTAGAGGAAAAAAATTGTCCTTTTGATGTAACGAAATTTCTAAACTGGTATTATAAATCTGGTACTCCAAAAGTTTATATAAATCAATCATGGGATTCAGAAAAATCAATTTTGAATGTTTCTTTTGAGCAGAAAATAGAAGATGAGAAAAACAATGAAAATGTTGAAATGGTTATACCAGTTCTTTATTCTTGTTATAGCAGAGCAAAAGGATACAAAGCTATAGCTGAAGACTCTTTATTCGTTTTAGATAAGAATATAAAGAATCTCAAAATCAATACTATCCCAGGTGAAAATGAACCTCCAGTTTTATCTCTTTTCAGAGGTTTCTCATCCCCTGTCGTTTGGGAATCCGATTTGTCTATAGAAGACTATCTTTTTCTGTTCTTAAACGATAATGATTATTTTTCCAGATGGGACTCTTGTCAATATTTGATGCGTGAAATCATTAAAAGTAGGATTTGCAATCAGCCAAATTATTCATTGGAAGATAGGTTTATTAATGCTATTAAAAAATTTATAAATCCATTAGAAATTAAAGATCCTTTTTTCTTGGCAACTCTTTTAACAATCCCTGGTTTTGCAGAATTAGAATCGTTATTCGATAAAGTTAATCCCATAAATATTTATAAAGAGTCTTTGAATTTTAAAACTTTAATTGCTAATGATATCCTCCAGGAGTTAAGAATAATAGCTGAAAATCTATTAGTAAATATTAATGATGAATGGCCAATGGGTAAAGGAGAAAGAAAACTATTAGGAACTATTTGGTCTTTTTTAACTCTTGCAGGGGATAAAAATGTTCAAAAGAATTGTGTTGATTCAATTAATCATTCTTCAATGACTATCGCAAGGTCAGCTCTAGAGGCATTAAAGCCACTTGACAGCACTGAGACAGAAGAAGCTTCTAATTTATTCTACAATCTTTGGAAAGATAATCCTGTGGTTTTAGATTCTTGGTTCGCTTATGAGGCCTCAAGACCTAATAAGAAAGGAATTGATTTTATTGAAAAATTGTTATCACATTCTAAATTTGATTGGAAGGCTCCAAATGCAATTCGAGCTGTTTTAGGAGGTTTTAGTAAAAATATTGAGTTATTTCATTCTCTTGATGGACAAGGTTATTTATTTATGGCTGATAAATTAATAGAAGTAGATAAAATTAATCCAATAACAGCTTCAAGAATGGTGAAAATTTTCAGTAAATGGAAAACTTATGTAGATAAAAATAAGGAAAGTATGTATATATCAATACTAAAAATAAATAATGCAAACATATCTTCAAATACAAAAGAGGTAGTAGAACTAATTTTGAAGTAAATTTAGAAAATTATCTGAACATTGAGCTAACAGAACTTTCTTCATGAATCCTCCAGATAGCTTCTCCAAGCATATTTGCAACTGATAAGACCTTTAATTGTGAGAAATCTAAATTATTAGGAACTGGAATACTATTAGTTACTATGACCTGTTCAAAAAGGCCTTCTTTTGAAAGTCTCTCGTAAGCAGGTGGAGAGAAAACAGCATGAGATGCACATGCAATAACTTTTTTTGCACCCTCTTTCCTAAGTAATTCAGCTCCTGCGCAAATAGTGCCTCCAGTGTCAATCATGTCATCGATCAATATTGCAGTTTTGCCAGATACCTCTCCTATAACTGTGAGGCTTTCGGCAACATTATGCCCTGAGCGACGTTTGTCAATAATGGCTAGAGGTGAGTCCTTCATTTGCTTAGCAAAAGCTCTCGCTCTCGCTACACCACCTACATCAGGAGATACGACTACGATTTCATCAAGTTTCATAGTTGATAGATAATCAACTAAAACTGGTGAACCATATATGTGATCGCATGGGATATCAAAATAACCTTGGATTTGTGCTGAATGCAAATCCATTGCTAGTACTCTATCTACGCCGGATTTAACAAGAATATTTGCGGTTAGTTTCGCAGTTATTGACTCTCTACCTGCTGTTTTTCTGTCTGCTCTTGCGTAACCAAAGTATGGAATTACAGCTGTAATTTGTCTGGCAGATGCTCTTTTGCAAGCATCCACCATGATCATAAGCTCCATTAAACTGTCATTAACAGGAGCACAGGTTGGTTGTATTAGAAAAACATCACACCCTCTAATTGATTGCTGTATTTGAACATAGAGCTCTCCATCCGCAAACCTTTTTGAAACTAAAGGGACATTCGTTATCCCCATATAAGCCGCAATTTCATTGGCTAATGCTGTATTGGATGTCCCACTAATTAATCTGAGTCTATTAGTGTCATGCTCAAGACTAGTAGGCTCAGGATGCGCTGCAGTGATAAAACTGGTCACGGTTCCAACGCAAGCAAGAAATAATATTTACTAATCTACCTTCATGTTGATCCCTGATCATCTAAAAGCTTTTTTTTATTTTTTCTTACAAGATATCATCATCTTTTTTTTAACCAGAAACCTTTGCCCTGTCTTCTTTTTGGGTTGATTGAGTAAAAGAAATTTTATCTGAAGAATTTTCTTTTGAAAACATTAATAATTTAACTTAAGGATAAGTTTTATCGAATTTCAATTTTGATTTTGCTGAAATCACACATTCAAGAGAGCTTGAATTAGGTACTTGGCCCTTTATAAGTAGGAGTTTTTTTGGAATAAAAAATATAAAATCTTCAGATGAATCAAACTTCTTTTGTATTGCTTGATTCGAAATCGTATTAGACTGTTCGAATAGATAATGCTATTGGGTAAAGAAATAGCTCCAAGATTTTTTTAAACTCAAGAAAAAAATTTAGTTTTTCTAATATAAATGTTTAGATTATTAATAGATTTGTTAATATCTAAATGCTAAATTTATTTTTTTGATTTTTTAGAAAAAGTTTCCCATTTCACAATGGAATTCATTTTTAACTTAATAAAAAATTAGAACTATTAGTATTTCTTTCGTATTTTTTTAGAGATAACAAAAAGTGAAATTGGAAAGAAATTCAGGAATCCTTCTTCATCCAACCTCATTACCTGATTGTCCTGTCTGCGGTAGTTTTGGTAACCCAGCAAGAGTATGGCTTAATGAACTTGCATCATCTGGGATAGGAGTTTGGCAATTTTTACCTCTTGCACCAACTGATTCATTTGGTTCTCCTTATAGTTCTCCTTCAAGTTTTGCTTTTAACCCATGGTTCCTTGATCAGAATGACTTAGTGCGAGACGGCTTTTTAGCTGATAATCACGAAAATTCCACTTCTGGAAATGATTATTTTGATACGAGAGTTGATTTTCAATTAGCTAATTCAAAAGTTAATTCCTTACGTTCTTCTTTGGTTGATTATTGGGACAAACAGAATAGAGCCATTCAAGAAGAGTTTGAAATATGGTGCTCAAGGCAATTTTGGTTAGATGACCATTCCACATTTATGGAGCTAAAAATTCAAAACAATGAGCTTCCATGGTGGAAATGGCCAGATAAATATGCAGTTCGGGATAAGAAAGAATTAGCAAGTTGGAAAAAAAATAACCGGAGAGAATTGTTAGGCCATAATCTACTTCAATGGCATTTGGACCGGCAATGGAAATCAATCAGAAAACTTGCAAAAAATCTAGGAATTTTTTTATTTGGAGATGTCCCTTTCTATGTTTCAAAAGATAGTGCCGATGTATGGAGTAATCGATCATTATTTTCTATTTTAAATAATTCAGATACATTCCTTCAAAGTGGAGTCCCTCCTGATTATTTCTCTGATACTGGGCAGCTTTGGGGGAACCCTGTTTATCGTTGGAGCAGGCACAAAGCTAGTAAATTTAGATGGTGGAGAAAAAGAATTTCAAGGCATTTAGAACAGGTTGATTTATTACGTCTTGATCATTTTCGCGCTCTTGAAGCTTTTTGGGCAATTCCTGGTGAAGATAAAACAGCTGAGAATGGTTTTTGGTTGCCCTCTCCTGGGAAAGAGATACTTCGTTTAATCAAAAAAGATTGCAGTGGTTTGCTTCCTTTAGTTGCTGAAGATTTAGGCATCATTACATCAAAAGTCGAGAAGTTACGTGATGACTATGAATTAGCAGGAATGAAGATACTTCAATTTGCTTTTGATGGAAATCTAGATAATCCTTACTTGCCAGAGAATATTAAAGATGAAAATTGCATTGTTTATACAGGGACTCACGATAATTCAACTTCCCAAGGCTGGTGGAGAGAAATTGATCAAGATAGAAAAGAACAAATCAGAGAAAGGATTAATGATTATGAGAATTTCACTTCATGGGAATTAATCCGAATTGGCATGGAAACCAAAGCCAAATTATTTGTAGCGCCCATGCAAGATTTATTAAATCTTGATGATAAATCTCGATTAAATAAACCTGGGTCAATTGAAAATAATTGGTCATGGCGATTATCGAGAAATGATACTAATGTTCAAGAGGCTTTAAAAAAGTATGGTGAGTTAGCTCAATCAAATAAAAGATAAAGAACTATTGTTCTTTTTGATTATTAATTATATCTCTATTCTTTATAATAGTCTTTTCTATAATTATTGGTTCGGTAGAAACACTATTTATTTTGATAAGGTATCTTTGTTGACTATTAAGCGCTAATATAGATAAAAGCATAAAGATAATATATATTAAGCTTCCAATCCAGCTGTTTAGAAAGTCTATATTTATAAAATTAAATTTAAAATTAGATATATTATTAAAATTTCTTTTTCGTATTATCAAACCATCTAAACTCCCTTTTTCTAAATTGAGCTTAATCTCAAGACTTTTAACCATTGAAATTAAATAAGTTTTTTCTGGTAAATATTTTTTCCATCCATTTTCAATAGCTATTAGTACATTTCTTGAAATTTTCGTCTCCTTTGATAACTGCTCTAATGAAATACCAGTTTTCTTTCTTTCAGTTTTAAATAAATTAATTGCTTCAGAAAAATCATTCTCAGAAAAAGGTTTATCTGGTAGATCTGATAAATCTGATGAGGGTTTTTTAGAGAGAAAATTAAAAGCCATAAAATACAAATATTTTAATTAATAATTGAAATCCATTCCTCTTTCTTTAGCTCTCTCCATTCCTCTTCTTGTAGTCCATTTGATTTTATATTTGAGATCGATGGTCTTTGCAAATCTTTCGCTGGATGACCAATAAGAGTTGCTATTCTAAGAATTTGGCGTTTGCGACCCTCTTTTAGAATCACTTTTAGAAGAGTAATGCAATTTACTCTATCTAATACTTCTATTCTTGCTGGCATTGTCATTTTGCCATCAAGTAAAATTCCTCTTCTCCAATTATCTAATATTGATTGACTTGGCTGACCACTTACCCAGATTAGAGATGTTTTTGAGTGTGAGTACTTTGGATGTGTAAGTCTTAGCGTTACGTCTCCATTATTGATCAATATAATGGCTCCTCTGCCATCAAAATCTAGTCTTCCGATATAATGCATTCCATGACGTAAGTCTGATGGAATTAAGCTTAAAATTGTTTGCCTTCCGTGATTATCTTGGCAGCTTGATATGACTTCATAAGGTTTATTTAATAGGAAAACTTTATGATTTAACTTCTTAGGTAAATCTTTTTCGTCAACTAAAATATAATCAGAGGGGGGATCTAATTTCTCTCTCGGAATAGCTTGTCTATAATTGAATTTTACTCTTCCTTGTTTTATGAGTAGATCAGCTTTCAGTCTTGATAAAAGACCAAAATCAGATATTTTCTTTTGAAATCTATAAAGTGACATAATCCAAAGCTATATATTTTTTATATTAGTTTGATTGGAAAATACAATAGATATAATCTATTTTTATTAGAAAAATTCATCTATTTCTTTAACTGTTCCAGCTTCTACTTGGGCCAATAAATCTTTAATGGCTTTCCACATGCTTATGCCAAAAATCATTGATATTATTGAAGAAAATATCAATGATTTAATAATAGAAAAATTTATTATGCTTAATGCGCTTACAAAAATAATTGTTAGACCTGTGAAGAATGAAAACCAACTTGAAATCGTTCTTGGGTTGCTTAGGGGGGTAGGCGAAATCTTTCTTGATGTCCAATTATTTAGTTTTGTTTTCATTATGTCGGCAAATATTAAGCCAGACATCAGACAAATGAATGCACCACAAGACAGCCAAAAAATAGGATCTTCTATTGGTTTTATTTGTTGATACTCGGAAATAAATTCATCTATATTTTTCACATTTTCATCACCTAAAATAACTGTGATAAATGTTATTATATTTTGAATATTACTATTGAGCATGTTTTAAATTTTAATTAATTTTTTTGTTATTATATTTTATAAATATCATCTACGCAACTTGTGTATTGTTTTGTTTTGTGAGACCTGAAACCATTTTTAGAGGATTGAATGTTTTTCTGACGAGTTTGATTAATTGCTTCATATCTTTTGTATCTATCCTTTCATCTTTGATAATGCTCATCAATAAGTGTTTTCTTATCAAGGAACCTCTTGAGCTTGTTAATAGTTTAAGACCTGCACCTGCTACTGGAATTAGCTCTTTTGCAGGTGTGCTTGAATCTTGTACAAGCACATCAAATAAATTTTCTATTCGTTCAACTCTTATATGCCCATTTTGATCAAAAATAACATCTAGTAATATATTTATCATCTCACTTGTGTCTGAAGTAAGTAATCTTTTTGCTACATAAGGATAGGCTAGATCTATGATTTTAAAATCAGGATCTAAGCGAAGAGCAAGACCTTCTTGGCTAATTACTGCTCTAATAATCAATGCAAATCTTGCGGGCACTCTAAAGGGATAATCAAACATTAATTCTGAAAATTTATTGGTAATTTCTTTAAAATTAAATGATGCAACATCTTTGCCAATAGCACTTCCAAGTACTTCCTTTAATACAGGTATTAGCGGTTTAAGGTCTTGTTCTTCATTTAAAAAACCTAGTTTTTGAAAATCTTTTGCAACGGCATGAAAGTCATTATTGATCAAGTGAACAATTGCACCAGTAAGAGTTAACCTATCTTCCTCCGAAATTGAGTCCATCATTCCGAAATCTACATACGCTATATTTCCTAAATCACCATTATGACCTTCAAGAGCAAACATATTTCCAGGATGAGGATCTGCATGAAAGTATCCAAATTCCAATAGTTGTTGAATTCCACTGATAACACCAGTTCTAATGATTTTTGTTGGATTTAAATTATTTAGGACTAATTCATTTCTATCTTTTAATTTTGTACCATCAATCCAGCTTGTTGTTAATACTTTTATAGATGATAAATGTCTTTCTACTTTTGGAATAGTTACTGACTTATTAGTGTGGAATAAGTTAGAAAATTTTTCTGCATTTTCAGCTTCTTTCTTATAATCAACTTCGTCAAATAAACTTCTCCCAAACTCATCTATTATTTCACCTAGTCCAAACCCAAGATTTAATGGAAGTATTGGTGCACTAAGAACTCCAAGTATTTTTATGATCACGATATCTCGTCTAATGTTGAAAATTAGATGAGGCCTCTGAACTTTTACTGCTACCCAGTAATTACTAGTTAACTTTGCTTTGTAAACTTGACCAAGACTAGCTGAGGCTATTGGATTGGAAGGGAATTCTTCAAAAAGTTCATTTGCTGGTCTTCCAAGCTCATTTTTAATAATTTCAAGTGCTTTTTCGTGTGAAAATGAAGGTAAATTATCTTGTAAGTTTGTTAATTCTTCAAGCCAATCTTTTCTTATTAGATCTGGCCTAGTTGAAAGTGCTTGACCTACTTTTATAAAACAGGGACCTAGACCAATAAGTGTTTTAAGTAAAAATTTAGCTAGATTCTTTTGAGTTTTGTCGTCATTGCTTGAACCTTGAAAAATCAGTCTTGCTAATAGAAGTGATATGGCTCCAACTATCTGAATAAATCTAGGCAGCAATATCCAGGGCCTAGAAATCAACCAGATTAAATCTCTTTTGAAATCGTATTTCATGAATCCATCATAAGTTCTTTTAGCTACCCCCCTTAGAAGATCTTTTGATTTGCTTACTGATTAATTTAACTACATTGATTTTAGTTAATCCTTTTATTCTATGGGGCTTTTGAAATTGCTTTCTGCTGATAGAAGCGACAATCTTTTTTTGCCAGCCCATGGGAGGGGAAATGCTCTACCAAAAAAGATAAAAAATCTACTGAAACTAAGACCAGGTATTTGGGATTTACCCGAACTTTTGGAGATTGGTGGCCCTTTGATTAGTGAAGGAGCAATAGCAGAAAGTCAAAAGTCTTCTGCTTATGAAGTAGGTGTCGATAGATGTTGGTATGGAGTTAACGGTGCGACGGGTTTACTTCAAAGTTCATTGCTTGCTCTAGCTCGTCCTGGCCAAGCTATTCTCATGCCAAGAAATATACATAAAAGTTGTATTCAAGCATGCCTTTTTGGAGGCTTAATACCTTTACTTTTTGATGTCCCTTATTTGACTGATAGAGGTCATCCCTCTGTTTTTGATAGAAAATGGCTTCAGAGGGTTTTTAGAAAAGCTAAAGAACTTGAAGATGATATAGCGGCGGTAGTTTTAGTGAACCCAACATATCAAGGATATGCTGCAAATATGGAATCTCTGATTCAGGAGATTCATTCACATTCTTTGCCAGTTTTGGTTGATGAGGCTCACGGAGCATACTTAATCAGTCAAGTAAGACCAGATTTCCCTAAGTCAGCGATCTCTTTTGGAGCAGATCTTGTTGTTCACTCTCTACATAAATCTGCACCAGGGTTAGTTCAATGCGCAGTTCTATGGTCTCAAGGTGTAAGGGTTGATCCATTTAAAATCGAAAGAAGTATTGAGTTGCTTCAAACTTCAAGCCCAAGTTCTTTGTTGTTAGCTTCTTGTGAAAGTTCAATAAAAGAACTTATTGATACTAAAGGACTAAATAAATTGAAAACGAGAATAGAAGAAGCTGAGTCATTAAAAGATTTTTTGATTAATAAAGAAGTTCCTCTTCTTGAAAACAGTGATCCATTAAGAATCATTCTTCACACATCAAAATTTGGTTTGAGTGGTATTGAAGTTGATAAACGCTTCATAAGAAAAAGAATAATTGGTGAATTGGCTGAACCAGGAACGCTAACTTTTTGTCTTGGATTCTCATCTCACAAGGGCTTAGGAAAAAGGTTTGTAAGAACTTGGAATGAAATCCTTAAACCGTTTGGCCAACAAAAACCTTATTTTTTTAAAAGACCACCTTTCACTATCGTTTCTAAGCCATACAAGCAATGTTCTTATTCTTGGGGATCGAATTTTGAGAAGGTAAATCTACAGGATGCCATTGGAAGAATTTCCGTTGAAATGGTTTGTCCTTATCCTCCCGGAATACCTTTATTGATTCCTGGTGAGATTTTGGACCAAGCTCGTGTTGATTGGTTGATAGAGCAAAAAAGCTTTTGGCCAGAACAAATTTCTGATTTTGTAAGAGTCATTTCTTGATTAATAATATCTACCGATCAGCTATAATAAAATTTATTATTAATAACCCTTTTAAAGTATGTTTTATAAAAGAAAGCAATATTTTTTTCACCTAATTTAATGTTTTTAGCTGTTTCGAAAAAAAGATTATTAAGTGGACTTATTGTTGGAGCTTTTGGGGTTTTAATAGTCTCTCTTGGTGATTGGTGGTTTTATATTTCAATAAGCTTAATTGTTCATTTAGCTCTTCTAGAGTTCTTTCGGATGGCAGAATTCACTGGGATAAGGCCAGCTACTAAGACAACATTGTTAGCATGTCAAATATTACTTTTCTTCACGCAATTATCTTCTCAAGGATATATATCTATTGAAATATCAGATGCTATTTTGCCATTATCTGGTGCTGCTATTTGTGGATGGTTGTTGCTTCAACCTGTTACGGGTTCTATAGCGGATGTTGCAGCGTCAATATTTGGATTGTTTTATTTAGGTTTCTTGCCAAGTCATTGGATTAAATTAAGAAATCTTTTAGAGACTGATTTAATAAATAACTTTAACTTAATTCCCACTGATTGGTCAGCATCTATCACTTTTGGAATGCTAATTACTTTTTCTACATGTTTTATGATAGTTGGATTTGATATAGGGTCCTATTTTGTTGGTAAGAAGTTTGGCAATCACTCATTATCCCCAATTTCACCTTCTAAAACTATAGAGGGTGTTATTGGTGGATTATTATTTTCAATATTAATAGGAGCCTATTTTGGCTATCTTCTTAGATGGGAATTTGGAATATTCATTGGAATATTTATTGGTGTTTTAGTGGCTTTGTTTTCACTTGTTGGAGACCTTACAGAATCTATGTTGAAGAGGAATGCAGGTTTAAAAGATTCAGGAAATTTTTTACCTGGTCATGGAGGAATTCTTGATAGAATAGATAGCTATTTGTTTACTCCAGCAATTGTATTTTATATAGTAATTTTATTATCACCATTAATTATTTCGTAAACTCATTAAAAACTAATGGATGAATATCCAAAAATATTAATTAAATTATTTTTTATATTCACATTTTCAATATATATTTTTTCTTCAAACGGGATCTGAATAGTTTTGTTATTGTTTCTATTTCTTAAATAAATTTTACCTTTATCTGTTTCGATATCAATTTTCTCTGTCTCGTAATTAGATTTCTTCTCTTCTGAAGTTTTAATAAATAATTGACTATTATTTATTTTTACATTTTCTAATTTATCTTGATTTAGAATTCCCTTACTTATCATATTTCCAATATGACTCCATTTGTTAGATATTAAAACATTTTTGAGTGAGTTTTGAGATAAAGAAATTTTGAATTTCATTCTAGGATTATTTTTAAAACATAATTCTTTGTTTATAATCTTAAAATTGATTTTAAGATTATTAGCTTTTAACTCAACACCATCGAGTAATAGGTCCTTATAGTTTATATCCTCAGCAATGATATCAATTTTTTGTATTTCACCTTTTATTATTTTAGTAGAACTTGAGATAATGTTTATTTTAATATTGCTGATCTTTTTACATTCTTTTATGAGTAAAACCCTTATACCTTGCTCTAATAATTTAGCAAGAATCCCTTGCTCCTTAATTCTCTTAGATATCATTTGATTTCTTAAATTTTTCCCAAGCCTCAGAAACTAATTTGGGTTCCTCTAAATGTGGAAGATGTCCTGAGTTATTAGCTATTTCTATGTTGGATTTATAGTTTCTATCTGTTTCCTCCTTTTCATTCTTAGGAATAATTCGGTCATACTTCCCTAAAATAATTTTAAGAGGTTGACTTGGTTTTGGGAGTCCGCAACCTGACACCCCCCCATCTGCCGCAAAATCAGCGAGGGATGATTGCCAACCAGGAACTTTTAAATGTATTGAGGCGATTTGTTCTTCTGCAGGACCAACACTACTTTTTGGATCTGCGAATGCCTGTCTACACAATCCTCTACGGACAAAAGGTTGACTAAGGAAAAAAGCCCCAAAATGATTTAAGGGCCATGGAATCTTAGGGTTTTTCCCTGCTAAACCTGCCGGCGATAAAAGTAGTAACCTATCAATCTTTTTTGGATTTTGTCTTGCGAGCTCTAGAGCTAATGCCCCACCCATTGAGGCACCTATCAGTCCTATGGGTTGATTCTTTGAAAAATAGTTCAATACAGAATTCAAATGTTTCATTAAATATTTAAATCCATATTTGTTTCTACTCGATCTAGGGCAAAACCCAAATCCATATAGATCAGGAATGATTAATTGATTACTCTTTTTTAGAAAAGGGGTAAGACGCCTATATTCAAGAAAGCAACTATCAAAACCATGAATGAGGATAACTTTTTTCCCTTTACCTGTTAAAACTGTTGGAAATAAATCAGATGGATTTGGTGAAAGATCTTCTAGCTGTATCCATTTAAGATCATCAAAAAGTTTAGTTGCTTGCTTGTCAATAATTTGATCTTGTATCTCACTTATGTATGCCTTTGTAGCATTTGTCTTGTCTATATTTCTATTTAATTCTTTATTCAATGCTTTTAAATATTGTTCATACTTATTTTGGAGCTTCTAGGTAGGGATTGTAAACTTTGAATTGCTTTGAAAAGGTCTGTTTCATTTACTGGGAAAGGTAATTTATGTATATCAGAATCATCGTTACAGGCAAATTTACATGCCTTATACAGTTCATTTGAACTAGCATCCCTAAGGCAAATAGACTCAATTGAAATAGGAAGATTTAGTTGAGAGAAGAAATCTATAAGTTGAGTTTTAGCTTGTTTAGGTAATTGACTTTTTGAATTTTTCTCTTCTAGATGCAATTGTATTAGTAAGCCAAATCCAACCAGTTCTCCATGAAGAGGTTTTTTTGTGTATTCAAGTTGTGTTAATCCATTATGTATGGGGTGAGCAGCTGCTGTTCTGCATCTAGCCCCCCCAAGCCCACCTATTATTCCAGCAGTCAAGGCACATCCATCTGCAACTGTTTCCCATGAATTGCTTAGTGGATCTAGGAAAGCTTTATAACCGTTTAAAAATAATTGGTCTCGTAAGACCCGTGCCATCTGCACTGCTTGCTGCACAAACCCGTCTTGGCTGACACTACTTGTTAAGGAAGACTCATACCATTTGGCTACAGCATCTGCCATGCCGCTAGCGAGAGTTTTAGGTGGGGCGGCTCTTACAATTGTGTGATCAAAGATTAATAAGTTTGGACAACGTTTTAAAGTTACATCTTTTACGAACTTGCCATCGGGAGTATAAATATTGGATAAAGCGGTCCATCCAGCACATGTCGAAGCACTTAATGGGACGGTAATGCAATTGATACCTAGTAAATCAGCGATTAGTTTCCCTGCGTCAAGTACCTTCCCGCCTCCTGCAGCAATAATCCCATCACAGTTGTTATTCTTTGAGATTAGATATGCATTTTGGATATCTAATTCACAACAATCATGATCTAACTCTAGAGAGATTGATCGAATACCCTTTAAAAGAAGATCTTTTTTGAATGAAGTTCTTATTTTTTTTGTAGAGCTACTTCTACCTATTATCAAAGGCTTTTTGCATAACTTAGTTATTAGATCCAGGGATTTAATCCATGCTGCTTCACCTCTAACGACCTTTGAAGGTGAAATGCTGTGATTATTAATAGACATATAACTGTTTTATCTAATGTTAAACAGTTGCACTTGCTAATTCTGGTTTTGAACTATCTTTCCCAAGATGTTTAACAATTACTTTTTTACTTTCATCAATATCAACCTCAGCTTTGTCTCCATCTTTGATCCTTCCAGATAAAACTTCTTCAGCAAGACTATCCTCTAATAATCTCATTACAGCTCTTCTTAAAGGCCTTGCACCATAAGAAGGATTGTATCCTTCTTCAACTAATCTTTCTTTGAAATCATCAGATACAGTTAAAGATATTCCTTTCTCTTTAATCCTCAAGAAAACTTCTTTTAACATTATTTCTGCAATGTCTTTAACTTCGTTTCTAGAGAGTTGTCTGAATACAATTATTTCATCTAATCTGTTGAGAAATTCAGGACGGAAATACTGCTTTAATTCTTCATTTACTAATGATTTAATTCGATTGTATTGAGTATCTTCCAAATTCTCTCCTGAAAATTCAAATCCCAACCCTCCACCACCTTTTTCGATAACCTTAGATCCAATATTTGATGTCATTATTATTAAAGTATTTTTGAAATCAACTGTTCTTCCTTTTGAGTCAGTTAGTCTTCCTTCTTCTAATAATTGTAGGAGAAGGTTAAAGACATCCGGATGGGCTTTTTCTATTTCGTCGAATAAAACTACTGTATAAGGTCTTCTTCTTACAGCTTCTGTTAGTTGTCCACCTTCGTTAAAACCTACGTATCCAGGAGGAGAACCTATTAATTTACTAACAGTATGTCTTTCCATAAATTCAGACATATCTAGACGTATCATTGCTTCTTCACTACCAAAGAAGTAGGCCGCTAATGCTTTGGTAAGTTCAGTTTTTCCTACCCCTGTTGGGCCAGAAAAAATAAAACTAGCAATTGGTCTATTTGGATTCTTAAGGCCAACTCTAGCTCTTCTAATTGCTTTTGAAACAGCTTTGACAGCTTCGTCTTGACCTATCAGTCTTTGATGTAAAGTCTCTTCCATATTTAGAAGTTTGACTGATTCACTTTCTGTTAATTTCTGAACAGGAACGCCAGTCCATGAAGCAACTATGTGAGCAATATCTTCTTCATTAACTATTGGTTGAGATACTTTTAATTCATCAGACTGAGCGGTAACTTTGTCAGAAGTCTCAATATTATTCTCTTTAATATTATTAGGATCAGGATTTTCATTTGAGGAAGTTTTTTGTCTTATGCTCTGTAAAAGATTTCTAATTTTATCTCTAAGCTCAACTTCCTTTTCCCTAAGTTCTCCTGCTTGGGTGAAATTTTGATCTCTTACTGCTTCTTCTTTACTCTTTTGAATTTTCCTTAATTCTTTATCAACTTCTTTCGCTTCTGGAGGTAATTTGGAATTGAGTAATCTGACCCTGCTTCCTGCTTCATCTATAAGGTCTATTGCTTTATCAGGTAAAAAACGATCCGATATATATCTGTCTCCGAGATTTGCTGCGGCGTCAAGAGCTGCATCTGTAATCTTTAATCTGTGATGTTGCTCGTATCTCTCTCTTAATCCTTTAAGGATTTCGATCGTATCTTTGATTGAAGGTTCTCCAATCATTACAGGTTGAAACCTACGCTCTAGTGCAGCATCTCTTTCAATATGCTTGCGATATTCATCTAGGGTTGTAGCTCCAATGCATTGAAGTTCTCCTCTGGCTAAAGCAGGTTTTAATATATTTGCTGCGTCAATTGCCCCCTCAGCCGCACCTGCACCAATTAAAGTATGAACTTCGTCAATAACTAGAATTACGTTCCCAGCTGATTTAATTTCTTCCATTATTTTTTTTAATCTTTCTTCAAATTCTCCTCGATATTTTGTTCCAGCTACTAATAAACCAATATCAAGAGTTAGTACTCTTTTTTCTTCAAGGATGTCAGGAATATTTCCTTGTTGAATTCTCTGCGCAAGTCCTTCAGCTATTGCAGTCTTCCCCACTCCTGGCTCGCCTATTAAAACGGGATTGTTTTTAGTTCTTCTACCCAATATTTGAATTACACGATCAATCTCTGAATGCCTTCCCACTACTGGGTCAAGCTTTGATTCGCTGGCTAACTGAGTAAGGTTTGTTCCAAACTCGTCTAGCGTGGCTGTTTTGGCTGAACCTTTAGAAGAGCCTGCTCCTGTTGTAACTTCTGCAGTTTCCCCAAGCATCCTGACTACTTGTGTCCTAACTTTTGTTAAATCAACACCTAAATTCTCAAGAACTCGAGCAGCAACTCCCTCACCTTCTCTGATAAGACCAAGTAGCAAGTGTTCGGTGCCAATGTAATTGTGACCTAGCTGGCGAGCTTCTTCTAGTGAAAGTTCAAGTACTCTTTTTGCTCTCGGTGTGAAAGGTATTTCTACAGCAACGAATCCCGAACCTCGCCCTATTATTTTTTCAACTTCAACCCTTGAGTCTTTTAAGTTTACACCCATAGATTTGAGTACTTTAGCTGCAACACCAGTTCCTTCGCCAATAAGCCCCAAAAGGATTTGTTCTGTCCCAACAAAATTATGCCCAAGGCGCCTTGCCTCTTCTTGAGCAAGCATAATCACTTTTATTGCCTTTTCTGTAAACCTCTCGAACATTTAGCTTTAGCCATTAACTATTTAATCTAATTTATCAGGGTTAAGTGTGAAATGTGTACGGTTAGGGTTTTTTTTATAAAGGGTAAATATTAAGTGTTCGTTGAAAAATAATTAAAAGTATTAATTGATGCAAAGAAACGACTATTTAATTGTTTTTGGATTTCGGTAAACCGTACTTAATTGTTGATTTTATGATTTGTTAAGGTTTTTTTTAAAAGAAGAGCATCACTTCCATCTTTATAAAAATTAGTTCTATTACCTAGTGTTTTGAAGCCCATGGATTTGTAAAAAGCTTTAGCGGGCTCGTTATTGTTTTTAACTTCTAAATGTATGTGATTTATTTGAAGTGATTTTGAACGTTTGAGTAAATCTGACAATAGAAATCTTCCGAGTCCTTTCCTTTTATGTATTGGATGAACAGCTATAAAAGTTATGTATAGTTCGTCTATTAGTAACCAAGCCGAACATAGCCCTAAAAGATTTTTAGTTTCCAACTCCATCATTCCCAGACAAATCCTTTTAGTGTCAGTCAGTTCTCTTTCCCATTGAGATTTTGACCAGAGACCATTTATAGTTTTTTGGTCAAAATCCACGCATTCATTTAAATGTGTTTTGTCAAGTTCAATTATTGTGAATTTCATATCTGACTATTAATTAGTCCCTCTTTCTTTAAAAAGAATACTAATCGGTCGATTGATCTCTAGATTGGCTAAATATTAAAGTAAAAATTTCTATGCATGGATCCAATGCTTTTGAACCCAATGTGGATATAGATAGTCCAAACCGGAATATAGCGCCAATCTCTTCAGAAATTAATGAGAATAAAAAATTAGTTGTTGGTGGATGTCAACTTAGTGAACTCGCAAAAAAATATGGTACACCTCTTTATGTTTTTGATGAGGTGTCACTTAGAACTGCATGCAAAACTTATATTTCTTCTTTAAAAAAACATTATCCTGGAAAATCACTCCCCTTGTATGCTTCAAAAGCAAATAGCTCATTAGCTATTTGTGCAGTTATTGCTTCTGAGGGTTTTGGACTTGATGCGGTTTCAGAAGGTGAATTACTTACTGCTTTAAAGGGCGGCGTTAAAGGGGAAAAAATAGTTTTTCATGGGAATAACAAATCTAATGATGAATTGGATTTTGCCTATAAAAACAATGTCACTATTGTTTTAGATAATTATCACGATATTGAGCTGCTAAAAAATATTGCTTCCGATGACAAGCCAGCAAAGTTAATGTTGAGGTTTACTCCTGGCATTGAATGCCATACACATGAATATATCAGGACTGGACATTTAGATAGCAAATTTGGTTTTGACCCTGATGAGCTTAAGTCAGTTTTAGAAGAATTAAAAACATATAACTGGGCAAATTTATCTGGTCTGCATGCTCATATTGGGTCTCAAATCTTTGAGGTTCAACCCCATATTGATCTTGCTGGGGTTATGGCTGATGCATTAAAGCTTGCCCAAGAAATTGGTCATCCAATAGCTGATTTAAATCTAGGTGGCGGTCTAGGGATAAAATATGTGCAAGAAGATAATCCTCCTTCAATTGAAAAATGGGTTGAAGTTATTTCTAATGCTGTTATTAAGGCCTGTAAGGAAAGAAATCTAGATTTGCCAAGATTAATGTGTGAACCGGGCAGATCTCTAGTCGCTAATTCGGGGCTTACTATTTATGAGATTGGAGCTAAAAAAGTAGTCCCTGGTGTCAGAACTTATTTATCTGTTGATGGAGGGATGAGTGATAATCCTCGTCCAATAACTTATCAGTCACAATACAGTGCCTGTTTAGTAGATAAACCATTAAAAACAAATTTTGAAAAAGTTACTATCGCTGGTAAGCATTGTGAGTCTGGAGATGTTTTATTGAAAGATTTTCTCCTTCCATCTTGTGAAAGCGGCGAGTTTCTCGCTGTATTTGGAACAGGTGCATACAACTATTCAATGAGTTCCAACTACAACAGAATACCTAGACCTGCGACAATTATGGTTTGGAAAGGATCGGCCGAGCTTACTCAAAGGAGAGAACTTCCTGAAGATCTATTGCAATTAGATGTATTACCTGATCGCTTTATTCCCAAGAATTAGGTAAGTTTAAATAACGTTGGGGATTAGGAGTGAATTTCTGGTGGCTTATAAACCTGCGTGTTCTTCTTGATGTCTTGTTTGCTTCTTCTCTTGGAGTGCTCCTTTTTACAAGAGTAAAAGAACAAAGAACATTATGGCTTCTAAGAGGCTATCTCTTCTTGGTCTCATTAGCGTGGTTTGTTCAAAGATTTGCAAATTTACCAATCACTTCAAAACTTGTAGATGCCTTGGTTTTAGCTTGTTCATTATCTTTAGCGATTTTATGGCAAGGAGAATTAAGGAGATTGATGGAGTTATTAGGTACCGGACGATTGGCTGTGATTCTAGGAAATACTCAAAAAGAATTTCGAGCAAGTTCTAATACTTTCGCTCAATTAACTGAAGCTGCAGGTCGTTTATCACAAAATAGAAAAGGAGCATTAATTGTTGTTGATATGGGCAGTGACTTACGCCCAGAAGATTTCCTTTTCCCTGGAGTTCCAATTGATGCTCAATTATCATCTGAATTGTTATTAAATCTTTTTGCAGCTGACACCCCTCTTCATGATGGAGCTGTTTTAGTAAAGGGTAATAGAATTATTTCAGCAGGAGTGATTTTGCCTCTTTCAAGACAGGGAATAAGTAGGTACGGAACAAGACATTTAGCAGCTCTTGGGATAACTGAACGATTTGATCGATGTATTTGTGTTGTAGTTTCAGAAGAATCAGGTACCTTATCCTTAGCTAGTCAAGGAAGACTAGAAAGACCTATAACAAGCAGTCGACTACTTGACCTTTTGAAAGAATTGTTGGATCCTTCAAACGCATCTGGATCTAAGTCCACCAGCATTAATTCTTCATTGAAAACAACTTCCTCTAATATTGAAACTAAAGCTGCTAAATCCAGAGCTAATCTTGGAAAAATTAATGACAGCAAGGAGTCTTTAAATTGACTTATCCTTCGGTTATAAGCACCGATAATTCTAGAAAGGTATCTCCTTTACCTAAAGATTTGGATCGTCTTCGTATGCCAGATCACATTGCGGTAATTATGGATGGAAATGGTAGATGGGCAAAAGCCAAGGGTTTGCCTAGGACTATTGGACATACAGCTGGGGTTGAGGCTCTGAAAACTACTTTGCACTTATGCAGTAATTGGGGTATCGGAGCATTAACGGTTTACGCTTTCTCAACTGAAAATTGGTCTAGACCTAGCGAAGAAGTAAATTTCTTAATGACCCTTTTTGAAAGTGTTCTTAAACGTGAATTGACTAATTTAAAAGTTGAGGAAGTAAAAATTAATTTCTTGGGTGATCTTGATCCATTACCTATTGCATTAAAGGACTTAATAAAAGAGTCGGTTGAATCAACCTCTAACAATAAAGGTATTCATTTTAATGTTTGTACAAATTATGGAGGACGACGGGAATTAGTACGAGCTGCCCAAAAGTTAGCAGCTCGTTCTGTTAAAGGTGAATTAGACCCTTCTTTGATAGATGAAAATGTATTTGCTTCTGAATTATTTACAGCTAGTGAGGTCGACCCAGACTTACTTATTAGAACTAGCGGTGAAAAAAGAATAAGTAATTTTCTTTTGTGGCAATTAGCTTATGCTGAGATTCATGTCACAGATGTATTATGGCCAGATTTTAATGCTGATACTCTTACTAAGGCACTACTTGACTACCAATCTAGGAGAAGAAGATTTGGAGGTGTATAACTAAAATAATTGAATATCTTGAGTTCTATGATTTTTTTTAGATTATTAGCTAAAACTATATAGAAATTAAATTTTTTATATTCAAATCCATTTATGACTCTAATCAATCCAAATATTCATGAATCTAATAAATTCAATAGCAAAGACACATCATATTTAGATTTTAATTCTATAAAAGGTGGAGATATTAGACATGATTGGTCTTTAAAGGAAGTCAAAGAGATAATTGATTTGCCATTAATGGATCTGTTGTGGAGAGCTCAAATAGTCCATAGATCTTACAATCCAGGTTATAAGGTTCAACTTGCTTCTCTTCTAAGTGTTAAGACTGGCGGATGCTCAGAAGACTGTGCGTATTGTCCTCAATCTGTACACAACGAAACAACGGTTCAACCTAATCCTGTACTCCAAGTTAAGTCAGTTCTTGATAGAGCAAAAGCGGCTAAAGATGCCGGAGCAGATCGATTTTGCATGGGTTGGGCTTGGCGTGAGATCAAAGACGGAAACGCATTCGATTCAATGCTTGAAATGGTCCGGGGTGTTAGAGAACTTGGCCTAGAGGCATGTGTCACAGCTGGAATGATTACTGATTCTCAAGCCTCTAGATTGTCAGAAGCTGGTTTGACAGCCTATAACCACAATTTAGATACTAGTCCTGAACATTATTCCAAGATCATTTCAACACGAACATATCAAGATCGACTTGAAACATTGAGAAGAGTACGCATGGCTGGAATTACAGTGTGCTGTGGTGGGATTATTGGTATGGGCGAATCTGTTTCAGATAGAGCATCTTTACTTAAAGTTCTAGCAACCTTAGATCCACATCCTGAGAGTGTACCTATCAATGCGTTAGTTGCAGTGGAGGGGACACCTATGGAGGACTTGTCTTCTATTGATCCATTGGAGATGGTTCGCATGGTCGCGACTGCAAGGATCATTATGCCTAAAAGTCGAATAAGACTTAGCGCTGGAAGACAACAGTTAGGTAGGGAAGCACAGATACTATGTCTACAGTCGGGAGCCGATTCTATATTTTATGGAGATACACTATTGACTACAAGTAATCCAGAGGTGGAGGCAGACCGTAAACTTTTAGCGGATGCTGGGATTACTGCTAATTTCTCACAAGTATAAGTAGTATGAAAACAGAGGATAGCCTTAAGAAATTCAAATATAAAGTTGCTGCGTTTTACAATTTTATATCGATTATTGATCAAAAAATTCTTTTAATCAAAGAAGAACTTACTAACTTAGCAACGAATCAGGGGATAAAAGGTACTATTTTATTGGCTTCTGAAGGTGTTAACGGTACGGTTTGTGGAACTGAAAATGCGATAGTTCAATTCATTGAAACTCTAGAGAAACTTTTAAAAGTATCGGATATTAATGTCAAATATAGTTGGACCGAAAAACAGGCATTTAGACGCTTTAAGGCTCGTCAGAAAAAAGAAATTGTAACGATTGGGCTAAAACAAATTAATCCTGCTAAATCTGTAGGCAAATATATAAAAGCTTGCGAATGGAATGAATTCTTAGAAGACCCTGATAGTGTTGTTATTGATACTCGTAATGAGTATGAAATAAAAATTGGAAATTTCGTAGGTGCTCTAAATCCACATACAAGTTCGTTTCGTGAATTTCCTGCTTGGGTTCAAAAGCATTTAAAACCTTTAATCGAGGAGAATCCTTCTTTGAAAATAGGGATGTATTGTACTGGAGGCATAAGATGCGAAAAAGCTACTTCTTATTTGATAGATGAAGGTTTTAAAGATGTACATCATCTTGAAGGTGGAATCCTGAAATATCTAGAAGATGTCTCTCCTGAGAAGAGTTTATGGGAAGGTGAGTGCTTTGTTTTTGATCAACGTGTGTCTTTAGATCATGAGCTAACACCAGGTTCACACAGGATGTGTCATGCTTGTGGATTGCCTATATCTCCCGAGGATTTAAAAAAACCAACGTATATAAAAGGCTTACAGTGTGATGCTTGTGTGAATAAATATACAGATAGCGACAGAGCTAGATTTGCTGAAAGACAACGTCAAATTGATGAAATTATGAAACGTCTACCAAAGAATTCTATATGGCCATCTTCATGACTAGATCTAATTTAAATCAAATAGAAAAAGAAGCATCTGATAGGGGTTTGTTGCTTCGAATACAAGTTAGGAGGCCTCTAAATATTTGGTCTTTTAAGCTAGTTGTTGGAGAAATAAACAGTAATACTAAAATTCAGTTACTGGGTGAAATGAAAGGATGGGCCTATAAAAATACTAAAGGACTTCAGCTTGATACGATGAAGGTTGGTAAAAACGTCAATTCTAAAGTAGGTGATCTAATCTGGGCTGCAACTATGGCCTGGGCTTTGGAAGAGACTCCTTGCCTTAGTGCGAGATTGCTGGCTATTTATGATGAAAATAATCAGAATGAAATCTTACAACGCTATTTTCGTAGGCGTGGATTTAATACTGTGCGGAAAGTTGGATCTTCTCCTTTGGATTTGCCTTTGAGACTTGTTTGGGGAGGTGCAGGTACGTTTATGGTAGGTAATTGTGAGAAAGTATTTGAAAGAAGTTATAGGAGTTGGTCGGACTAGTTAAAACTATTTTTCAGGAGACTAATCTAAGGTTTCATTCGCATGGTAACTGCTTCTTACTAAAGGCCCGCTGTTTACTTTCTTAAAACCCAATCCTTTTGCTATTAAAGCAAATTCATTGAATTTTTTCGGTGACCAATAATGAGAAACTGGAATGTGGGCAAGTGAAGGTCGTAAATATTGACCGATAGTCAAATATTGGCAGTCGACTTGTCTAAGGTCTTTAAGGGTTTGAATTATTTCATGAAATTTTTCTCCCAGTCCAAGCATTATTCCTGATTTTGTGGGAATCTTTGGATTGATTTCTCTTGCGAATTTGAGGAGGTTTAGTGAGTGTTCGTAAGTGGCGCCTCTTCTGACTTCTCTTTGAAGTCTCTTAATAGTTTCAAGATTATGGTTGAAGCAAATAGGATTAGCTGAGAGAACTAGTTTAAGTCGCTCTCTTTGCTTTTCGACATTGTCCTTGTTGTTGCCACCCCAGAAATCTGGTGTTAGTACCTCTATTGCAACACCAGGATTTAGTGATCTAATTGCATCCATAGTTGTCGTGAATAGACTTGCACCGTGATCTGGTAAATCATCCCTTGCTACTGCGGTTAGTACCACATACTTGAGATTCAGTATCTGAACAGCATTTGCTACTTTTTCTGCCTCAAAAATATTTACTTTTTCGGGAGACTTTCCTTTCTCTACCTGGCAAAAGGCACAGCTCCTTGTACATATTGAGCCGCCTAATAAAAAAGTAGCCGTGCCAGCGGCATAACATTCACCTCTGTTCGGGCATCTACCTTCCTCACAGATCGTATGCAATCTGTTTTCCTTTACGAGCTTTTGAACTTTTTCCAGTTGCGTTGCGTTGCCTATTGATGGCTTAATCCAATTAGGTAAACGCTCTTCCGGTAGGAAGCTACTATATTTAGTTCTCTTTCTTGTTGTTGTTGTCATATGTTTGGTGGTTAATCTAAGTCTCTACGACCTTCTAAGGCACGCGAGAGTGTTACCTCATCTGCATATTCCAACTCACTTCCAACAGGAAGTCCATAAGCAATACGAGTAACTTTTGTGAATGGTTTTAATAATCTACCCACGTAAAGACTAGTTGTATCTCCCTCAATACTTGGTGTTAGGGCAAGGATGACTTCTTTGATATTTTCTTTATCGACTCTTTTGATAAGACTTGATATTTCAAGCATTTCTGGTCCAATACCATCCATCGGAGAAATTAACCCACCAATTACATGATAAAGACCTTTGTACTCGCGAGTGCGTTCAAGAGCAAGCAAATCTCTTGACTCAGAAACAACGCAAATGAGTTCTTGATTTCTTTGCTTGTTTAAACAAATTTCGCATCGTTCTCCTGAAGTTAAATGAAAGCATGTCTTGCATTGACCTACTTGACTTTTCGCATTGAGTAGAGCTTCTGAAAACAATCTTATTTTGTCTTCTGGTTGACGCAAAAGATGAAGAGCTAGCCTTTGAGCAGTTCTGGGGCCGATACCAGGCAATTGCTCAAATTGATCAATTAATTTTGATAATGGTTTTGTGAAGCCGCTCAGAGTTCAGATGCAATTAACTTGAATGTAGTCAGAGTTTTATCTGGGTTGCACTAATTTAAAGAAGATTATCGTCAGTTAAATTAGAAATGTATCAAAATAGTGATGCTTGCGTCTCCCAAATGATCAAATTTTTTCGAACATCTGTTAAATCCTTTTTGGCTATAGCGTTGGTCTTGGCCCTCGGAGCTTGCTCTACTGGGGGAGCCGCAGGGTTGGAACCTTTTAAAAGTCAAGATGGAAGATATGGTTTCCTTTTCCCCACAGGGTGGACAAGAGTAGCTGTCGATAATGGGCCAGAGGTTGTTTATCATGACTTGATTAATTCCGATGAAACTCTCAGTCTTGTTATTTCTAAATTGGGAAACGAAGTGGATTTAGATGATTTGGGTGGAGCTGATGCTGTAGGGGAAAGACTCTTTGGTGAAAAAAATAGTAATAATCCTATTCAATTAATTGATGCTTCAGAGAGGCAAGTTGATGAGCGCAAATTCTATGATCTTGAATACTCTGTTGATTTAGAAGAAAATAGTAGGCACGAAATTGCTACTGTCGTTGTAGATAGAGGTTACTTATATACACTTGCTGCTAGCACTAGTGAGCAACGCTGGTCAAAAATGCAAGATACTTTTAAAAGAGTAGTTAGCTCTTTGACTTTTTTCATATAATTTAATTATTTTCACCAGCTTGAATTTTCCAAAGGTAATAATAGAATTCTCTATTTTTTAGAAGTGAAAAATGCGTCCCTTTCTCGATAATTTTACCTTTATCTAAAACTATAATTTCGTCAGCATCTATTACTGTGCTTAAACGATGTGCAATAACAATTGTCGTACAACTATTAGTTATCTTCTTTAGAGATCTTTGAATGGCGGCTTCAGTTTCATTGTCTACAGATGCTGTTGCCTCATCTAATATTAATATTGGGGCATTTTTTAATATTGCCCTTGCGATAGCAATTCTTTGTCTTTGTCCACCAGATAACTTTTGTCCTCTTTCTCCTACGATTGTGTTTAGCCCTTCTGGCAGTTGAGTGATAAATTCAGTTGCTTCGGAAATGTCTGCAGCATTCTTTATTTTTGATTTATCAATATTTTGTGATCCATAAGAAATATTTTCTTCAATTGTGCCTTGGAATAAATATGTTTCCTGACTTACTAATGAAATACATCTTCGTAAACTTTTTAAATCCATTAGTTCAATTGAGTTTCCATCAATTTCTATTGAACCTTTACTAATTTTATACAGCCTTAATAATAGTTTTACAAGTGTACTTTTACCAGAACCTGTAGCACCTACAATTCCTATTTTCTTACCAGGACTAATATTTAAATTAAAGTTTTTGAGAACTTGAGGCCGACCTTGGTATGTAAAATCAATATTTTTAAATTTGATTTCACCTTGAACATCATTAGGATTTAATTTGATTTTTCCTGTTTTAATCTTTATTGGAGTATCTATTAAATCTAAAACTCTATTTGTTGAGGCCATTGATCTTTGATAATCATCCAAAATATGCCCTAATGTCGTTAAGGGCCATAGTAATCTTTGAGTAATAAAAACTAAAAAACTATAAGTTCCAACTGGCATTAATCCTTTCCAAGCTTGGAAGCCTCCAGAAATTAATATGGCAAGGAATGCAAATAGTATTGCGAATCTAATTAATGGTATAAATGCTGCTGATAGCTTAATTGCCTTTCTATTACTTTCTTGATATAAATTACTATCGATTCTTAATCTTTCAAGTTCCCAATCCTCAGTAGCGAAACTTTTAATAGTAAGCATTCCACTGAGGTTATTATTCAGTCGAGAGGCAAGATCTCCAGCTCTTTCTCTGACTTCAAGGTAACGTGGAGCTAGGTTCTTCTGAAAATTAATCGAACCCCAGAGAATAAATGGAATAGGGATGAATGCTAACAATGCAATGCCTGGAGCTAATAAAATCATTGCCCCACCAACAATAAAAACAGTAATTATTAATTGAATAATTTTATTAGCTCCTTCATCTAAGAATCTCTCTAGTTGATTAATATCGTCATTCAATACAGTCATTAGCCTTCCTGTATTATCTGATTCGAAGAAAGTCATTTCTAATTTTTGCAAATGGTCATATGCTTTAATTCTTAAATAGTGCTGTGTCTTTTGAGCTAAATTTCTCCACAATAATCCATATAAATATTCAAAGAATGACTCAGCAGTCCAAATTAAGAATGAAATTATTGCAAGTGCAATTAACTGGTCTGGGACAGTATTAAAGCCAATTGAACCTAACCATGAACTTTCTTTTCTTACTACTACATCAACAGATATGCCAATTAATACTGGTGGTGCAAGATCAAAAAACTTATTTAGTATTGAGCAAGTAATAGCTGAATAAATAAGGCGCTTTTGACTTTTAAGATTACTTAAAAGTCTTGTTAATGGGATTTTTTTTATTTTTGAATTTGAAGTATACATTTGATTTAGATTAATATTCTTTTAGAGATTGTACTTCTCAGAAGCTTTATCCCTACAGTAAGTACGAGAGTTCTTTAAAGAATTTCCAGAATTATATTTTTCAAAAAAACAATCACATGTAAAATCACTAATTTCATTTAAATTTTGCTTATTCTTTATATCAAGTTTTGATTTTAATGTCGCAATACAGAATTTATTGATAAGACTATTTTTGGTACTAATTGTTTTTTCCTGAGCTTCCAAATTGATACCTATATCTATGAGAAGAAATATGATCATGCTTCTTAATAATAATTTACTAAGCATTTTATTAGTGGTTTTTTCTATCAGTCAGCTCTGTTTATCTGTAATTCTCTATTCATTACTTTGACTTTCTTTAGAGCTTGGAAAACATTATCAGGCATTTGTTTTGGTAAATCTACAAGGCTGTAGTTCTCAAATATTCTTATTCTGCCTATAGATCTTCCTTTTAGTCCCGCTTCATTCGCAATCGCTCCTACTAGATTCCCAGGTTTAACTCTATCTCGATGTCCAACTTCGACCCTGAATCTGTCCATTTCATCTTCAAGTCGGTTGTTATCAAAATCACCTCTGCGACGTTGTTTGAATTTGTTATCTCGTCGATCATTTCTTGTATTCCTTTGAGCTGATTGCCTGATCCAATCCTCACTTCCATTCTCAAGGAGTGGATTAAAACCAACTGCTAAATTTAATGCAGCAAGTGTTAAATCTTTCGGATCTATATCCAATTCTTTTTCAACATTTGTTATTAATGTGTCTAGAATGTCTGACTCTTCTGGGTTCTCTCTTTCCGTTGAGGCAGCTTTTATTAATTTTTCTTTAAGCTTCTGAATTCGGTTGCTGTTGATAAGTTCATTGTCTGGAATATCCATTTTTTCAATTGGTTGACCTACAGCTCTTTCAAGATTACTTAAAAATGATCTTTCTCTTGGATTGACAAAAAGAATAGCTTCACCATTCCTTCCTGCACGACCAGTTCTGCCAATTCTATGAACATAAGCTTCGCGATCAAATGGCATGTCATAATTTATAACTAAACCAATTCGATCGACATCAAGACCTCTTGCTGCGACATCTGTAGCTACTAAAATATTGATAGAACCCTGTCTTAATCTTTCAACTGTTCTTTCCCTTTGATTTTGAGGGATATCTCCATTTAAAACAGCTACATTATATCCGTATGATTCTAATTTTTCAGCTACTACAATTGTAATAGCTTTTGTTCTAGCAAATATTATTACTCCCTCTTCTGATACAGCTTCAAGTACTCTTTGGAGTGCATTAACTTTATAAATATTTTGAACGCTTATGTACCTTTGCCTGATAAGCCTTTCCTTCAATTCAGTTGCTTTTATAGTTATTTCCGCAGGACTATTTAAATATTTTTTTGATAATCTTCTTATCTCAGATGGCATTGTCGCGGAGAATAAAACCAGTTGCCTCTCCTCTGGTAATTGTTCTAAAATCCACTCAACATCATCAATAAATCCCATCCTTAACATTTCATCAGCTTCATCAAGAACTAAACAACTTAAATGACTAGTATTGAGAGTCTTTTGTCGCATATGATCCATGACTCGCCCAGGAGTCCCAACGACTACATCAACTCCCCTCCTAAGAGTGTTGATTTGATTTCGGAAATCAGAGCCTCCATATATTGCTAGTACTTTAAAATGCGGATGACCTGCGGAATATGTACGAAATGATTCAGCCACTTGCATAGCCAACTCGCGAGTTGGAGCTAAAACTAATACTTGTGGATGTCCAACATTCTTTTTCAGTCTTTCAAGGATAGGCAATGCAAATGCGGCTGTTTTACCTGTACCTGTTTGAGCTTGTCCAACTAAATCTCTACCAAGAAGTAATTCAGGAATTGCAGCTTTTTGAATAGGAGTAGGTGAAGAGTAGCCTTGATTGGAGATTGTTTGAATTAGTTCTTCGCTAAAATTAAATTCCGAAAATCCATTTTTTGAATTTTGGTCACCTTCATCCAATACATTCTCAGTAGATTCATCGAGAACATCTTGATCTACTGGACATGAGGTATCCTCATGTAGATTTTTATTTGTCATCTAATAATGGTTGCCTTTTTGTCCTTCAAATTAGGCAGGCAACTTCCGATCGGTGTATAACCGTGCTTTGCTGACTCGCCTTGTTAAAGGGATATAAGAATCATTTTATCATCTCAAAAATCCTTTTAGGAATAAGTTGACCACATCTTTAAAAGTCTTCTTCTTTATTGGTAATTACCAGTAATTTTTTTTTGGCACGAGTTATAGCTGTGTAAAGCATTCTTTTTTCATAATCATCAGAATAAAATTTTAGGAGAGGTTTCTCTTCTGAAACTTTTAAGGTGCTTGGCCAAAGTAAAAGAACTTGATCAGCTTCACTCCCCTGTGCTTTATGAATTGTCATTGCATATGCCGCATCATAAAGATTTAGCCTTGATGGGTTTATTAATCGAGTTACTAGTCTTTGTTCCTCAGAAAAAACATTAAATAAAAAACGTCTTTTCTCGCCGTTGCCAATAATTATCCCAACGTCTCCATTCGCTAAACCTATTTCAGGTTGATTACTTTTTGCCATGATTGGGGTTCCCTCCTCCCACTTGTGTACTTCCTTATCAAATTTTTTTCCTAAAAGAAATTCGTGGATTTTTTTTACACCCCAGGGTCCATATCTTTGCGGACAAAGTATAAGAAGATTATCTATGAATTTAAAGAGTTTTAGAATCTCATCTGATTGTGCTACCTCAATCATGCTTGATTGCCATGCTTCATTGGGAATATAATTAATAGATTCTTCAGTTAACTTTTTAAGCTTCTTTCTATAGTTGAAAAGCGTCCTTACTACGGGATCTGGAATACTTTTTAGTGATGAAAGGTATTGACTTATATTTGATGAATCTTCTTTCATTGAAAGCAGGTTCCAAAAAGCATTTACTCCTTCATCTTTTAGTGTATTTCTTAATAAAGCGATATCTCCTTTGTTGCGGTATGACTTTGTAAGTTGGACTGAGTTTGATTGAAAGTTCGTTTTCGTTTCTTTCTCTTGCAAAATTTGCCATATACCACCACTTCCTATTGGTAATAATTGGTCAGGATCACCGACTAGGATTATTTGACATGATTTTGTTAAAGCATCGAGCAATCCATTAATTGTTAGCAAGTCAACCATTGACATCTCATCTATAACTATTAGATCTAATTTTAATAGACGTTGAGAGTTTCTTTTGAAGCCATTTGGTCCTGCTTCTAACCATTTATGTAATGTTTTAGAAGGAATGTTAGAAAGTTTATCCTTTAAAGGATCTTCAAAATCTTCAATACCTTCTTGAATAGTATCTTTTAGTTTTTTTGCGGCTTTCCCTGTTGGAGCAGCCATTGCAATATCAAGAGTGGGATTCTTTGTTAGTGCTTGTACAAGCATTTGAAGGATGGTACTGGTCTTACCTGTGCCTGGTCCACCACTTAATAAGATGATTTGCTCACTTTTAACAAGGTTCACAGCTTCTATTTGTTGAATATTTAGATGCTCTAAATTCTTAGCATCAATTCGAAGAGGTGATTCTTTAGATAGCTGTTTAATAGGGTGATTCCTTAGAAGTATTTTATGAATGGTCTCAATTATCTCATTATGTGTTCGACGCCAACTGACTAACTCCCCATTTAAAACTATTGGGGAGTTATCTCCTTTAGTCCAGCCACTCTTTAACAAGGCTTTCATGTGACAGGTGGGCCAACCTTTATATTTAAGTTCAAGATTTTTAGGGATTTCCTTCATGTCTATATAAACTTCACCTCTTAATAATCCATCCATTAAGACATTTACGACATCAATTAATGCTTCATTAAACTCTATGGGTGGGATATAGCGAATTAGAGTAGCTAATAATGATTTATTTAAACTAGTTGAAAAATGTTTTTTCAATGGTTCTCTCATTTTTGACGTCTTTTAATCAATAAATCTAACTTTTGAATTCTTTCAATAGGGGCAGGTTCGACGATTAAGCCTGGAGTACTTTTAGGAAAATTCTTATCTACTAAATCATCTTTATCTGGAAGCCCTCTTAAAAAGACGTAAATATAACCTCCAAGATGTTTTTTGGGTGAATAACCGGGGAGTCTCCAATTTAGAAATCTATGTAAAGCAAGTAAATATATATGGGCTTGTAGTGGATAGTGATGATGGTACATTTCTTCATCCATTCTAGCAGTTGAATAATTTGAGGGACCACAAGAAGAACAATCCTCTTTTGATAACGGACTTCCTATCCAGTTACTTTTCCAATCTAAAACCCACCATTTAGCAATTTCATGATTTGGGTTGTCTGCAAAAACTTGGTCTATGGATCCGGTTAAGAAACCACTGCTATAGATATTTAGATTCATCAGTTTATTTATATAGTCTGAGCCATATTTATTTTGAGCATCTTCTTTAAATATTGATGATAATTCGAGAGTATTAATAGGATTAGCTTCATGACAAATTGGAATATCAAATTTTAATTCTTTGATAGAGCTTTTGGAATTTAAAGTTTTCATTTTAAAATTACCTAAAGGCCCCCCTAAAGGGATATTTGCAATTCTGTTTAATAAAATTTTAATTGGTTCAATAAATGAATTACTTATATTAACTATATTTAATTCTTCTTCTATTATGGTGGAGACTTTTATTTGATTTTCAATATCATTGAAATCTATTCTTTCAAGTATTTTATGTAGACAAGTCCCTGCTATAGGGCCTCGAGGAAAATCTCCAATAGGACTTTCTTTGAAACATATCTGATCTTCTAATTTGTCAATTCTTTGATCTTTGTCTGAAAATACTTGATCAATTTTTTGGAGAGTTACATCTTCAACATCATCTTTAAAAGTATGATCTTCATTCAACTCATCTGATAAGTTTTTGAGAATTAATTCGTCATTTTTTTGTATTATCCATTTTGAAAAACTATACCTTCCCCAACTATTCTCAAACTGATGGTTAGGAATTTGTCCAAGCGATAATTTGACTTCACTTTTAGGTTGAGTCCATGTTTTATTAGTGTCAATTGCTCTTACATCTTGAATATCAACTTTTAGCTCCCTTTTCTTGAATGACTTTTCCATCATTTCTTTTGTATGGTCTTCTATATTTAAATTTATTGATTCAGATCCAAATAAAAAACCTGAAAGAGGGTTTCCTTCTTGGCCAGCAGCCTTTGCCCAAAGGACAATTAATTGTTTTTTAGCTCTTGTAAAAGCAACGTAAGCTAACCGCTCTGCTTCTTTTAATGATTCTTTTCTAATGTAATCTTGATATGAACTATATTTTCTATGCCATTTATACTTTTTAGAAATTAATAGATTTTGATTGTCTTTCCATAAATGATTATTTTTATCTGGAGGCTTTTGCCACAAGTATGGACAAATTACTATTTTAAATTGAAGTCCTTTACTCTTGTGAATTGTAATTATATTCACGGAGCTATTACTAATGGCACTGTTAGGTTGATATTCTTCAGGTATTTCCCCAATGGATAGGAACCTTTGACTACTAAGCCATTGTGATGCTCTGAAAGCATTAAATTTCTGTCGATAGATCTGTTCGTCTACTAACTGAGAGCTTTGATAAAGATCATCTAATAAAGTTCCTCTACGAGAAAGATCAGCTAATAACTTCCCTTCTAGAAAGTTTGATAAACACCCTAATAATCCAATTTTTGGAAATAATTTGGAAAGTTCATAGAACTTCGAAGATAATGAATCAAAATCGCCATTAATTTTTGATTCAATAAGTTTTTCTTTTTCCCATTGCATTAGCTCAGAACATGCTAGTAGGGCAAGTTTTTGTTGGTTATATGGACTGACGATACAGTTAATGAAAATCTGCAGGATTTGACCTCCCTCTCTAGTAAATATATTTTCATTGCTTAGGAGTTGTGAAGGAATTTTTATTTTGGATAAATAGCTATGAATATCTTTAGCTTGATCGTGTCTATTAACTAGTATGCAAATATCTGAGGGGTTTAAATCGTCGGGATTATTGCTTAATAGTTCTAACAAATAATTTCCAATAACATTCGGAATTTTATCTTCTATTTTGCTTTTTGATTCCAATTTAGTTCTTTCTACTTTCCCTTTTTTATGATTTTCTATTAGATTTATTATCTTAAATGGTTCTTTTATTCCATTCAGTTTTAGTTGATCTTCTTGTGAACATGGATTAAGTTCTTGAGTTGATAGATTTGACCTTATTAAACCATCAATAAATAATTTATTGAGTATTAAAATCAGAGGTTTTGTACTTCTATAATTAGTATTCATTAAATGAATTCGATCACAAGCTCCCCTGGCTTTCATATATGTATTTAAGCTTCCACCTCTGAAACTATAAATTGCTTGCTTTGGATCTCCAATCATTAGTAATAGATGTGTCGACCGGTTGCCAAAGACTCCTTTTAGTAATCTTAACTGAACTGGATCAGTATCTTGGAATTCATCTATTAAGGCTGCTTTATATCTAAGTTTTAAGTTTTTATAGATATTACTAGGATTAATTTCATCTTTAACTCCATTACTATTTAGGTTCTTAGAATCTAATAATTTAAGTAGATCAGAATAATTTATCAAACTATTTTTAGATTTTCTTTTGTCAAGTTCTCTCTTAGTCCATAACAAGGCATGTTCCCAAACGAATTCACCTGGACTATCATATAAATCTCCTATAATATCTAGAAATGACTGCATTCCTTTTGAACAACAATCAATTTTATACTTCATATTTAATTTATAAATATTTTTAGGATGAAAATATTTATTTATAAGGTTTTGATTTTGAATATCTTCATATGATGGACGCTTTTTTTCTTTATATTCTTCAATCCAGTTACTTAAAAGCTCGTAACGATTTTTTCTGGGCTTGGATGAGTATGGCTTTGTCTCTTTAATACCCTGAGACCTTAAATCCTTAGCAATCTCTATGAAGCAATCTTCAAGTTCTTGGCCCTTCTCTTCCCATAAAGCCTTAAATTTTATCCATAATGATTCAATATAGTTGGTTAATTGATTTGAAAGACTTTCTTCTATTTTTAAGTCATTAAATGTTTGTTTGAAAATATTATTTGGATCATTATCCAATGAATTAAGAACTTGAATTAAATTCTTACGATTGAAATTAGTTTTAAATATCCCTTTTAATTCTGAAGTGTCTATTTCTAATATTTCTTCTTTCCAATATTCTTCAACAATTTCATTTATTAGTAGTTCTGAATTTTTTTCTATGGTTGGATTTAAATAATTTCCACTCTCAAGAGCGTCTCTACGAAGTGTTTTACTGCAAAAACCATGAATTGTAGTAATATCTGCATTATCAATTCTCTCCAATGCTTCTAAGAGTAGAGAAGCAATATATAAAGCTCTTTCTTCAGATGTTATATTTAATTCGACCCATTCATTTAATACGTTGTCTATTTGATAGGGCTTTACGCTTGTATTTATTGATTCAATCACTTTTAAAGCCAAAATTAATCTTTCAATAATTCTTGCTTTTATTTCTGATGCTGTTGCTTCTGTAAAGCTGACAACAAGTATTTCATTTATTGAATATCCTTGTTCAGTTAATAACCTTAAGACAAGATGAGCAAGAGAAAATGTTTTCCCTGTTCCAGCACTTGCTTCTATTAGACGCATCCCATTCGTTAAGGGATATTTGTTTGCTTGAAATAATTCTATATTAGTCATATTTATTTCATAGGTATAATAATAAAATAAGTACTAAGTATTTTACTCTCTATTATCCTTTGCGTTTGATGGTTTAAATTGTTAATGGTCATTTCATTATCTCCAATCTAAATATTTTATATTTTTTATGATTGCTGGTACTTCTTTGATATATTTCTTGTATTCAGGAAATTTCATTTTCAGCATTTCTTCTTCCTTTAAGGCTTTTATTTTTAAAATGTAAGCTAAAAAAATAAGTAGAGATAGATGTATTAGACTCAATGAAAAAATAGATATTCCTAATGAAATAAATAATAATCCCTTATAAAGGGGGTGCCGAGAATTATGGTATGAATTATTTATTATCAGAGTCGAATCATTCATTGGATAAGGAAGTGGTGTAAGATTTTCACCTAAACTTATGATTGCTTTAATAACAATGAATAGTCCTAGAATTGAAATTCCTAATCCAAGAATTATACAAAAAGTATTTATTAAAAATGGTATATTCTTTATTTTTGGGTAGGGAGGTATAAAATGGAGGAGGATTAAAAATATTTGAGAAAATAAATACCACTCTCCTTTTGAATTATTAAATAGCCCCTCTTTGCTAAATCCCCAATTTGATAAGAGAGTTTTAATATAGTTAAATAGATTTCTTAGATTTTGCTTCATTTTAGTTTCTAGATTAGTTGATTTTTTTTAAGAGTGGTTCATAGAGACTCATTAATACTTCATTAAATGATTCAAAGTCTAAAAAAGTAGAGGCTTTGCATTTTTTGCCAAAGCAAAGTTCCATTGTTAGAGATTCTCTTTCTCCTTGCGTATATAAATCACCTTCCCATTTCTTTTGAAATAACTCTTGCTCATTCTTATTCTTATCTTTTTTAGCAAGGGCATAAGCCAGACCACTTTCTGGTGGTATAGGCCAACAATTATTTATTCCTGCGGCTGCTAATTGATGTATTTGTCTTAGAGTTTTAGTCGCTTCTTTGGTATTAATTGGTAAAAGCTCCTTACTCAATTCGAAATCCACTTTTTTGCTATAATTTATTTTTTTTGAAATAATTAGTGTTTTATAATTAAATGAACTATTTGCAGATAAATATAAATGATTTAGCCATCCATTCATAAGAGTTTTATATTTTAAACTTCCAATTTCAATCTGTATTAAATTCTTCCCTCCAAAGTAAAATTGACCCTCTAACTCTTGCATCTCAATATTCCTTTTCGTGATTTGCCCGCTTGCGTGTATTGCGGACATTAAATTATTCCATCGCTCCTCAAGAATATCCTCCTCTATTAACCCAGAACCTTTTGGAGGGAAAATACCTTTGCCAGAATAGGTCTCTTTCCAGTAATTTGAGTTATTATTTGAGCCGTTAATATCTCTGAGATCACTATTTTCTAATCTATGTTTAAGAAGTATATATCTTTCTAATTCTGAAAGCTCGAGTAAATCATTGTCTTCAATAAGATTGAAAGATTCTTTTGACTGAATTGCATTTTCTTTTAACCATGTTGTTTGTGGATTGAGTAACCATTCTTTGGTTTTCTCGAAGGAATAAGATTGTAATCCATCTAAGTTTATTTCTTTCCACTTTATCGGTAATGCTAGTGAGGTTTTTTTAGTCGGTAATGCTTTATCAATCCATTCTCTAGCTTCTAGATTCTTCCTATTGCAACTCATGATTTGTGGATGTTCGGTTTTTATAAAGTTGAAATGATCAAGAGGGTTTGCAGGAGGCTCAATGAGAATTTCTTGAAAGGTGTTGGCTCCTAATTTTGTTTTTAAGTAATTCAACCATTGTTGAATAGGGCTGGGAGGTTCAAGATCTTCTCCAGTCTTTTCATCTTTAGAATTCCAAGAAACTAAAAGATTTTGACGAGTTGAGATTAAAACTTCTAACAATGAATAGCGGTCTTTGTCATATTGGTTTGGGTCTCCAAGCTCTCTTTTCCTTTCTAGGAGATTAAAACTTCTTCTATTATCTATTCTTGGAAAAGTTCTACTTTCCAGCCCCATGACGATGATGACTTGATGAGGGATTGCTCTCATTGGTTCTAAGGCACTGATCGTAATTTTCCCAGTCCTGTGCCCAAATTTGCCATTTGTAGAACTTAATTCTTTGGTGATAATGTCTTTGACTACTAAACAATCAATTTCTAGTTCACAATTATCTGTTATGAGCCCCCAATTATTAACAATATTTAGTAGTTGTTGCTCTTCCCATGCCCATTCTCCACCATCCCCAAATAAATCCTTTACGAGAGATGTTATGAGTTTTATCCATTCTTTACATGAACGTTTACTACGAATCGCATCGATATAATTACAAAGTTTTGAAAGTATACCCCAAGCTTTTATAAATTCTGTACTTGAAATATTCTCGGAATACGGGGAGATATTGCTTATTACATTGATTTGATTATCTGGTAAAACAAGACCAAGTAGAATTCTTTCTAGACACCAACATAGGCTATGAGTTTCGTCCCCAAACCTTTCTGAAGAATCAAGTCCCCAAGTAAAGCCAGCGGATTGAAGGCTTTTGGTTATATCACTCACCTCATCAACACTTATATTCTGTTGTGTTTGTAATGCTGGATTAGTTAATAAGTTTTCGAAAATTGATGCGGTTAGACGAGATGCCGATATCTCTAACAGATTTAACACAAAATGCATTAAACCTACTTTATCTTCTTGACTTCTATCTGTGATTACCCATGGGAGCTGAGTAGTATTTTGATCTATGTTGTTAAAGACTGAGTTAATTATTGGTGCATAGCTATCAACTTGTGGTGTCATTATCAAAATGTCTCTGGGTTGAAGTCCCTTGTTATTGCTCAAGAGCTGTAATATATGGTCCCGTATTAATTCTACTTGCCTATACTTCCCTGAAGATTTAAGGAAAAGTATTGATTTGTCAGATTTTTCTTTAGTTAAATAAACTTCACTTTTTGTGGATAACAATTCTTGTTGTAGTTGTTCTAATAAATTTGGTTTATTCCCTTTATTAGTGGCTATATCTGCTGTGAGAGAAAAAATACCTTCCTCATTTCTATCGCCCAATTGATATTCACCACTTCCCTCTAGCAACTGTTGAAATTCAGCCCCCATCCGTCCAAGTAAGGCTTCAAGTCTTGGAGATTCCAGTAACCATTGCCTGTCAGGAGGAGTATTCCATGTGTTTCTGAATTGCAGTCTTCTTGATTCAAATCTTTGCCAAAGATCATTACAAGGGGAAATTAGATAAATTTTTATATTTATTACTTTTGAAAATGCTTGAATTAAATCTATTTGCAATGGTGCCAGACTGCTAAGTCCATAGATATATAAATTTTTTGGATAATCTAGTTTAGAAATATCGTCTTTCTTTAAACGTTTAATAGCTTTTTCGACTTGGATGCAGAACGGATCTTTTTTTATCTTTTTATATAATAAATTAAATAATATTTCTTGCCAAATGATATTTTTATTTACATTAATTTCACTAGAAGTTTTCTTTTCCTTCTTGCTTAACCATTGTTTGATAATTTCAGGTCTATAAAGTATGTAATCATCAAACATCTCCGCAAGATTGTTTGCCAGATCCCATGAATTCAGATTGATTTGCTTGTTTTCTTCCTTGCTTAATTTTAGCCAGGATCGAATTATCTGAGCTTCTTCCTCTTTCATTAATTCTGGTAATAATTCTAAAATATTCCAGACAAGATGATTCTTTTCCCATGGATCTTTTTCATTAGGATCAATACCAATAATTCTCTTGACTAACTTTCTTAAATATGTACCAGGGAAAGGGTATTTAACTAATGCATTGATATTATTAATTATTGAAAGTTTTTCACTTAGCCATCTGCTTGATGGCCATGTACTTACTATGACATTAACTTCTTCAGTTATTTCAGGAGGATTTAATCGGAGTTCTTGTCCCAGTATCTCTGCTAACCATTCAGCTTTATTACTTCGATAAATTGTTAGCAAGATTCAAAATGCGATTTAAAGATATTTTTTAAAGTAAGAAGTTGTCTTTTCTTGGATTGATAATTAGGCTTTTCATTTCCTTTACTGCTTGAGATAGACCTACTGAAAGGGCTCTAGAAATAATTGTATGGCCAATATTTAATTCTTCAATCCCTTCAATAGCTGCAATCGGTTCAACGTTTTGATATGTCAATCCGTGCCCTGCGTTTACTCTCAAACCATAGGATTTTGCTTTAGCTGTGCTCTCTTTAAGAATGGATAATTCCAAACCTCTAGCCTTGTTTTTTGTGATTGCATATTTACCAGTGTGTAGCTCAATCCAGGCGGCCTTTACTTCAGAACAATTTTCTATTTGAGATTGGACTGGATCAACAAAAAGACTAACTGGAATTCCCTCATCTGATAGACGTTGGATTATTTCCTTTAATTTGTTTTTATGTTTAATGACATTTAGTCCTCCTTCTGTTGTTACCTCTTCCCTTTTTTCAGGAACTAATGTAACCATATCTGGCTTGAGATTAAGTGCTATTGCGGTCATTTCTTCAGTTGCAGCCATTTCCAGATTTAGGCGAGTATGCACAGTCTCTTTTAGAAGATTCAGATCTCTATCTTGAATATGCCTTCTATCTTCTCTTAGATGAACTGTTATACCGTCAGCACCACCTAATTCCGCTAAAAGAACCATTTTTACTGGATCAGGTTCAAATGTCTTACGAGCTTCTCGGACATTTGCTATGTGATCAATGTTTACGCCAAGACTTGCCATAGCTATTTAAAGTATCCTTTGATTGTATTCATTAAAAGCAAAAAAAAAGTTTAGCCGCTGGAGTAACTGCCCAGTCCAACAGTTAATTATAAAGCTTTCGGAGTTAACTTCATTAAGTGAGTTATTAATGAGGGTTTTTTGCCCCTTCTTCATAGAGAAAAAAAAATATGCCTCGGGGTTGATCCTTTTTGGAGTCGATTAGCTATGTTTGCTACGCAAGATTTTGCTTTGAACAATTTTTTTCGAAGAAGAATAATTATTGGTGGAGAAAATTTACCTTTAAGTGGATCTGTTGTACTTGCTCCCACTCATAGATCTAGATGGGATGCTTTGATGTTGACTATGGCTGCTGGGAGAAGGATCACTAATAGAGATTGTAGATACATGGTCACCCGATCAGAAATGAGAGGGTTACAAGGTTGGTTCTTAAACAGGTTGGGTTGTTTCCCAATTGATCAAGGAAGACCTTCTTTAACTACTCTTAGATATGCAGTTGATTTGCTGATTTCAAGACAGCAACTAGTTGTTTTCCCAGAAGGAAAGATAAATCGATCTAGCGAGCCGGTAAAACTTAAAAAAGGCTTGATTCGCTTAGCTCAACTGGCTTCTAACAAAGGGTTGGAAATTAAAATTGTTCCAGTAGGTTTGGCCTACAGCGATGTTATCCCGAAGTTTTATGGATCGGCTTCAATTTGTTTCTCTAAACCAATAATTATTTCGAGGGGTTTTAAGCAATCTACAAATGACTTTAATATTGAACTTTCCAAAAGTATGAGAAGTGCTGAACAATCGGCTTTGTTATCTGTTGGTAGAAGATAATATGATTTTACTTAGTTGAATCTTTAGCACTCACATTGAATTTATTTTCTCCAAATTCACTTTAATTCCTTATTTGATAATGATTACAGCCCAAGAAGTTACTCTTCTAATTAAGCAATCACTTCCCGATGCTCAAATTGATGTGAAAGATATGGGCGGTGGTGATCATCTTGAAGTCAATGTCGTATCAAGTGAATTCTCTGGATTATCTCTTGTACAACAACATCAACTTGTTTATGGTGCGTTAAAAAATGAATTGAGAAAAGAAACAATTCATGCTTTGGCCTTGAAAACCTCAACTCCTCAATAACTTTTCCGAAATGGATTCCACAACTCGCTCGAAAATTGAACTCTTAGTTAATTCCAAACCAATCTTTGTTTTTATGAAAGGTAATAAGTTGATGCCACAGTGTGGCTTTTCCAATAATGTAGTTCAAATTCTTAATTCATTGGGAATGAGCTTTGATACTTTTGATGTACTTTCAGATATGGAAATTCGAGAAGGTATTAAAGAATATTCAAATTGGCCAACAATACCCCAAGTTTATGTGAAGGGAGAATTTATTGGAGGCTCCGACATCTTAATAAGCATGTACAACTCTGGAGAATTGAAAGAAAAATTAGAAATTGCACTAGCTTCATAACTTGTTACCTTTTTGATTCATTTCTAGGCTTCTTTTTGAAAAAAAAGGTTATTAATATCTCCATCTGGCCCAATAAAGCTTGAAGGATCCATTATCCATCTATCAACTAAAGCTTCTAACTTCTCTAGATCCCTAGAGCCTAAGGTCTTGCAATTTCTGAGAGCATGCAAATATCCATCTGCATAGATTCTAAGCTCAGAAGGACTGTGGTATCGAGTTGTTAGTTCTTGACAGGCATCACAAATTGATTGGAAGTGTTTTATTGCTTCTGGAGCATCAAAAGATGTCATGGTTTGCTAAGACACAGGCTATTCTTGGTAGTCTGTGAACAGTTTGCTTTAATATCTTCCCTAGTCTAAGGGTCTACTTTTCTGACTTGTGACATTAATACCTGCAGATCAGCTTGCTACTGAGCAAATTCAAGGATCCTCATCAGGTTCTTCTCCTATTCAAGCAACCACGCAATCACCCTCAAAGGTGCTTGTTGTAGAACCACATCCAACTCTCAGAACTGTTTTGGTTCAGAGGCTCAGGCAAGACGGACAACTTGCCGCAGCAGTAGGTTCTGCTGAGGAGGCCGTTGACCTTTGTCGCGATCAATCACCAGATTTATTAGTTAGTGCTGAATTATTAGAAAAAAGTTCAGCACTTCGACTTGCACAACAATTGGGATGTTCAGTGATTGTCCTAACAGCAAGAACAGGGGTTGAACCTGTTGTGGGACTTTTAGATGATGGGGCTGATGATGTTTTAAGGAAACCTTTTGGTTTAGAAGAATTAGCTGCTAGATGCAGGACTTTACTTAAAAGAGGAAGAATTGGTTTACAAGAACGTGTCGCGGTTGGTCCCCTAGAGGTTCATCTCCTTCTAAGGCAGGTCACCTTGCGAGAGAAGCCAGTAGAACTAAGTCCAAGAGAATTTGCTTTGTTGTGTGCCTTGTTAATGCCACCAGGCATGGTAAGAAGCCGCCATGAGTTACTTCGAATGGCTTGGCCTCCATTTAGTGGCGGCCCTCGTTCTGTTGATACACAGGTCCTGACGCTTAGAAGAAAACTAGAGCAAGCAGGTTTAGGTGACGGCGGAGGAATTACAACTGTTCGCCAGCAGGGCTATAGGTTTAGTCTGGATAATTTGCCTTCATAGCTTCTAGAAATATTTGAAAAAGTTATTTTGGAAGTTCCCATTTGTTCAATCCCAACTTTTTCCCAATTATGTGTGCACAGGCATAACCACTAAAAGCTACTGCGTTTAACCCTTGACCGGGAAAACAAGAATCACCAACACAATAGAGTCCTTTTATCTTTGTAGTATTGAATGGCATGGGAAGAAGGCCAGGCAATCTCATAGAGGGAATTGGTCCATAACTTCCTTTGTTTCTGGAAAGAAACCTTTTATGTGTTCTTGGACTCCCTATCTCCTTGTGTGAAATATTTTGACTGAGGTTTGGAAATAATTTTTCTAACTTTGAAATAAGTTTATCTCCATCTTCTTTTTTCTTATCAATATATTCTTTGTTACTTAATCCCTCCCAACAATCCATTGAAGAAGGAGTAAAGGCATGAACAATATGACTATCTGAAGGTGCTAATGATGGGTCTAAAAGAGTAGGAATTGACAGAAATGTAACTCCTTGTTCATTTTCCATCTCTTCCCATGCATCGAGAAGCAAGTGATGGCAATGTGTATTTGAAGGAATAGATTCTTTGCTTACTCCTAAGTGTAGAGATAAAAATGAAGGAGAAGGGATATATCTATTTTTCCATTTTGTCTCAGCCCGTGGGGTTTTATCTGGCTCTACAAGTGGATCATTGATTCCCTGGCCACCAAATGTATCCCATCTTGTTGCGTTAGAGACTATTGTTTTGCCATATATTTCTTCACCATTATCAAGTGAAACACCTATTGCTTTCCCTTCCTTGAAAAGTACTTTTTTTACTTTAGCTTTATATCTGATTTCTCCCTTAAAGCTTTCGATCCCTTTCGCTAATTTTTCTGCAATAATTCCAACACCTCCTTTTGGATAGTTAATACCACCATAATGCCTATCAGAAAAGACCATTCCAGCATTTATCATCGGTGTTAAGTCGGCTGGCATAACTGACCAGCAAAAACATTCAATATCTATAAATTTCAAAAGTGCAGGATCTTTTATATATTTTCTAGCAACATCTCCGGCATTGACTGGTAACCATCTAGCAAGTCCTAGGCATGATAAAGGTGATTTGAAAAAAACTTTCATTAGATATCCTGGATCCTCTATTGAAAGTAAAGGCATAGAATCTAGACATTTAAATACATCCCAGCATGTTTCATAGAAATGATTTATTCCTTTCTCTTCATGGGGAAATAAATCAATTAGCTTATTTATGAATTTTTTATAATCTCTATCAACTGCAATTTCTAAATGATTAGGTAAATGATATGCCAATTGTGTAGCGTCAGGAATGGTCTCACATTCTTGTCCAACATCTTTGAGAGCTCGGGTTAGTAAATTGGTGAACCCCTTTTCACCAAAGCCGAAAATCATTGATGCCCCAACATCAAAAGTAAATCCA